>JAJYCN010000017.1 GCA_021778335.1 Acidobacteriota bacterium | reverse complement strand
TTTCGGGCCGCGCCCGCCGTGGATGAGGATGCCTTCGGTTTCGGCTTCTTCGACTTCCTCGACGGCGGCGGGCATCTCCTCGCGCTGTTCGAGGCAGACGATGCTGACTTCGCGGGCGCCCATGCGAAGGGCGGCCAGCGATACGTCCATCATTTCGTGGGCGGCGACCATGGCGACGTTTTCCTCGCGGGGGATGAGGCCTTCGTCTTCGGTGGGGTAGGCGCGGAGGACTTCGCGGGCGGCGGAGCGGGCGACATCCATGGCGACGTTGCCGCCGCCGATGACGACTACTTTTTTGCCGATGCGGAACTGGTAGCCGAGGTTGACGTTGAGGAGGAACTCGATGCCTTTGTGCACGCCGTCGAGTTCGACGCCGGGGATGGAGAGGTCGCGGCTGCGGTGGGCGCCGACGCCGATGACGACAGCGTCGAAGCCGGCATCCTTGAGGCTGGCGATGGTGAAGTCCCGACCGGCGGCGCGGTTGAGTTCGAGCGTGATGTCGCCGATCTCGAGGATTTCGCGGATCTGCGCGTCGATGACGCCCCGGGGAAGGCGGTATTCGGGGATGCCCAGCCGGAGCATACCGCCGGCGACGGAGGCCGCCTCGAAGATGGTGACGCGGTAGCCGAGCAACGCCAGGTCGTGCGCGGCGGAGAGGCCTACGGGTCCGCTGCCGATGATCGCAACCCGGTATGGGAGTTTCGCGATGGGCTTGCGGCGCGACTCGAGCGGACTGCGGGATTCGGGGCCGTAGCGCTCGGTGAGGAAGCGCTTGAGGGCGCGGATGGAGATGGGTTTGTCGATCTGGCCGCGGCGGCAGGCGGTTTCGCAGGGGTGGGCGCAAACCCGCCCGCAGACGCTGGCCATGGGGTTGGGATCACGGGCGTAGTGGTAGGCTTCCTCGAAGCGGCCTTCGGCGATGAGCGACACATAGCGTCCCGCGTTGGTGCCTGCCGGGCAGGCCATCATGCACGGAAAATTCGTGTGAAGCCACTCGACGTCGACCCGTTTATTTTGGAAGCGCATCCGCATGAGCGTGTCTCCGGTTGTTGATTGATGGCGGTTAGAACGAGAAATCGAGCTTTGCGTTGCCGGACACAGTCACCGGCTTGGAGACGACCTTCTTGCCTTCCTTCCAGGCCGAGACGGTGTACTGGCCGTCGGGGAGGTTGTCGATTTTATAGTTGCCGCTTTCGTCAGCCTCGGCGAAGTACGGCGTAGGGGTGACGATGATGTAGCCGGACATTTCGGGGTGGACGTTGCACAGCAGGGGAACGACACCGGTCTGGGCGAACTTGAACGAGCGGATTTCGCCGGTCGGCCAGGTGCCCATGTTGTGGCTCATTTTCTTGTTGCCGTTGATGGAGGGCCAGAAGATGTTGTGCTGGACCTTGTCGCCATTGAGGAAATCGACGGTGGTGCCGACGAGGACGACGACGACGTGTGGCTGGAACTTGAGGTTTTTCTGGTCCATGGTGACGTGTTTCGCCGGTGGGTCGAAGGTCTTACCGGCGATCGAGTTGACATAGACGACGGCGCTTCCCCGGCCGCCGCCGACGGAGCCGGTCAACGAGCCGGCGGCGGCAAAAGAGCCGACGAGCGATACGCTGAGAGCGAGCGTTGCGATTCGATGGAAAGACATGTGAGTATTAACTCCTCCTTGTGACGTTTGGATTGCTAGAAGACAAATTCCGTTGCCATCACGAGCGTGTTGACCCGGAAGGGATTGGTAGCTTTCATCAACCCCGTCTGGGGGTCGGTGACGAAGGTGATAGATTCGAGCGGCCGGATCTGGTATTCGACCGAGAACTTGATGTTGGCCCGCAGAAGGAACTGGATCCCGGGCGTATAACGGTTGCGAGTGGAGGCATAGGGGGCGAAGAACGGAGTGTTGGTTGCCAGCGCGAGACCGTTGATGCGGTCCGCGGTCGAGTTGACGCTGTCCCAACGCCCGATGAGCATGATCCAGGGCTTGATGAGATAGTTTGCTTCGACGAACCCGCCGTTGAAGTCAACCGGCGTCCCGTACATGAAGCCGGTGGGAGTCAGGCTGTCGGCGGCCAACGGGAGAGGAACGAGGGCTCCGTTCGAGGTGACCGGGAGGGGGTTGTCGTCGCGGGCGAACATGTAGAGCCCGTAGATGTAGAAGTTGCGGTAGTTGAAGCTGATGTTGCCGCCGGCGCGGTAGAACGGAGCGGTGGCGTTAAGGTAGGTCGGACTTACCTGCTGCATGGGCAGGGCGAGGGGCATATTGGAATCGCCGTGCATGTAGAAGCCGCCGAGGGTGAGGTACGTGTGGTCGCGGGGACCGGTGGAGCCGGCAGCCTGGATTTCGTGCCTGACGGCCGGGTCGCGTTCGAGGTTAAAGCGGTAAGAGAACCGGGCGAAGATGTCCTTGGCTGTCGTGTCGGAGGCGAAGCCGACCCCGTCGGAGGCGGCGCCAGTGGCCGAGGGCACGTAGGGGTTGATGTTGGCGGATTGGGCGACGCCGTTCGAAGACTGGTCGAAGACAGCAACGGAGTAGTGATATCCGCCATAGAGATGGCCACCGCTGACTTCGACGCCGCGAGCTGGGGTGGCCATGTTGACCTGATTCACAACGTTCTGCTGGGCGGCGAACGGCGTCATCGCCCCGATGCTGGATTCGCCGTAGATGTCGTAGGGGCTGATGTTGATGGTGCGGGCCTGGGTATAAGGCAGATCGAGCTCGAACTGGCCGATGCGGACGTACACGCTATCTTTGGGCATCTTCATGAGGCGGCTCAGGTCGACGAAGCGAAAGTAACCGTCGCCGAGGCCGCCAGCGGCGTTGTCTCCGGCGACGCTGATGTCGTCGTCGACCCAGTAAGCGATGTCGCCTCCGAAGTTGCCGGCGGTGAAGATGCTGAAAAAACCGGTCTCAAAGTCGGTGCCCGGGACGACCTGCGGCGTGGATCCGGGGGGGGTGAGGGCGTTGAACTTGTTGCGATTGCTGCTGGTGACCTGGAAGAAGTTGTTCATGCGGAGGCCGACGGGGACGTTTCCGGGGATTTCGCCGGGCCAAACGGCGTTGGGGAAGGCCAGCTTCTGGGCCGCGGCCCCGAGCATAAGCGGAGGTTGCTTGAGCATGGACGCGTCGTCGGCGGGGAATTTGAAACCGGCATCCTTAAATGCCTTGCCGAAATCGTTGAGCAGTGGGAAGTCCAGGTGGCAGGTGGTGCAGGAGGTGCCGTATTTTCGAGCGAAGGCCGGGATGGCGTAGGAGCGGCTGGGTGTGAGGAGGGCCAGGCCGACGATCGAGAAGGAGATGGTGCTGGCCGCGAGGGCAGCTATTGTTTGTTGATGTCGTGGATTGTCACGTCTCACCGTTTATAACCTCGGCGATGCCTGTTGCAGGTGGTGGTCCAAAGCGATTTTTGATCGGCGGCCCTTTATTACCTTGGGTAAACCTCGAACGTATTAGGCAGTGGCTGCGGAATTTGGCGCAGGTCTGCGCGAGTGCTGCGCTACGAAGCGCATACCTCGCGCAGGCGTTCGAAATAAGTCTTTTGAAATCGTCGGCTTTTCCAGTACCTAAGTTAATGCGAGCTGGCGTACCTGGGATACGGGCGCATTCGGGCCTTGCGCAAATGATGCCAGAAAACATCGGCGGCAGCGCGGGAGGCTGAACGGTGGGCCACAGTCGAGGCTAGTAAGTCCAGAGCAGTTGTGATCGGCGGCAAGACGTCAGAACTAATGCGAATTTAGTAGTAACTTTTGGATAAGTAACAAGTAGGTCACGCCCCGGTGCGGCAGAATCACTACAAGACCGCCCGGGAACCGGTTCGCGCTATTCGTAGCGAACGGCGGTGAGCGGGTCGACGCGGGTGGCGCGGAGGGCGGGGATGAGGCTGGCGGCAGCGGCGACGAGCGATAGGGTTAGGGTGACGGCGGTGATGGTGAGAGCGTCGGCGGGTTGAACGCCGAACAGCATTCCGGCTAGAAGGCGCCCGGCGGCGAGCGCGGCGAGGAGGCCTGCAGCGAGGCCCGCAGCCACGGGCAGCATGGCTTGCCGCAGGATCATGCCCAGGATGGTGGAGGCGCGGGCGCCGAGGGCGATGCGGATGCCGAGTTCGTTGGTACGGAGGGCGACGGAATAGGAAACCACGCCGTAGATGCCGAGGCTCGATAGGATGAGCGCCGCGAGTCCAAAAAGAAGGATGAGGTTCATCTGGAAGCGGCGTTGGGCGACGGAGGAGTCGACGACCTGCTGCATGGTTTCAAACTGCCCGATGGGGAGTTCGGGGTCGAGCGAGTGGATGACGCCGCGGATTTGTGGGGCGAGCGAGGCAGGGTCGATGGAGGTACGGACGGCGAGCGCGGGGCCGCCGAAGGTGCCGCGCTGCCAGTAGGGGACGTATACGGTGAGCGAAGGCGGTTTGTCGAGCGTGACGGTTCGGACGTCGGCGGCGATGCCGATGACCTGGACGAGGGGTCCGCCGGGGTCGCCGATGCGGAAGCGCTTGCCGATCGGGTCCTGGCCCGGGAAGACGCGAGCGGCCGTGAGCGAAGAAATGACTGCGACGAGGGCGCCCTGGTCGGAGCCGGCGAAGAAGCGGCCCCGGCGGAGGGAGATGTCAAGGGTTTCAAAGTACTCAGGATTGACGCCGCGGATGTCGGCGAGCGGGCGCTCCATCATAGGGAGGTTCGTGCCCTCGACGCCGAGCAGGTTGTTGCCACCCTCGCCGCTCAAAGGCAGCATATTCGACACGCCGGCAGAGACAACGCCGGGAAGCGCCTCGACGCCGGAGAGCAGGGCGCGGATGAAGCCGATTTTCCGGGGCTGGTCCGGGTAGCGGCTATCGGGGAGGTTCAGGTTGACGGTAACAACGCGCTCGGCGGTGAAACCTTTATCGACATCGAGGAGGTTGACGAAGCTGCGGAGAAGAAGGCCGGCGGCGATGAGGCAGAGGGCGCTGAGAGCGACTTCGAGGGCGACGAGGGTGGTGCGCAGGCGGCCGGCGTCACGGCCGGAGGTTGCGCCGCGGGCGCCGGCGCGGATTGCCTCCTGGGGGTCGACGCGGGCGAGCCGCCAGGCGGGGAGCAGGCCGGAGAGGAGCCCGGCGGCGAGCGAGATCGCGACGGTGAAGACGAGGACGTGGGCGTCGAGGTGAACTTCGTCGAGGCGGGGCAGGTCGAGCGGCGCGCGGGAGAGGATGAGGCGGAGTCCGAAGTAGGCGAGCATGACGCCGGCGGCGCCTCCCAGGGCTGCCAGCAACAGGCTTTCCGTGAGCATCTGGCCAAGGAGGCGGCCGAGGCTGGCGCCCAAGGCGGAGCGGACGGCGAGTTCGCGCTTTCGGGCAGTGGACCGGGCGAGCAGGAGGTTGGCGATATTGACGCAGCCGATCAGGAGTACGAGGCCGACAGCGGCGAGGAGGAGTTCGAGTCCGCCGCGCGAGCGCCCGGTGATTTGGGCGCGGAGGGGAACGAGCGCGGCGAGCATCTCGATTTTTTCCGGCGCCTGGGCAGCGAGCCGCGCCTGCTCGGCGTTTAATTCGGCGAGGGTCTGGACAAGCGTAACGCCGGGACGGAGCGCGCCGATACAGGCATAGTTGAAATCGCCGATGGGATCGAGTTCGGAGGGACTGAGGCCGAAGGGTTTCCACAACTCGGGTCGCTCCTCGGAGATGGTCATGGCGTATAGCTGGCTGAGTTTCGGGAAATGAAAGCCAGGGGCGAGGACGCCGACGACCTCGTAAGGTTTCCCGTCAAGCTGGATTTTGCGGCCAAGGATGTTCTTGTCCGCTCCGAAGCCGCGGCGCCAGAGCGAGTCGCTTAATACAACGACACGATCGCGGCCCGGCGTGTCTTCGTCGTCGCGGAAGGTCCGGCCGAGTTCGGTGCGCGCGCCAAGCATGGGGAAGAGGCTGGGAGTGACTCGGGCGGCGGCGATGCGCTGCGGTTCGCCCGAGCCGGTGAGGTTGAATTTCGTGCCACCGATGAGGGCGAGAGAGGAGAAGGCGTGGACGGACTTGCGCCAGTCGAGGAAATGCATGGCGTTGACGGGGATACGCGGGGCGATGTGGGCGAACCGGGGGATGACTTCATGGATCGCGACGAGGCGGGATTCCTGGCGGTAGCCAAGCGGCTCGAGAAGGACGCCATTGACGACGCTGAAGATGGCGGTGTTGGCGCCGATGGCGAAGGCGAGGGTTGCGATGACGAGAGCCGAGAAAGCCGGATCCCGGCGGATGGCGCGGAGGGCGTAGCGGAGGTCCTGGCCGAGGTGCATAGGTGACTCCCGGAGAGATGGTGATATAGGGAAATACGGCGGGAGATGGGTAGGGGTTCCGGCGGCTTAGCGCCGTAGGAGGGTGGAAGCGATGCCGGGAAATTTACGGAGGATGACTTCGGACAGGTTGAGGAGCAGGGCAAGGGCGATCAGGCCGGGCCAGCAGCGGAGGGCGGATCGGTTGGTGCGGCCGGCGGCGTCGAAGACCTGGGCGATGGAGGGCTCGAAGCGGCCGCCGGTGAAGCCGGAGAGGCCGCGGAGAAGCGCCGGATTCGAGCCGTAGTCGCGCTGTTCCTGTTCCTGGCGGTAGACGCCGATTTCGGGGAATTCGGCGGATTCTTCTTGGGGGCGGATGCGGAAGAGGCCGCGGCGGTCCCCGATGGCGACTTCGCCGCGGTAGCTTGCGGGGCCGGTTTGCGTGAGCGTGAGGGGCTGTTCGAAGCCGGCCGGGCCAAGAACGTAGACGGCAGGAGGTTTCGATGGGACTTCGGCGCCCTCGGGCAAGTGGTATTCGGCGGTGAGGACTCCATTGGCGGCGTCATAGTCAGCATGGGCGTCCTGCGTTGCCGTGTGCGGCAGAAGGTCGTGGAAGACGTTGGCCCAGAAGCGGTCGAAGCCGGGCCAGGCGACCCAGGCGGAGGCCCAGCGGCTCTTGGCGTCCGAGGTGAAGACTACGGCGCGGCCGAGGCCGGCCTGCCAGCGGGCCAGCAGCGGATCGTTTTCGTCGATCGCGAGGACGGTTTCCGCCGTTGGTTTGGCTTCGAACCGGACGTAGCCTTTCAGCGTGGGTGCGTGCTCCATGTCGACCCCGTCCAGGATGGAAGTTTGTGCGCGGACTTCCGGCTTGAGGTCCTTTTCGACGGCGGTTGAGCCGGTGTGTTCTTTCACGTCGCGGAGGAGAATCTGCTGAAGGCCGGCCGGTTCGCTCAAGAAGTACGACTTGCCGCCCGCGAGGCCGGCGATGCGTTCCAGGTAGCTGCGGTTGACGTCCTGGCCAAGGCCTACGGTCGAAATGGTGATGTGCTGCGCCTGCGCCTGCTTGGCGACGTCGAGGCTGTCGCCTTCTTCCGAAATGCCATCGGTGAGCAGAACGATGTGTTTATAGGTAGCGTGTTCGCGCAGGATTTTGCGGTAAGCCTCGGCGAGGGCGGGAGCGATCTGCGTGCCGCCGTCGGGCGCGATGCCGGCGATGAGGCGATTGATGAGGGTGCGGTCCCCGGCGGAGCGGAGTGGCACAGCCCAGAGGAAGGAATTGTCGAAGATCAGGACGCCGACCTTGTCGACAGGCCGGAGGTTGTCGACGACGCCGATGGAGGCAAGGCGGGCGAGTTCGATTTTCTTGCCTTCCATCGACGAGGACTTGTCGATGATGAGGACGACGCAGGTGCCTTCGGGGGACCGGGGCGGTGCGATGCGGGCGGGCAGGACGCGGTCGAGGGCGTCTTCGGCCTTCTTTTCTACATACATCTCGCGCTCGCCGCCGATGACGAGGAGTCCGGCGCCGCGCTTTACGGCCTGCTCGATCGACTCTTTGTCCGGCTCGGGGATCGTGTTGAGGTTAATGTTGTCGAGTACGATCACCTGCCAGGAGTCGAGGGGGCCGGCGGGCAGGCCGGGCAGTTGGGTGACGTCGAATTGGGAGGCGCCGAGGCTCTGGAGGAGGTGGGTTTCGGCGCCCGCGGGGTCCTGGCTGACGAAGAGGACCTTTGGCTTTCGTAGGGTGACGGCCTGTTGGAAGGTGGCTTCACCGGCATCGCCCAAAGACGGGGCGCGGACGGTGCCGGAAAGGGTAAGCGCGCCGGAGGATTCAACACTCACGTGGAGACGGAGGGAGTTTGCGCCGGCCTTGAGGCCGACTTTCTTTGTGCCGAGGGGTTTGCCATCGGCGAGGATATCGATTTCGGCGGTAGCGGGCTCGGGGGAACTGACCGTGAGGTCGACGGGGAAGCGTTCCCCGGAGAAGGCGTTGCCGGGCAGGCTGACCGAGTCCAGGCTGAGGCGGGGGCGGGGCCGACCGGTGAGTGGATAGGTGTCGATGGGGATGCCGAGGTCGCGGGCAAGCCAGGCGGCGCGGGCGGCGCTGCCTTCGTTCTCGCGGCCGTCGGACAGGAGAACGATGCGTGGGGCGTAGCCTCGGGGGGCGGTGGCGGCGGCGGCGCGGACGGCGGATTCGATGTCGGTAGCCGTTCCGCCACTGCCGGAAGCGTGGGTGAAGGCGATTCGGCGGAGGTTGGTTTCGGGGGAAGGTTGGCGGGCGAAGGCGAGGACGCGGAGGAGGTTGCGGCCGCGTGCGCGGTCCATATCGCGGACGAGCGTGGATTCGCGTTCGAGGTCGGCCGAGGTGACGCTGTGGCTGGTGTCGGCCAGAACCGCGACGGCGACGCGGGAGGAGTTGACGATGACGACGGGCTCGGCGAGGGCGGCGAGGATGGCCGCAAGCGAGAGCGCTTTCAGAGTGAAGGCCAGCTTGCGGCGTGTTTCCCGCCAGCGCCAGGCGAGCCAAAGAAGAGGGATAACGGCAAACGGGAGGAGCCAGGGGTGGGCAAAGGTCATGAGGCTTTCCTCCAGGCCGCCGCGGGAGACGTCGCGCGGCGCGGCGCGGCTATTGTTCGGGCGCGCCCGTAGAGGAGCCAGTCGGCGAGGAGTGCGGCGCCGCCGGCGAGGGCGAGCCACGGCCACCATTCATGGGCCGGATTAAGGGGACTCGCGGGCGGGGGGAAGCCGGCGCGGGCGGAGACGGGACGCCAGAGAGTATCACCTGGCGAAGGGAGCGTAAGGGATAAGACGCGTTCGCCTTCCGGCGTTGCGATGCGGACGATGCCGGGGTCGGCGGTAAAGAAGCGGAGGGAAGATCCGTCGCAGGTGAAGGGGAGGTCGCTACCGTCGGCGGCGGTGACGTGGACATTGGCGGGGTCGACGGGAGTGTCGAAGGCGACATTTACGGCTCCGGGTGCGCGTGCGGAGAAGTCCTGGCGGAGGAAAGTCCCGGGCGCCATCCAGTGAACGATGTTGGCGAAGAGGAGCGGGGTCGAGAGCTGATATTTCATGGCCGTGGCGGCCGGATCGAAGCCGAGGATTACGGTCTTGAACGGAGTGGACCGGGCCACGATGACGGGGCCAACTGGGGAGTCCGCGACGACGATGTCGCCGGGGCCGGGGCGGAAGGTGAGGGTTTGCGGGAGGTCAATGCCCGTGGCGCGAAGGCCGCGGCCGAGGGGATGCGTACCGTTCCAGGCGGCGAGGGTGGTTTTGGCGGCGTCGTTGACGATTGGGATAGGGGACCGCGCGGCAGGCGGGTCGATCCAGATGGCGTCCTGTCTTGGCGCGGCGGGTGGGGCGATGCGATCGAAGACAGCGATAGGGCGGGGGCTGCCTGGGGGCGCGGGGAGGGGGTAGCGGGAGGGCGCGACAAACTCAGCCGCGATGCCGGGGGCGGGGATGAAGACGGCTTTTAGGGCGGTGGGGTCGGCGGAGTAGACGACCACGGGGAGCAGAGGCTGGGCGGGGAGCACGAGTTGGACGGAGTTGTCCGCGGGGAAGGCGTCACCCGGTGTAAGCCGGACATCGAGGCGGCCCGCGGCGCGAGTGCGATAGGAGAATGTTTCGTCGTGGCTGCCGCGAGGAGCGAGGACAAAGGCGCGCTGGCCGATAACGGCGCCGTCGAACCAGACGGTGTCGATGGAGCGGACCGGAGTTTCGCCGTAGTTGCGGGCGGAGACGAAGATCTGCCAGGTGTCGGGGCCGTCGGCCGAGCGGCGGACGGTGACTTCAGCGAGGCCGTGGTTTTCGCCAGGGCCGGAGGAGACGGGGAGGATCCGCAGGCCGGGGATAGCCGGCAAGGTGGCATCGGTTCCCGCGGCGACGCGCCCAGCTCCGGCGAAGGCGATCTCGCCGGGTTCGTCGCCGGCGACGCGGCGGGCTTCGAGGGCGAACCGGAGGGCCTGTTCGAGGTCGAGGGCGGAGGCGCCGGGTTGGGAGGAGTCGATTTCCTGGAGGAGTGTGTTGCGGTCGGCGGTGAAGCCCCCGGCGGGCGAGGGCGCGGCGCCGGCACGCTCGACCATGACTCGATCCAGGGCAGGGAGCGCACGGATGTATCGGCGGGCGGCTGCGCGGGCGGCGTCGATGAGGCGCGCGTTGCCGCTGTGGGCGTTCATCCAGGTGGAGGTGTCCAGGATGAGGACGTGATCGTGGACGGCATGAAGCGTTTGGCTGAAGCGGACCTGGGCGAGGGCAAGCAGAAGGAGAAGGACGCCGGTTAACTGAAGCAAAAGGGACCAGGGCTGTTCGAAGTGTCGCCGGTGGGCGCTGCGAGGAGGGTCTGCCGCTCCGGGGAAGAAGCGGAGCGTCGCGACGATCTGTTTGCGGCGGGAGCGGTCCAGCAGATAGAGGGCGGCGATAGCGCCACCGAACGCCGCGGCAAGGCCCAGGAATTCGCCGAGCGTGAGGTTGAGGAAGACCATGGCGTTACTCAATGCCTCCGCTGGCGATGAGGGGACCGAAGACAGCGTCTTCGAGCGGCGTGGACGTGGACAGGCCGACGTAGCGGCCGCCGTTGCGAAGGGCGGTTTCGCGGATTTGCCTGGCGTAGGCGTCGAAGGCGGCTTCGTGGGCGGCGCGGGCTGAGTCGTCGAAGGTGGTCTCGACGATGGTTCCGGATTCGGCGTCTTCGAGTTGCAGCAGGCCATCCCAGGGCGGCGTGCGATCCTCATCGGCCCAAGTGTGGATAAGCAAGAGTTCCTGGCCGAAGTCGGAGAGGAACTGGAGCGGGCGGGTGCAGTCGGCGTCGTCGAGAAAATCGGAGATCACAATGACGAGGCCGCGCTGGGGATATTCGGCGATGAACTCGCGCGCGACGTCGAAGAAGCGCGTGTGACCGGCGCAGTTGAGGGAGTTGAGGAAATGGACGGTGGGGAGGAAGCGGTGGCGGCCGCCGCTGGCGAGCATGGAGTCGGCCATGCGTTCGGCGAAGGGCTGAATGCGGATGGCGTCGAGCCGGACGAGGCCGATGTAGCAGAGAGCGGCGGCGAGGCGGCGGGCGTAGTCAAACTTGGGCAGCGCTCCGGTCTCCATGGAGCGGCTGCAGTCGAGCAGGAGGCGGACCGGGACGCGGGGCTCGACCTGGAACATTTTGAGGAAGAGCTTTTCCAGGCGGAGGTAGGCGCGCCAGTTAACGGCGCGGAGGTCGTCGCCGAGATGGAAATGCCGATGGTCGAGGAACTCCTGGCCGGGTCCCGCGAAGCGGCTGACGTTGTGGCCGCCGACGAGGCCGGCGAACGATTTTTGCCAGCGCACCGCGAGCCGCTCCAGTTTGTGGAGGAAGCTCGTGTCGATGAGCGGCGCTTCAGTCATCGCACGGATGTTATCTCACGGCGGGCGCGACGCTCCGGAGAATCTCCTTAAGAAGGCTGTCGGGGGTTTGGCCGTCGGCGTGGCCGTCGAAGTTCAGGATGATGCGATGGCGGAGCACGGCGGGGGCAATTTCGCGGACGTCGCCGGTGCTCAAGTGCATGCGTCCGCGCATGAGGGCCAGCACGCGGCCGCACTCGACGAGGGCTTGCGCGCCGCGCGGCGAGCTGCCGTAGCGGATATAGCGGTTGGCCATGGCGTGGGCGTTGGGTGTGCCGGGTTGGGTAGCGAGGACGAGGTCGATGGCGAAGTCCCGAACGTGGGGGGCGACGAGGACTTCCTTGCAGACTTCGCGAAGGTGGAGGATTTCGGAGCGGTCCACGACGGCATCGAGAGAGAGTTCTTCGCGGCGGAGCGTGCGTTCGACGATGCGGTTGAGGTCGTCGCGGGAAGGGTATTCGACGAGGATCTTCATGAGGAAGCGGTCGAGCTGAGCTTCGGGCAGTGGATAGGTGCCTTCCATCTCAATGGGATTCTGCGTGGCCATGACGAGGAAGGGGAGCTCGAGTTCGTGTGTGGTGGTCCCGCTGGTGACGGTGCGTTCCTGCATAGCTTCCAGGAGCGCGGATTGCGTTTTGGGAGTGGCGCGATTGATTTCGTCGGCGAGGACGAGGTTTGCGAAGATGGGGCCGGGCTGAAAGCGGAGGGCTTTGACGCCGGAGTCGGCGGTGTCGATGATCATGCTGCCGACAATGTCGCCGGGCATAAGGTCCGGGGTGAACTGGATGCGGGAGTATTTGAGACGGAGGACGCGGGCCAGCGTGCGCAGGAGAGTGGTTTTCCCAAGGCCGGGGACGCCTTCGAGCAGGACATGGCCTCCGGCGAGGAGGCAGATCAGGACTCCGTCCACCACTCCTTGCTGGCCGACGATGACTTTGCCGATTTCGGCGCGTACGCGGTCGAGCGTGGTGGTGGCGAGTTGGAGTCCCTCGTCGATATTCACGTCCTCATTCTATCGGGTGAATGGAAGGGGAGAGGAACACCATGTCGCGCGGGGCGCCGGGCGTGGCTTCGCGGTGGCGCTGGTAGAGGGCGCCGTAGCTCAGGGTGATGTAGTCGGAGCCGCGAAACCCGAGTTGATGGGCGGTTTCGTCAATCCAGGCGGGTGGACCCTCAAGCTCGATGAAGTCGCCAATGGGGGTTTCATCCACGGTGACGATGCCTTCCTCCCCGGGACGGTTGTACTCCGCGCGGAATTTTTCGTAACGGAAGATGGGCGAGAAGCCGAGGCGGTCGAGGATTGTTTCCAGATCGTGGCCGTCGTCGAGGGCGAGTTCGATTTCTTCGCGGGACTTGTGTTTCGCGTTCTCGGCCGGACCTTTGTAGGTGAGGATGGTGCGCGCGCCGATGCGGCGGAGGCGGAGCAGTTGGCCGTGTTCGATCAAACGGACGGCCGGTGAATCGAAGACGAGATTGACTTCTTTTTCCCGCGGGTGGTGGACGATGTAGCCGTTGTGCGTCAGGGCTTCGCGCATTGCGGGCGCGGAGGCGATGCGGAGCTTGATCTCGATTTCGCGCGGCATGGCCGATGCGCGCCGCCGCTACTCGACGCGGTAGTTCGGCGCTTCCTTCGTGATGATGACGTCGTGGACATGGCTTTCGCGAAGGCCGGCGGCGGAGATGCGGAGGAACCGGGCGTTCTGCTGGAGTTCGCGAATCGAACCGCAGCCGCAGTAGCCCATGCCGGCGCGGAGGCCACCGACGAGTTGGTACACGAGGTCGGCGAGTGGACCCTTGTAAGGCACGCGGGCCTCAATGCCTTCGGGGACAAGCTTGCCGCTGCCTTCCTGCGCATAGCGGTCCGAGGAGCCCTGGACCATGGCGCCGAGCGAGCCCATACCGCGATAGCTCTTGAAGGTGCGGCCCTGGTAGAGGATGGTTTCGCCGGGGCTTTCTTCGGTGCCGGCGAAAAGACTGCCGATCATGACGCTTTCGGCGCCGGCGGCGATAGCTTTCGTAATGTCGCCGGAGAATTTCACGCCGCCATCGGCGATGAGCGGGACGCCGGTTTCGGCCGCGGCCCGGGCGCACTCGGAGATGGCGGTGATCTGCGGCATGCCGGCGCCGCTGACGACGCGGGTGGTGCAGATTGAGCCGGGGCCCATGCCTACCTTAATCCCGTCGCAGCCAAGTTCCGCGAGGTCGCGGGCGCCTTGGTACGTTCCGACATTGCCGGCGATGACCTGGACGCCGGGCAGGCGGCTCTTGATGGCCCTCACGGCGTCCATGACACGTTCGCTATGGCCGTGGGCGGAATCGACCGTGAGGACATCGACTTTCTTGGCGACGAGTTCGACGGCGCGTTCCAGGAAATCGCCGCTCGATCCGAGAGCGGCGCCGACGCGCAAGCGGCCCTGCTCGTCCTTGGCGGCGTTGGGGTACTTCAACTTCTTCTGGATGTCTTTGACGGTGATCAGGCCCTTGAGGAAGTAGTTGTCGTCGACGACGAGGAGTTTTTCGACGCGGTGCTTGTGGAGGATGGCTTGGGCTTCTTCGAGCGTGGTGCCGACGGGGACGGTGATGAGGTTCTCCTTGGTCATCACTTCCGCGATGGGAAGATCCTGGCGGGTTTCGAAGCGGAGGTCGCGGTTGGTGAGGATGCCGACAAGTTTGCCGTGACGGGTAACGGGCACGCCGGAGATGCGGTACCGGGCCATGAGCGCGAGGGCGTCGGAGATTTTGGCGTCGGGATCGATCGTGACGGGGTCGACGATCATGCCGCTCTCACTGCGCTTGACGCGGTCGACTTCCTCGACCTGGCGCTCGATCGGCATGTTCTTGTGGATGATGCCGATGCCGCCCTGTTGGGCGAGCGCAATGGCCAGATGCGATTCCGTAACGGTATCCATCGCGGCGCTGACGATGGGGATGTTCAGCGCGATCTTCCGGGTCAGCAGGGTTCGGGTGTCGGTGCTCGCTGGCACCACCCGGCTGCGCGCCGGGATGAGCAATACGTCGTCAAAAGTAAGCGCTTCTTGAATGCCATCTTGAATCATGCGGGGGTTTCTTCATGATACCTCGCCGATGCGGCCGCCCCCGGCAAAGGGAGTTCTACGCACCGTCTCCGGGGAGCGCGGGGCGAACGCGGGGCTAGGCCCGCTTCGAACCTTGGTAAAATGGTAGACAGATCCCCCAACAAGGACGGTTTCCCTACGAATGATATCGGCGACACAGTTACGCCCCGGCATGGTGATTAAGTTCAACAACGATCTGTATTCAGTTTTCAGCATGGTACACCGGACGCCGGGCAATCTCCGCGGCTTTGTGCAAGTGAAGATGCGCAACCTGCGCAGCGGCTCGATGGGGGAACATCGGTTCTCAAGTGAAGACCGCGTCGAGCGGGCCGTGCTCGAAGAACATGAGATGGAGTACTTGTACGACGACGGCGAATACTACTACTTCATGAACACCGAGAACTTCGAACAGATGCACCTGACCCGGGATATTCTGGGCGATGGGGTGAACTATCTGATTCCGCAGCTCAAGGTAAACGTGGAGTTTTACGAAGGCAAGCCGATGAGCGTGGAGCTTCCGCCTACGGTGAACCTGAAAGTGGTGGAGACGGAGCCGGGGTTGAAGGGCGCCACGGTATCGAACGTGACCAAACCGGCGAAGCTGGAAACCGGTCTGGTCGTGCAAGTGCCACCATTTATCAACGAAGGGGAGTTGATCCGCGTCAGCACCGCGGAGGGGACCTACCAAGAGCGCGCCTGAGGGGGGTGCTCGGAAAGGCTGGTTATGAGCCTGGATGGGATCGACTGGGAAGTCGGCGACGTGACGGTGATCAGCCTCAGCGGGGCGATTACACTCGGAGCGCCGACCAGCCAGATTCGGGAATGGATTCTGGAAGCAGTGAATCAGGGGCGCAAAAAGATCCTGCTGAACCTGGGGGAAGTGTACTTCATCGATTCGAGCGGGTTGGGCGAACTGGTGTCCGCGTACACGAGCGTGACGGGCCGCGGGGGACGGCTCAAGCTGCTGAATCTTAACCGCCGGGTGCGGGATCTGCTTCAGATCACCAAGCTCTACACGGTGTTTGAAGTGTTCGACGACGAAGGCAAGGCCCTGGCGAGCTTCACGCAAGCCGACGCCGCCGCGCTGTAGAGCTGCTCAACGAAGCCGGTAGAGACTGGTGCTCCCGGCCTGATACACGGGTGACAGGGCGGGATCTTCGCTGAGCCGGGTTTGAAGTTCGCGTCCGAGGCCCCCATCAGCGCCGAGAACGGCGTCGAAGGGGAAGCCGGAGACATAATTGAAGCCGCGCTGGCGCGCGTACGGGGCGAGTTCGGGCTCGATAGCCAAGAGCGACGCCCGGTCCTCGAAATAGTACGGCTTCGGCGGGAGCGTCACGCGCATTGCTTTGCGGCCCGTTGAGAGGTAAAGGAACGCGTCATCGTGCGTGAGGACGCGGGCTTGCCGAGGCAGGTTTTCATCGATCCAGCGGAACGAGGCGCGCTCGGCGAGCATATCCCGGCGGCAGAGAGCGAAAGTGCGCGGCAACACGACCGACAGCGTGATGCCCTGCAAAATGACACCCGCCAAAAGCAGCGATGCGACCATCCCCGCGATGGCCGCCGCGGCCACCCGCTGACCGCGATCCGGACGTTTCCAACCAGCCCGCAACATCGAAAAGACCGCGGCGAGTTCGGCATAGAGACCGGCGAGGAACAGCGGCGCCAGGGGAAACAGAAGGCGTTGGTTGGAAGGATAGTGCCAGAACAACAGCGGCGCCGCATACAAGAGACCGAAGAGCGCGTAGGGGCGGACGAAGGAGTTTCGTTTCCAAAGCCGGAACAGGCCGTGAATGCCGGCAGCGGCGACGACGTCGGAGGCAACTCGGGCGAGGAGGCTCCCGGTGACCGGCGCGAGCAGGTAGGAACCGAGGCTTGAGAAGAACTCGTCCGCGTCGCGCCAGAAGAAGACCGGCAGCGAGCGCAGATCGACGTTGTAAAGGTAGTAGCCGAGATAATCCGTGTAATACATCTGGAACGGATCGTGGGTGGCGAGGCGATGACCGTGGCACCACCACGCCCAGGCCAGGGAGGCCGGCGCCATGGCGGCGGCATACAACACGGCGGAGCGCCGGTGGCGCTGATGCCAGAGAAACAGAACTCCGGCCACGAGCAAGGGCAGTCCGGCCGAACGGGTGAGCGTGGCCAGTGACGCGGCGAAACCGGCGGCCAGGGCGACCGCCGGCCTTTGCGCGCGATTCAGAAGCAGCAAAGCGGCAAGCAGCAGGGCCGTGAAGGCGAGTTCGCTCAGCAGGTAGGCGCCGAGCAGGAGCAAGGACGGGCTGAGGGCGAGAACCGCGGCAAGGGCCAGCGATTCGACATCGGTGAAGCTCAGATCCCGGAACAGGAAGAAGCACAGGCAAACCACGAGGGGCACGAAGAGCCAGTTGAGGGCCAACGCGACGGAGAGGTTCGAAGGGAATGAGGGATCGAGCCGCCAGGCAACGGAGAGGAACAGCGGGTAGAGCGGCGGATATTTTGTCTGGTAGGGCGCGCCGGGCAAGCTGGTGATTCGGTAACCGGTGCCCGCGGCCAGGCTTTTCGCGCAGACGAAGTAGATACTGTCGTCGTGGATCTTGCTGAAACACGGCACGTCACGATTGCTCCAGGTGAACCACGCCGACGGCAAGGCCAGCGCCAGCAGACACGCCGCAATCCGCACCCGGAAGCCGAGTTTCATGCTACGAGCTAGAGTGGGCGCAGCGAGGTAAAGATATCATTCGCGGCGGTCTAAAGCAGTGGACAGGTAGGGTCCGATGCTGGTAGCGCGAATGCCGGATTTAACCGGGGTATGAGGTGAATGAAGGCCGTTTCGGGCGCGCCCGGGCGAGTAAGTAGGTATGGAAGCAAAAAGGAGCGCAAATTCTTTACTCGACTCATGAACCCGGGATAACATCGTGAGGAGGACATCAGGATATGCATCGGCGGAAGCTGCTGGTTACGTGTCTGACATTGTTTCCGGCGTCGGCTGTTTTGCTGCTCGCGCAGGGCCCGCCGGACCACGGGGAAGGCCACGGAAGGGGACGGGGACGGGATGAGGGCCATGGGCGGGACAACGGCAGCGAGTTCCGCTACTTCCGGCCCGAGGACTACGCCTCCGTTCGGCGCTATTACAACGGCCCGCGGAATCTCCCCCCAGGGCTGCGCAAGAAGTATGACCGGACCGGCACGCTTCCTCCGGGATGGCAAAAGAAGATGCGGCCGTTCCCCCCCGAACTGCTCCGCGCGCTTCCTCCTCCGCCGCCGAATTGCGGAGTTGGCTATATCGATGGCGTTGCTGTGGTGTACAACCGGGCAACGCGAGTCATTCTCGATTCGATCGACCTCATTGGAGCAGTAACCGGGCGTTGATGGTCCGCCGACGTCGGGTCTGAACGGCGGCCGGTTGCTGCAACCTCCGATACGCTTGCGGCAACTACAATGTGGACGTGCGGTGTTCTACTGTCTGCCGGTTTCTTCCAGCAATTTTGGCCGGAGGCTTGTTAGCGCAGAACGCGGCGACCTCGGATGTCGATGTCCGGTCAATGGACATTAGCTCCGACCCCTGCGTGGACTTTTATCAGTACGCCTGCGGCGGCTGGCTGGCGAACCATCCGATCCCGCCGGATCGTTCCAGTTGGGGGCGGTTCGACGAACTGGAGGAGCGGAACCTGGAAATTCTCCACGGGATCCTCGAACAAGCCGCCGTACCCACTCCGGACCGGGACCCGGTGAGCCAGAAACTCGGCGACTACTACGCGGCGTGTATGGATGTGGACCAGATCGACGCGCGGGGTCTGGCGCCGCTTGAGCCCGCATTAGAGCGGAATGCACAAATCGAAGCCAAGCCGGACCTGTTAGGCGAGATCATCCGGCTCCAGTTGACCGGCGTGAACGTCTTCTTTTTGTTCAGCTCGACCAACGACGAGAAGAACTCGCAGCGGATGATCGCCACGGTGGATCAAGGCGGGTTGGGATTGCCGGACCGTGATTACTATTTCAAGACCGATGCGGCCTCGGCCAGACTGCGCGCCAAGTACGTGGCCCACATCGCGCGGATGTTCGAGTTGACGGGCGAAAGCGCGGCTCGAGCCGAGGCGGACGCGAATGCCGTGATGGGGGTCGAGACGGAACTGGCGCGAGGGGCACTGGATCTGGTGGCGCGGCGGGAGCCTCAGAAGATTTACCACAAAATGACCGTGGCCGAGTTAGTGTCGCTGTGTCCGGCCATCGCGTGGCCGAAGTTCTTCGCGGGTCTGGGCGCGCCGCCGTTCGAGACGCTGGACATTTCCGAGCCGAATTTTTTCCGCACGATCGAGAGCGTACTGGTTCAGACGCCGCTCGAGGATCTGAAAGCGTATCTGCGCTGGCAGTATATTCACGCGGAGGCGCGGTACCTGCCGAAGGCGTTCGACGAAGAGAACTTCGCCTTCTTCGGCTCGACGCTCAACGGAATCTCCATGCAGCAACCGCGGTGGAAGCGCTGCGTGGAGGATACCGATTGGGCGCTTGGCGAAGCGCTCGGGCAAAAATTCCTGCGGGCGAGCTTCGGAGAGCAGGGACGGCAGCGGACGCTCGACTTGGTGCGGCAGATCGAACAGGCGATGGAAACGGATTTGAAGACAGTCGAGTGGATGAACCCGGCGACACGCGAACAAGCGCTGAAGAAACTCGCGGCGGTGCGGAGCAAAATCGGATATCCGGAGAAGTGGCGCGACTACTCGGCGCTGGTAGTGCGCCGCGACGACGCCTTGGGCAATTTCGATCGCGCGGCGGAGTTCGAGATTCATCATGCGATCGGAAAGATCGGCACACCGGTGGATCCAGATGAGTGGGGGATGACCCCTCCGACTGTGAACGCTTACTACGATCTGTTGATGAACGATATTAATTTTCCGGCGGGCATCCTGCAGCCTCCGTTTCTCGACGGACGAGCAGGCAACCCGGCGGACTACGCGGCGCTGGGCGGGTTGATCGGGCACGAGTTGACGCACGGATTCGACGACGAAGGACGGATGTTCGACGCGCAAGGAAACCTGAACAACTGGTGGACAGCGAAGGATGCGAAGGCATTTGAAACCCGTGCCCAATGTCTGGTGGACGAGTATTCGAAATTCCGGACGCAGGACGGGATGGCAGTGAACGGGAAGTTAACACTGGGAGAGAACACCGCCGACAACGGGGGACTGCGGCTCGCGTGGATGGCGTTTCTACGCGCACAGGACGGGGCGAAGGCGGATCCGAACGCGCGTTTCAGCGACGCACAGAAGTTTTTCTTGGGTTGGGGGCAGATCTGGTGCCAACACCGGACCGCGGAAGCCGGGCGTCTGCAGATCGACACGGACCAGCACGCGCCGGACAGATTCCGGGTAAACGGCGTGGTATCGAACATGCCCGAATTTCAGAAGGCATTCGGTTGCCGGGTGGGGCAGCCGATGGTTCGGCATCCGGCGTGCCGCGTGTGGTAAAACGACCGGATTAGAATAGGGAGCGTGACCCACCGACCCGTTGTGTTACTTCTGGCGAGCCTGGCCGTACCCGTCCTTTGGGCCCAGGATTCGTCTTCGGGCGCCGCCCCGGCAAAGATCCCCAGTTTCGATGTGAAAGCCATGGACACGACCGCCGACCCGTGCGTGGACTTTTATCAATATGCCTGTGGCGGATGGATGACGGCGCACCCGCTGCCGCCGGACCGCGCGGTATGGGGCCGGTTCAACGAAGTGGCGGACCGCAATCAGGAGGTGTTGCGCCAGATTCTCGAAAAGGCCGAGGATACGTCAAAGCCGCGGACGCCGGATCAACAGAAGATCGGCGATTTTTACGCGTCGTGCATGGACGAGGCGGCGATCGAGGCCAAGGGCACGGAACCGCTCGATGCGGAGTTACACAAAATCGACGCGGCGAAGAGCAAGACGGATCTGCTGGGGGCGATCGTGAGCCTGCAGCGAACGGGAGCGAATGTGTTGTTCCGGTTCGGTCCTTCGCCGGATGCCAAGAACTCTATGCAGATGATCGGGGAAGTCACCCAAGGCGGGCTGGGGCTGCCGGACCGCGACTACTATCTGCGCAATAACCCGCGGCAGGCTTCGATCCGGAGCGCCTATGAGAAGCACGTAGAAGACATGCTGGCGCTTTCGGGCGAGCCGCCGGAAAAGGCGGCGGCGGGAGCGAAGGCGGTTATGGCGATCGAGACCGAGTTGGCGAAGGCGTCGCTCGACCGCGTGTCGCGGCGCGACCCGAACAAGACCTATCACAAGATGACGCTCGTTGATCTGGAAAAGCTGTGTCCGTCGATTCCGTGGCAGAAGTTCTTTCAGGAAGACGGCGCGCCGGCCATGGCCAGTTTGAACGTCAGCGAGCCGGATTTCTTCCGCGGACTCCAGGACGCGATCTCGAACAATAGCCTGGAGGATCTGAAAACGTATCTGCGCTGGCAGTACGTCAACGCCAGCGCAGACCTGCTGCCGAAAAAATTCGTGGACGAAAACTTTCATTTTTATGGACAGACTCTGACCGGAGCGAAGCAGATTCTGCCGCGGTGGAAGCGCTGTACGTCCTATACGGATCGGGCGCTGGGCGATGCTCTGGGCAAACAGTTTGTCGACGTAGCCTTTCCTCCCGAAGCCAAGAAGCGGACACTGGACCTGGTGCATCAGATCGAAGCCGAGATGCGCACGGACTTGACGAACGTCGACTGGATGACGCCGGAGACCAAGAAGCAGGCGTTCATCAAGCTGGATGCGGTGGCGAACAAGATCGGCTACCCGGACCACTGGAAGAATTATGCGACCCTGAAGATCGTGCGAGGAGACGCGCTCGGCAACCAGTCGAGGGCGCGTGAGTATCGCGTGGAGGACCGGTTGTCCAAGATCGGCAAACCCGTGGACCGTACGGAGTGGGGCATGACGCCGCCCACGGTCAACGCGTACTACAGCCCGGATCAGAACAACATCAATTTCCCCGCCGGCATCCTGCAGCCGCCGTTCTATGACAACAATGCCGACGATGCGGTGAACTACGGCGGGATCGGCGTGGTGATCGGCCACGAGTTGACGCACGGGTTCGACGACGAAGGCCGGCAGTTCGACGCTTCGGGCAATCTGCGCGACTGGTGGACCCCGGAAGACGCGAAGGAATTCCTGAAGCGGGCGCAATGCTTCGTGGACGAGTATTCTTCGTTTGAGCCGGTGCCGGGAACGCACTTGAACGGCAAGTTGACGCTGGGGGAGAACTCGGCTGACAACGGAGGACTGCGCCTGGCGTTCATGGCGCTGATGAAGACGCTCGACGGGCATGAGCCCCCGAAGATCGACGGCTTCACGGCGGAGCAGAGGTTCTTCCTTTCTTACGGCCAGATCTGGTGCCAGAACCTGACGGAGCAGGCCGCGCGGCTGCAGGCGAATACGAACCCGCACTCGACGGGGAAGTTCCGTGTAGACGGGGCGGTGTCGAACGATCCGGACTTCCAGAAGGCGTTTGCCTGCCACGTAGGGCAGCCGATGGTGCGGAACCCGGCGTGCCGGGTGTGGTGACGGAGAACCGGCGGGCGCACGGCCTGCGCGAAAAGCCGCAGGTTCACGCAGATCATGCTCCAGCGCGTGAGTTCTTGCCACTGCATCGCCATGAGGCGCCGGGCGTCACCGCTGGTCCAAAAACTGCATCCGCTTAGTTGAAAGCGATTGCGTCGGCGCGACCGGGGCGGTCCCGAATGGCCACTGAAGCTCCGGGGTAACTGCGCCCGTGACGCTGGCGGCAGGCGGGTGGATGCTAATTCCGCGGCGCGGCTGGCCGGAAAGGGGACATTGGTCGTGCTGGAACTCTCACTCCAGAGCGGCAGACGGCCATGACTCCTGTTTCAGGTCAACCTCGCCGGTCTTTCCTGAAGGCCGCGCTCGCCGTCGCCGCTGCGCCCGCCCTCTGGCTGATGAACCGCATGGCGGACCGGGCCGCATCGATCCCCGAGGCCGCGCAGGTGGCTGTCACGGCGCCCTGGGACCCACGAACGGGAGTCCGCTTCTTCGAACAATTCATCACCGTGACGACGGAGTCCGGCGTGCGCGTCTTCTCGTCCACGTGCACCCATCTTGGCTGCCGGATCGATCACGCCGAAGACGGCCAACTGGTGTGCCCCTGCCACGGCTCGCGGTTCAGTCTGACAGGAAGTGTCGTGCGCGGGCCGGCGTCGCGCGCTTTGCAGCCGCTGAAGTTTGAGATCGACCGCGGGCGGGCGACGATGCGAGTGTTTCTCCGCTCATGACACCCTCGCCCAATCGCCGCCGGTGGTTTCGAAACCCGACACTCGGGATGCTGTCGCTTGCCGCGTTTGTGCTCTGCGCCGCAAGCGGAGTCATGCTGGCGCCGGCGTTTCAGACTGCGTCCCCGCTCGATTCGCTCTCCCTACTCCTGCTGAAAAATCCCGCCGGCGCTTACATTCGCAGTTTCCATTATTGGTCTGCACAGGCGTTCTTCGGGTTGACGCTGGCGCACATGGTCGAGTATCTACTGCGGCGCGCGGAAACGCGGACGAATTTCGGAGTGTGGGTGAGGCTGGGGCTTGCGGCGCCCGTGATAGTGGGGGCGATGCTGTCGGGATTTCTACTGCGTGGGGACTCGGCCGCGGTACAGGCACTGCCGATTCTTCGCTCGCTGCTCGGACTCGTGCCGGTGGCCGGCGCAGCGCTGTCCCGGGTTCTGACAGGCTCGGACGCGTCGCTGTCGACGATCTATATCCACCACGTTTGCACGGCGACGCTGCTGATCTGGCTCGTGACGGCCGAGCATGCACGGCGTCTTTTTCCGAACGCGCGCGCGGTGGCCTGGACGCTTATCACGCTGGTTCCGCTCTCGCTCGTGCTGGCGCCAGGGATCGAGTGGCGATCCTTGGGCGTCGAGATCGGGCCGTGGTACCTGGCGGGATTGCAGGAGTTTTTGCACTGGCTGCCGAGGCCGGGCATCGCGGTGTTGCTGTTCGGAGCCTTGCTCGCCGTTCTGATTTTTCTGCCCAAGTTTCCCGCTGCAATTCGTGGCCGCCTGAAGTTGGGGCTAGCTACGGCGGCGCTCGTCTACGTGGGGCTTACCGTCGTAGCACTCGGCTTCCGCGGCGAAGGTTGGGAGTGGACCACGCCAGGGTTCCATGCGGCAGCGGACCCGGCGTTCTTGTCGTACCGGCTCCTGCTTCCCGTCGAAGCTTCCCTTGTGGCGGCCGCGGTTCCGATGATCGCCGGACGGCGCGAGGGATGCCTCGCGTGCCATGCCGCGATGACCGGTTTTGCGCCGGCACATTCACCCGAGCGCATCGGCTGCTCCTCGTGCCACGAGGGAAATCCGTTTACCCTGAACCCAACGCTGGCGCACACAGGAATGACACTTACGCCGGGCAATCTCTCCCTGGCCAACCGGACTTGCGCGTCGCCGCAGTGCCACCTCAACGTGGCCCTACGGGTGCAGTCTTCTCCGATGAACACGATGAGCGGCGTGATCGCGGCAGACAAGTTCGTGTTTGGAGAAGCGAAGAACCCCGATCTTCACTTCAATGTAGCCGCGCTGAGACACACGGCGGCGGACACGCATCTGCGGACACTCTGCGCCTCGTGCCATTTGGGTCAGGACAAGCCTGTGCCGGCCACGGTGGACGAGTTATCACGCGGCGGAGGCTGCTCGGCCTGCCACCTGAGTTACGACGCGGCCGCCGCCACGGAACTCCGCAACCGGCCGTTTTCACGTGCGCCGCTACACCATCCGCAGATTTCGATCCAGATTGGCGAGCAGTCCTGCTTCGGCTGCCACAGCCGGTCGGGGCGCATCGCAACGAACTACGAGGGCTGGCATGAAACGCTGTTGGAGCAGATCCCGGCGCGCGCCGAGGCCGGGCGCTACCGGGTTCTGGCCGACGGGCGGGTGTTCGAAAGACAGGCGGCGGATGTTCACTTCGACAAGGGCATGACGTGCGTGGACTGCCACGTGGCCGCGGAGGTGATGGGCACCGCGACGGCGGAGAGCGCGGCGCCCACGCATGCCGCCGATGCCGTAAAGATCGCCTGCCAGGACTGTCACCCCACACAGAGCTTTCCCATGCGGGAGTTTTCCTCGCTCGACGCGGAATCGCAGACCATCGCCGCGCTGAGGAAAGTGAACGTTCCGGGCCGGAGGTTCCTGGCGTCGTCCTCCGCGGTGTATACCAACGTTTATTCCGATTCCGGCGGTGCCCCGGCGCTTGAGTTGAACGGCTCGGCTTGGATGCTGCCGCTGAAGCCGGTTTCAGCGGCGTGCACCCGCGCGCAGGCGATGCATCCGCGCATGGAATGCCGCACGTGCCATACAGCGTGGGCGCCGCAATGCGTTACTTGCCACACCAGTTATGATCCGGCAGCGGCGGCATTCGACTACGTCGACGGCAAGGAGCGTAAAGGAGCGTGGCAGGAACAGGGGGGCGATTTTCTGGCCGCGCCGCCGCCGCTTGGAGTGACTCGCGCGAGAGAGGGCGGCGAACGCGTAGTTCCGTTCGCGCCGGGGATGATTCTGGCCCTTGATTTGCCTCGGAAAACGGTGGGAGTGCGATCGGACTTGCATCGCTATTTTGCGGCGGTTTCGCCGCATACGGCTTCGGCGAAATCACGATCCTGTGTGTCGTGCCACGCGGACCCGGCGGCGCTCGGTTACGGAAGCGGCCGTCTGGAGTATGTTGTTCGCAACGGTTCGGCGGAGTGGCGTTTTACGCCAGACTTTCCTCTCGCTCCGGACGGACTTCCGCGCGACGCCTGGATTCGCTTTCTGGGACAGCCTTCGCCCGATGCCGCCGCTCTCGGCGCCGGACGCCCGTTCACGCTCGAAGAACAGCGGCGGATTCTGCTCGTCGGGGCGTGCCTCCAATGCCACAAAGAGAGCGAGACACGCATGGCAAACGTATTCACGCACTTCGCGGATTATCGCGCGAAGCTTTCACGCAAATGCATTCTGCCCGAATGGGCAACGAGTCAAGGGGAGGTTACCATTCATGCGCACTGATTCCGGCAACCCCGTTTCCCGGCGGAGTTTTCTGAAGATCAGCGCCGCCACGATCGCGGCCGGCGCTGCCGCGGGGAGCGCGCTCCATGCGGTGTACGAAACGCCCCGCGAGAAGGGCATCCGGCGAGTGCCGACTTACTGCGACCTGTGTTTCTGGAAGTGCGGGGCCATCGCGACGGTTCGCGACGGAAGGTTGTGGAAGATCGAAGGCAATCCGCTCGATCCACTAAGCCGCGGGCGGCTATGCCCGCGCGGTACCGGCGGCGTCGGAGCGCATTTCGACCCCGACCGGTTGCGGACCCCTCTGCTGCGGGCCTCCGAGCGCGGGCGGGAAGTGTGGCGGCCGGTGAGTTGGGAGGAAGCTCTCGACTTCCTAGCGTCGAAGATGCGCGCGATCCAGACCAACTACGGGCCCGAATCGATGGCGGCGTTCGTGCACGGCATCGGCGGGACGTTCCTGAAGCACACGCTCAAGGCTTACGGCGCGGTGAACATCGCGGCCCCTTCGTTCGCGCAGTGCCGCGGGCCGCGCGATACGGCCTTCCGTCTTACCTTCGGCGACGACGTAGGCTCGCCGGAGCGCACCGACATCGAAAACGCCCAGTGCCTGGTGCTGATCGGCTCGCACCTCGGCGAGAACATGCACAACACGCAAGTGCAGGAATTCGCCAACGCCGTCGGACGCGGGGCGTCGATCATCGTCGCCGATCCGCGGTTCTCGGTCGCGGCGTCGAAGGCGAAGTTCTATCTGCCCGTGAAGCCGGGAACGGACCTGGCGCTGCTGCTGGCATGGATGAACGTCATCGTGTCGGAAAAGCTCTACGACAAGGAGTATGTCGGCAAGTACGGATTCGGATTCGAGCAGTTTGCCGCCTCCGTTGTTCCTTACACTCCGGAATGGGCGTATCCGGAAACGGGAATCGAGCCGGAAACGATTCGCGCAACGGCGCGCGAGATGGCGCGGTACCGTCCGGCGACGCTTGTGCATCCCGGACGGCACTCGAACTGGTACGGCGACGACACGCAGCGGGAGCGCGCCATCGCGCTGCTGAACGCGCTGCTGGGCAGTTGGGGCCGCAAGGGCGGCTTCTATATCCCATCGAGCATGGACGTGCCAGGCTATCCGTATCCAGCGGTGCCCAAGCCTTCGCGGCCAGCTCTGCGGGCGATGTCGAACAAGTTTCCTTTCGCGAACGAAGATATCAGCACCTCGGTCCGGGAAGCCACGATCACTGGACAGCCTTATCCGATCAAAGGCTGGATGGTGTACGCGACGAATCTGATCAACTCGCTGCCGAACCAGGACGAGACGATCCGCGCGATCCGGCAGCTCGACCTGCTGGTAGTGGTGGATGTGATTCCGAGCGAGATCGCCGGTTGGGCCGACGTGGTCCTTCCGGAGTCGGTGTACCTGGAGCGGCACGACGAGATGAACCCGGAGTTGTTCAAGCAGCCGTTCATCGCGCTGCGGCAGCCGGTGGTGCCGGCGCCCGACAATCAGAAACCGAACTGGTGGATCGCCAGGCGGCTCGCGGAGAAGTTGGGACTTGGGGCGTACTACCCGTGGAAGACAATCGACGAGTATCTCGAGCACCGGCTGACGGCGGGCGGCTACAGCTACGAGCAGCTCAAAAAACAAGGCATTATCCGGGGCAAACAGCCGCCGATCTATTTTGACGACGGCGCGCCGGCGCAGTTCGACACGCCTTCGAAAAAGATCGAGTTTTACTCGACGCAGCTTGCGCAGGCCGGGTTCGATCCGGTGCCGAAGTACACCCGTCCCGATCCCGGGCCGCCGGGTTATTACCGGCTGCTGTTCGGGCGCGCACCCGTGCACTCGTTCAGCCGGACGCAGACGAACCCGCTGCTGAGCGACGTCATGAGCGAAAATTCGCTGTGGCTGAACGCGCGCGAGGCGCAAAAACTCGATCTCAAATCCGGCGACTACGTGCGTCTTCGCAATCAAGACGGAAAGCTGAGTAATCCCATCAAGCTGAAAGCCACCGAACGCATCCGGCCGGACTGTGTGTTCATGGTCCACGGCTTCGGGCACACCTCGAAGGCCCTGCGGAGCGCTTACGGCAAAGGAGCGAGCGACGCGGGCCTGATTACGCGGTATAAGAACGACCCGCTGATGGGCGGCACGGGGATGAACGTCAACTTCGTGACGATCGAGAAGGGGGCCTAACAATGTCGCGCTTCGCGATGGTGATCGACACGCACCGCTGCGTGGGCTGCCAGGATTGCGTGGTGGCCTGCAAGACGGAGAACAACGTACCGGAAGGATACACTCGGGACTGGATCGCGGAAGAGGTCCACGGCGAGTTTCCGACGCTGCATCTGGAACTGCGCTCAGAGCGATGCAATCATTGCTCGAATCCGCCGTGTGTTGCCTGCTGCCCCACGGGTGCGAGCCACGTGCATCCGCTGGGAGGCGTGGTGCTGGTGAGCCACGATCTGTGCATCGGCTGCAAGGCGTGCCTGGCCGCTTGTCCGTATGACGCACGGTTCATCCACCCGGATGGCTACGCCGACAAATGCACGTTCTGCATTCACCGGGTTGAACGCGGGCTCGACCCGGCGTGCGTCTCGGTATGCCCGGCGCATTGCATGCATTTCGGCGATCTGGACGATCCGCGGAGCGAGGTGAGCCGGCTACTCGCATCGCGCAATCATCACGCGCTTCTTCCGGAAGCGGGTACGAATCCGAACATTTTCTATCTCACGTGAGGCGCCATGACTGAACTTACATATACGCGTCATAACCCCCTGATCGATCCGATCTTCCACGTCTGGGAGTGGCAGATCCCGGTGTATTTGTTTCTGGGCGGATTGGTGGGTGGCTTGATGATTATCGCGGGCATCCGGCTTCTCGTGTTGCGCCCGAACCGCAGGGAGGCGCTGGTATGCTGCACGTTGGGCCCGCTGATCGGTCTGGCCGCATTGAGCCTGGGCATGTTCAGCCTGTTTCTGGATCTTGGGCACAAGCTGCATGTCTGGCGGCTCTATACGACATTTCAGGTGACGTCGCCTATGTCGTGGGGGTCGTGGATATTACTGCTGGTTTATCCGGCCTTGGCGGCGAATGCATTGGCGCACTTGCCGGAGGCGATTCCCGCGCTGGCAAGCCGCTTTCCGGCGTTGGTCAAGATCAGCGACTTCATTCTGGCGAGGCCGCGGCTGGTGCTCTTCGCCGGGCTGACGAACACGGCACTGGGTGCGGCTCTGGGAATTTATACGGGCATTCTGCTGAGCACGCTTGGCGGGCGTCCGTTGTGGAACAGCGCGGTCCTCGGGCCGCTGTTTCTGTTCTCTGGCCTGTCGACGGCGGCGGCGCTTCTGCATGGAATTCTGGTACTGACCATGCCTAGCGGGGAACGGCCGGCCTTCGCAGACTTTCTGCTTTCGGCGTTGGCGCGGATGACTCAGGCCCGCCCGCTCGATCCGGCCGCCGCGCCGATCCTGGCAAGCGCGGACAACAGCTTTCTGACCGTCGAGGTGTCGCTACTCGGGTTGTTTCTGCTCGGCCACGTCACCTCGACGGCCGTACATCACCGCGCGGCCGGGTTGCTTCTGACCGGTCCTTACGCGGCGCCGTTCTGGGTGCTGGTGGTGGGGCTGGGCATCGCCATGCCGCTGTTGCTGCAAACACTCGAACTGGCCCACCGCATCCGCCACACGCTGGCCCCTTCCCTGCTCGTTATGTTCGGCGGCTTCGCCTTGCGCGTGATTCTGGTTTCGGCCGGCCAGGCGAGCCGTTGGTTTGAGGCGCTTAACTGAAAGGAACATTTCGTATGGATTCTGTTCAAGACAATCCGCAACCTTACTGGAACCCGTACTGGGCCGGCTTCGGTCTGGGACTGGTGCTGCTTTCGGCCTTCGTCATCATGGGCCGGGGCCTGGGTGCTTCCGGCGCGTTCACCACCGCGACCGCCGCGGCGGTTCACGCCGTCGCGCCGGCTCACGCCGAGAGTAATTCGTTCTACGCCGAGTATCTTGGCGATGGGACGAGAAGCCCGCTGAAGGACTGGCTGGTATTCGAGGTGCTCGGGGTCTTCGCGGGAGGATTCCTGTCGGCGGCGCTGGGCCACCGTCTGCGCTTCTTCATTGAAAAAGGTCCGCAAATCGCCTCGGGCCCGCGCCTGGCGCTGGCGTTCACAGGCGGGGCGATGATGGCGGTCGGCGCCAAAATCGCGCTTGGATGCACGAGCGGGCAGGCGCTTACCGGAGGAGCGCTGCTCAACGTGGGAAGTTGGGCATTCATGCTCGGCGTCTTTGGCGGCGCGTACGCCGTCGCTTACTTTTTCCGGAAGCAGTGGAGATAACTCTATGTACGCGCCTTTTTACAAATACGGAATGTTTGGCGATGAAGTGAGCCTGATCGTCGCGTTTGTGATCGGGATCGGGTTCGGCTTCTTCCTGGAGCGCGCCGGCTTCGGGAGCGCGCGAAAACTCGCGGCGCAGTTTTATTTCACGGACATGGCCGTGTTGAAAGTAATGTTCACGGCAATCATCACGGCGATGACGGGGCTCTACCTGCTGGCGCGCGTCGGGTTTGTCGACCTCTCGATGGTGTACCTGGTCCCGACGTTTGTGGTTCCCCAGATTGTTGGCGGGCTGCTGCTGGGGGTCGGGTTCGTCATTGGTGGGTACTGTCCAGGCACATCGTGCGTGTCGGCGGCGAGCGGCCGCGTGGACGGGATGGTGTACATCGCCGGAATGTTCGCCGGGCTTTTGGTGTTCGGTGAGATCTCCCGGCCTCTGGAAGGTTTTCTATATTCAACGCCTCTCGGGCAGGTGACTCTACCGGCGTTCTTCCATCTGCCTTACGGGGTGCTCGTGCTGGCGGTGGTGCTGATGGCGTTGGTGGCGTTTGCCGTGGCGGAGTGGGCCGAGAAGAAGACCACAGGCACGGCGCCGGATGCGGAAGGATCGCTGACCGCCATGCCGTGGCGGCTGACGCCGGTGCGGCGGCTGGCGGGCGCGTTCGCGGTTGCGGGTGTGTTGGCGGTGGTGCTGGGAAACCCATACCGTGGGAATACGGTTGAAGTCGACACGCGGGATCTCGCGCTTGGCGCTGCGCGCGCTCAGCCGCTCGCGCCGGCGAAACTAGCTGACTGGATCATACAGGGGCGTAACGATTTCACGCTTGTCGACCTGCGGACCCCGGCGAGTTACGGGACTTATCACATCCCTGGCGCACAGAATGTGCCGCTGGCGTCGCTGACCGCCGATGTCGCACCCAGGAATCAAACGCTGGTGCTTTGCACGGATGATGGCGCCGAGGCCGCGCAGGCGTGGTTTCTTCTCAAGGCTGAGGGGTTCAGGTCGGTGTATCTGCTGGCCGGCGGTCTGAACGGATGGCGGGATCAGGTTCTCTATCCGAAAGCCGGGCCGGAGACGAGCGCCAACGACGTCGCGCGGCTATCCCAGGTAGCGCAGTACTTCGGCGGCACGCCGCAGACGGGCGTTGCCTCCGCCGCGGCGCCGCCAATGCCGGTACTCGCTCCGCCGGTCGCGCCGCCAATCGCACCCGCGGGGGGCACGGCAGGTCCGAAAAAGAAGAAAGAGGGCTGCTAAGCGAACGAGAGCCGGAACAGGCGCGTGCCGTTTTCCCAGGTGGCTTTGCGGAACACCGTGGGCGAGGCGAGCCGCTGGGTAAGAGCGAGTGTTTCGCGCGCGACACACTTACCGGCCAGGCGGGCGGCTTCCGGGTTGTTGTTTTGCGAGATGCCGCCGCCATGGCCATCGGTGCAACTGCAGTCGCTGCCGAACACGAGTTTGTCCTGGTGGCGATCGAGGAAGCCGCGGGAAAATTCCGGGTCGCGCGAAAGGGCGTTATTTCCGGAGTTGGCTGACATGTCGGCGTAGAGGTTGGGGAACTCGGAGAGCCACTTGTCGGTCAGGCCGCCGGGCTTAATCGGGCCTAACGGATAGGCGCGGTCGGTAGGGACGATGGCGCTGATGTGGGCCCAGAACAGGTCGCCGTGTCCGAGGAAGTTGGTCTTCGGGTGCGCGCGGAGGACGTTGTCGAAGTGCTCGTAGCCCGTGTTATAGGGGAGTTCGCCGTCGAAGTGCGGGAAGGTCTGGATATGCACCATGACAGGGACATTCATTTCGGCGGCTACGTCGTAGACGCGGCGCATTTCCGGAGAGTCGAGCGCAAGATGATATTTCAGCTCGCCGATGCTGACCGCGCCTTGCTTCAGTGCGGCATGAATCGCATCGGCGCCGCCGGCCTCAGCCGGGTTGGCCGAGACGGAGCGGACGAAGTGGCCGGGCCGGCGCTTGATCTCCTCGATAGCCTTGGCCTCGTCGGGGGCGCGCGTAAGTAATACGGCGTTGGTGACCCCGCAGCCCTGGACGTGAGTGAAGCAGGCGTCCGGATCGCGCCGGAGATGAAGGTGGGTGTCGAGGACGGGTCCGCCCCAGAGCGGACTGTTGTCGGAGCGGAGGGCGGGCGCGGCGGCGGCGAAGGCCGCGGTGAGAAAGGTTCGTCGATCCATGGGCGTGATGACGATTTTGTCACACACCGGGCGCTATCGGATTTCGCGAGTTTGTAATTTTTCGTGAAACTCTTTCAGCGAAAGCCCGTAATAGTCAGCAGGGTTGAACCAAAGACGATGCTCCGAAGTTTCCGCTACGCCTTACGGCAGTTCCGGCAGGCGCCGGTATTCACGTCAGCCGCGATGCTCACGCTGGCTTTAGGTATCGGCGGGACAACCGCCATCTTCACGCTGATTCACGCGGTGATGCTGCGCTCGCTGCCCGTCGCGGATCCGGCGGCGCTGTATCGGGTTGGCGACGGGGGCGACTGCTGCGTGGAGGGCGGGCCGCAGGAACAGTGGGGCATGTTCTCCTTTCCGCTCTATGAACGTCTGAAGGCTGCGGCGCCGGAGTTCGAAGACGTGACGGCGTTTCAGGCGGGCCGAGGACGGCTGAACGTGCGGCGGGAAGGCGTCGCGGCGCCGGCAATTCCCCTTCAATCGGAGTATGTGACCGGAAGCTATTTCTCCACACTCGGCGTGAAGGCGTATGGAGGGCGGTTGTTGACACCGGAGGACGACCGGTCGTCGGCGGCGCCCGTAGTGGTGATGAGTCATCACACCTGGCAGTCGACGTATGGGTCCGATCCTTCGGTGGTCGGATCCACGTTCACCATCGACGGGCATTCGTTCACGGTCATCGGCGTGACACCGTCGGGTTTCTTCGGCGAGATGCTCGAAGGGGATCCGCCGGACATCTGGATTCCGATTCAACAGGAGCCGATGATCGCCGGCCAGAGCACGCTGCTGCGGCAGCCGATGGGCGCATGGCTCCGGATGATCGGGCGCCTCCGTCCTGGCGCTTCAACGAACGGCATGGCGCCGCGGCTGACCGTCAGCCTCCGTCAGTGGATGGAGCACGACTCAGGCTACCCGCCGAACTGGATGGCGGACATTCAGAGAATTCTTCCAAAACAGACGATCAACGTGGTTCCGGCCGGCGCCGGCGTTGCGGCGATGAAGGAAGAGTATGGACGCAGCTTGCAGATTCTGCTGGCGGTATGCGGCATGGTCCTGCTGATCGCCTGCGCGAATGTGGCGAACCTGCTGCTGGCGCGGGCCGTGGCGCGGCGGACGCAAACGGCTCTGCGAATGGCGATCGGAGCGAGCCGGCGGCAAATCGTCGCGCAGGCACTGGTGGAAAGCGTCCTGTTGTCGATTGGAGGGTGCATCGCGGGGTTGGTGGTGGCGGCCGGAGCCGCGCGCCTGCTGCTGATGCTCGCGTTCCGGAACGCCCATTTCCTTCCGATCAGCGTAATTCCATCCCCGCTGGTGCTGATGTGCGCGTTCGCACTGGCCCTGCTGACCGGGGTGATTTTCGGCGCGGCGCCGGCGTGGTTTGCCACGCGGACCGATCCGGTGGACGCGCTGCGCGGGTCCGGGCGGAGCACGACGGATCACTCGGGGTTCGCTCGCAAG
>JAJYCN010000289.1 GCA_021778335.1 Acidobacteriota bacterium | reverse complement strand
GCGCCACTCGTAGTAGTGGCGGGCATTGATGGGGAAGTTGCCGTTGAGGCCGCTATCCGGGGGAGGGATGGTGCGGGCGAGGTAGAGGCGGGCGGGATCGTGGAAGGGGAGGGGTTCGAGAAGGACTCCATTGACGAGGGAGAACATGACGGTGGCGGTGCCGAGGCCGAGGGCGAGGGTGAGGAGGGAGACGGCGGTGAAGACGGGGGCACGGCGCAACTGGCGGAGGGCGAAGGCCAGGTTGCGCCCGAGGCGTTCGAGTGCGGCGAAGCGCCACGTGCCGCGGGTGACTTCCTTGACGAGGGCAACGTTTCCGAGTTCGCGGCGGGCGTTTCGTTCGGCTTCGGATGGGGATTCGCCGCGGGCGATGCGGTCGTTGATCGCGAAGGCCAGATGTGCGCGGAGTTCGTCGTCGAGGTCGCGGTTGCGGCGGAAGAGGTTCATGGCGGGTCTCAGGCTTCGTTGTCCCGCGGGTTCATGAGGGCGGCGATGGCGGAGCTGACCTGGCGCCAGCGGGTCTGCTCGGCGGCGAGGTGTTTGCGTCCGGCGGGGGTGAGCGTGTAGTACTTGGCGCGCTGTTTGTTTTCCGATTCTTTCCAGGAGGAGCGGACCCAGCCCTGGCGCTCGAGGCGGTGGAGGGCGGGATAGAGGGAGCCGGTTTCGACTTGCAGGATTTCGGAGGAGCCGGAGCGGATGGCCTGGCCGATGCCGTAGCCGTGCTGGGGGCCCCAGCGGAGGGTTTGGAGGATGAGCATATCGAGGGTGCCCTGAACGAGTTCGATGCGGTTGCGGCAGGCGGCGGGCGGGGCATTTTTCATGAGGACGTAGATAGTCTACATCCAATGGGAGTAGATTGTCTACAGCCTGGTGAGGGGTGGAGGGTCAGGCGAGGGCGCCGAGCCAGCGGATGGGGAGATGGGCGGCGACGCTCGAGTCGAGAATGTAGGAGGTCAACGGGCGCGGTCTCGGCGGAGCATGTCCTCGGCGGAGGGGAAGGGTCCTTTGGAGGGCGAACGGCGGGCGCGAAGTTTGGCGAGGCTGCGGGCGATGGCCTTGCGGCGGGCGAGTTCCTTGGCGAGTGGGACGTGGTTGAGGAGAAGGGCCGGGAGTTTGGCGGGGTTGGAGGAGCTTTTGGGTATCGCGAGCTACGGGGTGGGCTGGACGCAGATGGGGGCGCCGTCGAAGCTGGACTGGCCGGCGAGGTTGATGGTTAGGTTGGAGGCGACGGCGGGGCAGGTCAGAGTGTATACGCCGGGTTCGGCTGGGGTGGGAATGACGACGTTGATTTGATAGAGGCCGAACTGGCCTGGGGCTAGGCCGGCGAAGACGGGGGTGGGCGGGAGGAGTCCCGGAAGGTTGGGGATCGGGCGGGACGGGGAGGCGTTGGGGGTGATGTCGAAGTTAAGGGTGAGGCGCTGCGCGAGGACGGCGGCGGGGGTGGGGCTGGATTCGCCGGTGACGGCCTGCGGCGAGGTGAGTCCGAGGCCGTAGGCCCAGAGGACGATTTCTTCGCCGGGGTGGGCGGGTGCGGCAGCGGTGATGAGCGCGCCGGAAGCGTGGGTGGCGATGGGTGAGCACGGGGGCGCGGTTTCGGGCGAAGTGGCGACGTCGCAGTTGGTGAGGATGTGGATGTTGTCAGGGACGGGGTAGACGCGCGTGGCCTGGCTGGAGCCGCCGTATTCGGCGATGGTGAGCGTATCGGTGGGAGTGAACCATTCGGTCGCGCCGGTGAGTTCGAAGGGGATTTGGACGGTGATGGCGGTGAGGAGGCAGGAGGGAGTCTGGGCGTTGCTCGAGCAGAGAGGGAGTTGGCGGATGGAGAGGAGGGGAACGGGTAGCGCGGCCTGGTTGGGTTGGCTGAGGGTGACGGAGATGCCGGCGATGTTGTCGGCAAGCGGATCGGCAAGGGGGCGGGCCTCGAGGTTGGGCAGGACGGTATGGAGACCGGTCGCGAAGAGCGTGACGACCTGGCCAGGGGCGACGCGGAGGGCGGTTGGGTCGGCGTAGCCGGCGCCGGTCAGGGTGATGCTTTGCGCGGCGAGCGGGAGCAAGGCGAAAAGCGCGAGACAGCAGCGGGGCATGGTGGATCGTCCGTTGCCTCGATTGTAGAATGCGGAGACGATGAGCTACGGGTTGGGCTGGACGCAGATGGGGGCGCCGTCGAAGCTGGACTCGCCGGCGAGGTTGATGGTGAGGTTGGAGGCGACGGCGGGGCAGGCCGGGCCGTAGGTGGCATAGGCGGGGACGTGGACGTTGATTTGGTAGAGGCCGAACTGGCCGGGGGCGAGGCCGGCGAAGTCGGGGGCGGGTTGGGCGATAGCCGTCATGAGGAGGGGATTGAAGTAGGGGCGCGAGGGGTCGGCGTTGGGAGTGAAGTCAAAGCCGAGGATGAGGGGTTGGGCGAGGACAGCGGCGGGATTGGGGCTGGCGGCGCCGGTCGAGACCCGGGGCGAGCTGGAACCGAGGCCGTAGGCCCAGAGGACGATTTCTTCTCCGGGTTGCGCGGGGGTGGCGGCGGTGATGAGCGCGCCGGAGGCGTGGGTGGCGACAGGCGGGCAGGGCGGCGGCGCTCCAGGCGAGACGGCGACGTCGCAGGTGGTGAGGACGTGAATGTTGTCGATGACGGGGGTGATGCGGGTGGCAAGGCTCGAGCCGTTGGTTTCGGAGATCGAGAGCGAGACGATTCCGGCTAGGATGCCAGGGGAGCTGAGCGGCTGGAATACGGCGAGTTCGAAGGGGATCTGAACCGTGATGGCGGTGAGGAGGCAGGATGGCGCGGGGGTAGTTTGAGACTGCAGGGCGCAGAGGGGGAGTTGGCGAATGGAAAGCAGGGGGACGGGACGCGAGGGCAGATCGAATTGGTTGAGGATGACGGAAATGCCGGCGAGCGTGGTGGGGAGCGGGTTAGTGGTGGCGTGGGCTTCGAGGTTGGGCAGGACGGTCAGGAGGCCGGAGGCGAAGAGCGTGACGACCTGGCCGGGGGCGACGCGGAGGAGGGTTGGATCTGCGTAGCCGGCGCCGGTGAGGGTGATGTTCTGGGCGGCGAGGGGAAGCAAGGCGAGGAGCCCGAGGAACAGACGGGGCATGGTGGAACCTCCGTTGGTTCGATTGTAGAATGCGGAAGCGATGATTTTCTTGAGCCGCGCGCTGGCGCCTCCGCTGGATGGGTATATCGCGGCGGTGTGGTACTGCGAGATGGACGCGACGCCGGTGGCGCTGGAACGGGTGCTGCCGGCGGGGACGGCGGGGCTGATTGTGAATCTTAAGGAAGACCGGACGCGGACGTATGACGCGGACGCCGGATACCGGTGCGAGGAGTTGGCGTCGGGGCTTGTGTTGTGCGGGACGGCTTCGCGGTTTGCCGTGATCGACACCAACGAGCAGGAACAAGTGGCGGGGGTGGTGTTCCGGCCGGGCGGGGCGGCGGCGTTTTTTCGGATGCCGGCGCAGGAGACGGCCGACAGTCATGTACCACTGGATTTGATTTGGGGACGGCGGGCGCGGAGTTTGCGGGAACGATTGCTCGAGGCCGAGGTCGCGGGGGCAAGATTAGACGTGTTGGAACGGGCGCTCAAGGAGATGGCGGCGCCGGGGTTGATGGATGGGGCGATCGGGTACGCATTGGAGGAGTTTGGGCGGAGGCCGGAGACGGCGGGGATGAGCGGGCGGCGGTTCATCGAGCGGTTTCGGACGGCGGCGGGGATGACGCCGAAGCGGTATTGCCGGCTGCTGCGGTTTCGGCGTGCCGTTGGGCAGGTGAAGTTGGGGCGGAGGGTGGACTGGACGATGGTTGCGATGGAGAGCGGATACTACGATCAATCCCATTTCATCCGAGACTTTCGGGAGTTCGCCGGGATTGCTCCGCGGGAGTACGAGGCGGGGCGCGGAGAATTTCAAAATCACGTCAAATTTGTACAATCCGGCGGTGGTGTGGGCGTGGCATGATGAGCCATGGCGGAAGAAAATTACACCTATAAGACCGTAACTCCGTACTTAGTTGTGCCGGATGGCGATGCGGAGATCGCGTTTTTGCGGGCGGCGTTTGGGGCGCGGGAGATGCTGCGCCATCGCAACGAGCAGAACGCCGTGATGCACGCGGAGCTGCTGATCGGCGATTCGCTGGTGATGCTGGGGCAGGCGGGGGAGATGGTGAAGGCGCGGGACGCGGCGTTTTATTTGTGGGTGGAGGATGTGGACGCGGTGTATGAGAAGGCGCTGGCGGCGGGAGCGAAATCGGAGTCCGCGCCGGAGGATAAGCCATACGGGCACCGGAATGCGGGGGTGGTGGACGGGGCGGGGCAGACGTGGTGGATCGGGGCTCCGGTTAGACCGCGTTGATTCCGGCGGGGCGTCGCGCATAGGATAAAAGCGTCGCGTATCGGCGACACTTGGAGTATCTATGGGCGCGGCGGGCAATCGTGTGGCGGAGTTCCGGCAGAGGATGGGGCTGGCGGCGAGCCGTCTGGCGGCGGAAGTGGGGGTGAGCCGGCAGACGATTTATTCGATTGAAGCCGGGCTGTATGTGCCGAACACGATGGTGGCGCTGAAGCTGGCGCGGGCGCTCGAGAGCACGGTGGAGGAGTTGTTCGCGGCAGCGGGCGAGGAGGAGAAACGATTCGAGAAGCTGCTGCCGATTGACGGGCGGCGGGTGATGCGGGCGGGGGAGCCGGTGCAGATCTGCGTGGTGGGGGAGAAGCGGATTGCGGCGCCGGCGGCGACGGGGGCGAGCGTGTTTCCGGAGGCGGACGGCGTGGTGGCGGAGAGCCGCGCGGGGCGGGTGCTGGTGGAGGAGATCCGGCGGACGGAGGGGGAAGACCTGGTGATGGCGGGGTGCGATCCGGCGATGCCGTTGCTGGCGGCGCCGCTGCGGAAGGCGGGGGTGAGGTTAGTGGCGTGGACGGCGAACAGTTCAGATGCGCTGCGGTTGTTGAAGGAGGGCCGGGTGCATGTGGCAGGGTGCCATATAAAGGACCGGCGGACGGGGGAAGCGAACGCGGCGTTCGTGAAGAAGTACTTTCGCGGCGGGGAGGCGGAGCGGTTCGGGTTTGCGACTTGGGAAGAGGGGTTTGTGGTTGCGCCGGGGAATCCGCTGGGAATCCGGGGCGTGGAGGATCTGGCGCGGAGCGGGGTGAGGCTGGCGAATCGGGAGGCGGGGTCGGGGTCGCGCCGGCTGCTGGACGGGATGCTCGAGAAGGCGGGGATCGAGGGTGGGCGGATTCCGGGTTATGAGCGGGGTTTCGGCGGGCATGTGGCGGCGGCGCGGGAGGTGCTCGAGGGGCGGGCGGACTGCTGTGTTTCGGTGCGGTCGGCGGCGCGGCTGCTGGGGCTGGATTTCGCGCCTATGGAGGAAGAGCGGTACGAGTTTGTGGTGGCGAGCGGGCTTTTGAAGACGCGGGCGGTGGAAGCGCTGCTGGAGGAACTGGGGCGGCCGGGGTTGCGGCGGGCGATGGAGGAGGCGTGCGGGTACGCGATGGGCGCGAGCGGGGAGCGGTTGGGCAGCTAGGCCGGCCTCAGGCGGGCTGGTGCTCGCGGAGGGCGATGCCGTGGAGGATCTGATCGATGACGGCGTCGTCGCCGACGATGGTGTTGAGCATCTGGTGGTAGAGTTCGCGGCTGGGCCAATCTTTCGAGAAGTAGGTTTTGATGAATGTGGCGCGGTCGCGGTCGATGGTGTCGAGGCGGTCGTTTGCGTCGTCGTGGGAGAGGCCGGCGGCGAGGAGGCGGCGGAGTTTTTCCTCGTGGGGGGCGTAGAGGAAGACGCGGAAGACGTCGTCGCGTTCGCGAAGGAAGTATGAAGCGCCGCGGCCGACCAGGACGCAGTTGCCGTCAGCGGCGGCATCGAGGACGATACGTTCCATCATGGCGGCCATGCCGTCGGCATCGAGGGCGTCCATGCCGTTGACGGGGAGGCTGCGCTCGAAGCTGCCTCGGAAAAAGACCTTCATGAGGCGGTAGAAGAGCGGGTCGACGCGCTCTTCGCGTTTTTCGACGGTAGCGACGTCGGACTTGGCGCGGCGGGCGATTTCGCAGGTGAGGGCCTGATCCCAGAGCTTCCAGCCGAGTTTCGCGGCGAGTTTTTGAGCGATCGCGGCGCCGCCGCTGCCATACTCGCGTTCCATGGCGATGATTCGAATCATGGGGGAGGAGGGCATTTCCGCCACTTAGTATATGGCGGGCAAATTATGATTTCCATCCCCTGTATACCCGGATGCCGGATAAGAGGCGCATAATCAACCTATGAAGCGTGGCCTTATATTCTTTGCGGCGGCACTGGTTGCCGCCGTGGTTTGGGCGGGATCCAAGAAGAACGCGAAGGGCGGGATGGGGCCGACGCGGATGGTGACGCTGAACGTGGCGGCCGAGGACGCGCAGGGCCAGCCGGTGGAAGACCTGACGGAGAGCGACTTCCAGGTGACGGACAAGGGCAAGGCGCAGTCCATCACGTTGTTCCGGCATAACACGGAGACACCGGAGAAGCTGGTGGAGCGGCTGGGGCCGCACCAGTTTTCCAACCGCACGGGCGAGGTGCCGCCGCACGTGACGCTGATCCTGTTTGACCTTTTGAATGAGCGGATGGGTCAACAGGGGTATGCACGGGGCCAGATAATCGAGGCACTGTCGAAGCTGGAGTCGGCGAATTATCTATACTTCTACATGCTGACAGTGGAGGGGTTGCTGCCGGTGCAGGCGTTGCCGGAGCCGAACGAGGAGCCGGCGCCGAAGACGGCTGCGCCGTGGACGAAGCAGATCCAGCCGAGGCTGGATGCGGCGTTGAACAACGTATTCCGGATGAGGCCGTATATGTATACGGACGACCGGGTAATGATGACGTTCAACGTGCTGGAATCGCTGGCGACGCGGCTGGGGGCGGTGGCGGGGCGGAAGAATATTGTGTGGATCACGCATGGGGTGCCGATTGCGATCGGGCCGGCGCGGTCCGGGGTTGATATTCCGATCGACTATGAGCCTGTGCTGAAGGAGCTGAACGCGGCGCTGGACCGGGCGCAGGTGGCGGTATATCCGGTGGATCTGGCGCCGCCGGGGACGCAGTCGCCGATGCAGGCGGCGTCGAATGTGCCTGGTGGAGCGGGCGGAGGGACGAACGGGGGCGGCTTTGCGGAATCCTCGGCGACGATGCCCGGTGTGGCGAGCGCGGACACTTTGGAGGAGATGGCGGCGATGACGGGGGGTAGGGCGTACATCAACACGGACATTCCGGGCGCGATCCGGCAGGCGCTGAAGGATTCGAAGTCGAGTTACGCGATCGGCTATTATCCGCCGCCGGCGAACTGGGACGGGAAGATGCACAAGATCAAGCTGAAGTGTTCGCGGAAGGGCGTGAAGCTGGTGGCCAAGACTGAGTACATGGCGTATCCGCCGGAGGCGGCGGGTATGCAGGCCGAGCAGGCGGCGCTGCGGGCGGCGATGCTGAGTCCGTTTGACGCGAGCGAGATCGGGCTGCTGGCGACGGCGACTCCGGATGAGAAGACGCCGGCGACGACGCACCTGCAGTTGCAGATCCGGGCGCAGGATGTGTCGATAGA
>JAJYCN010000288.1 GCA_021778335.1 Acidobacteriota bacterium | reverse complement strand
TCTTCCACTTTCCCGCCTGCGGTTTTCGGCCGGATGAACTCGTACCAGTAAACGCCCAGCGGCTCACGTTCGCCAGGATCCCGCCCATTGTGCGCCCAGAACCGTTTCCCGGTCACAAAGTCCATTTGGCCGTCGCCGTTCATATCCGCCATCGTTACCGCATGTGCCTGCGACCACGAATCGTCGATCACATGCTTCGTCCACTTCCCGTCGGCCCCTTGCTCAAGCCAGAACACGCCGTAATCATGCGCCATCGAGGAAACTACGTCGTTCCGTCCGTCGCCGTTCACGTCCAGGACATACAGGAACCCCGTCGCCCCAAGATTCCAGTCCGGATGCCACTTCCACGGGCCTTTCCTCACATCCGCCGGCGCCTCAAACCATCCCTCCGGCGTAAGGATGTCGTTTCTTCCGTCCCCATTTACATCTCCCGCGCCGATCCCGTGCCCATAACTGTGGTCGCTCACGACATGGGCCACATACTCCCCGTTCGAGATCTCGTACCAGGCCAGCGGCGCCTCCTTGCTCCCGTATTCCGGCAGCACCTCGCGCTTCCGCCCGTCATTATCCAGATCCACGAGAAACGCGAATTCCACCGGATACCGCATCTCGATCGGATGCTCGCGCCACGCCGCGCCGTCGCGCCCCGGGTTCTCAAACCACAAGAGCCGGTGCGCGAACCACGAACAACCGACCAGATCCACTCTCCCGTCGCCGTTCACATCCACCGGCAGGTCGCTGAAGTCGTCGATATAGTAATTCGTGTACGGCAGATCCCGAAACCGGTGTTTCACCCATTTCGGCCCTTCGTACCAGTTCTCACCCGAGACGATATCCGGCTTCCCATCGCCGTTGATATCGGCCACCGCGCACGTCTCGCTCGCCCCGAGATCGATGGTGTGCTTGACGAACGGCACTTCCGGCGGCCGCGTCACGCACCACGCCGCCGCTACCGCGCCCAGTACCGCCGCAATCAATGTTCGAGACATACCGGAAACTCCGCCAGCGCCGTATTTCCCTTGTAGCCCAACTCGTCGATCAATCCGATCTTGGACGTGTAATAACCGTCCGCCGTCAGCGACTTCAGCGCAAGGAAGAACTTCGCTCCCGGCACATTTAGTTTCCCGTCATCGGCTGCATCGCAAATTGGCCGCAGCACGGCGATCCTCTCTTCCTCGCTGGACTCGAAAAAACCATGTGCGCTCTCCAGCCACACCATCCCCTCACGGAGTAACTTCCCCTGTTCCTCGTTCCCGGAAGCGACTAAGTCGACATAAGCCGGGACCCCCGCGCCAGAAGATCCTGCTGTCTCCGTCGGCGGAATGATCAAGTCCGAAAGCACCGCAAGCCTCGCCATCTCCTCTCCGGTGAAAAATTTCCCCGGCAGGCCCGCCGGGTTCGCCGCGTCCTGCCCATACAACTCGTCCGCGGCAAACGGAAACGCACACGTCGAACCGATCGCTCCCAGAATCTTCAGCGCCTCTCGCCTGTTTTCCATCCGCTACATCTCCCCCCGCTTGAGCCTGGCGCCGATATCGTCGGCCGTCCGAGCCGCAAGCGCCATGATCGTCAGCGTCGGATTCTTCTCCGATGCCGAAGGAAACACACTCGCATCCACCACATACAGATTCGGCACATCGTGCGTCCGGCAGTTGGCGTTCACCACCGAACGCTTCGGATCGTCCCCCATTCGCGCGCCTCCGATCTCATGATTCGTCGCCGGCTCCGGATGCACGGAGTGAATCTCCGCTCCCGCCGACTTTAGAATCTCCACCGACCACCGCTGCATGTCCTCAAAAATCTTCCGGTCGTTCGGCCCCCACGCGACGAAACGCCTCGCCTTCGGCAGCCCGTACTCGTCCTTCTTCTCCGGATCGAGATCGATATACGACTTCGCGTTCGGCAGCATCTCGCCATAGGGCGAGAACACCAGAAACGCCGGATACCGCGCCTTTACGGCCTCTTTGTAATCGCGCCCGAATCCTCGAATCGTCCTCGTCCATCCGGTGGCCCGCCGGTTCTGATAGTTGAACTGCACACCGAAACTTCGCGCGTAGTCCCGCTTCTGCGCATGCATGAACGATGGTACATAGGCGTGATCGAGAAACCCTTCGTCGTCCGTCGTGGGCTTTCCGATCAAACCCTCCAGGAACACCTCCACGCCGCCCGTGAAGTGCGGAATGAAGTTCTTCCCTAACTCCCCGCTCGAATTCGCCATCCCGGCCGGGTATATCCGTGATTTCGACATCAGCAGCAGCGCCACGCTTTGCACGCATGCGCACGAAACCACCACACATCGAGCCCGCGCCTCGCCCTCGGCCTTCGTCTTCCGGTCCACATACCGCAGGCCCGTCGCCCGGTTTTCGTTCGAAACCATCACCTCGCGCACCACCGAGTCCGGCCGGATTTCCAGATGTCCGCCGGCAAGCGCCGGCCGCATGTGTACGTCGTAGGAGTTGTACTTCGCCGCCACATCGCAGCCCGCCATGCAGTTGCCGCAGTAGTGGCATGCCGGACGCCCGCCGCCTGCCACGGTACGCGTCGCTTTCCGGACATGGATGACCTTCACGCCGAGTTTCGCCGCCCCGCGCTGCACCATCACGTCGCTGCATTTCATCGGCGCCGGAGGAAGAAACACGCCGTCTGGCAAATCCTCCAACCCGTCCCGGTTCCCGCACACGCCCACCTCGCGCTCGATCTGCTCGTAATACGGCGCCAGGTCCGCGTAGTCGATCGGCCAGTCCTCGCCCGCCCCGTCGTGCGATCGTCCCTTGAAATCGCGCTGGCTCAGCCGCAACGCCACCGCGTTCCACAGCATCGTCTTGCCGCCCACACCCCGTGACCGCTCGGAATCGAAGCCATCCTTGCCCGGCCGCATCACCGGAATGTGGCGGTTGGGAAACTCGAACGGCAGCGCGTGCGTGTTGAAATCGGTGTGCGTGTTGAGCCTCGGCCCGCCCTCAAGCACCAGCACATCCGCCCCCGCCCGCGCCAGATGAGCCGCCAGCACACCCCCCGCCGCGCCAGACCCGGCAATACACACGTCGTAGATTCGGTTCGCCATCGGAATCAGCGTCGATCTTATCATCGTCGCCTCAACTCGACCACATCCGTGGCGGATTTTTCCTTACCCGTGCTGTCCTATCATGGGGAAGCGCGCCGGAGGCGAACTGAATCCATGCGCCGCCGGTGGCTTGGCGAAGCTCGCCCCAGGAAGCAAGGAGCCGTGCAAACGCAGCGGTCACGAAAGGTCGTTCTCTTCCTTCCCCGCTACGCCGGAAAAGTCTTCGGCCCGCCCCTGGGCCTTCTCAGTCTCGCCGGCTCTCTCCGTGTGGCCGGCTTCGAACCCCGAATCATCGACGCCGCCATCACCCCGGACTATCACGCCCGCATCGCGACCGAAATTGCCAACTGCCTCTGCTTCGGTGTCTCGCTGCTCACCGGCCCCATGATTCTCGATGCCATCGACATCGCCCGCATGGTCAGGCAAGTCCGTCCCGATCTCCCCATCGTCTTCGGCGGCTGGCATCCGAGCCTCGAGTCCGCGCAGACCCTCCGGGAAGATTACGTCGATATCGTCGTCCGCCACCAGGGCGACATTACCCTGGTCGAGTTGCTCAAACGCCTCCAAACTCGATCCTCGCTCGCCTTACTTCCCGGGTGCTGGTTCAAGTGCGGTGGCCGCATCGTCCAAAATTCCGAACGCCCGGCGCTACCGCTGCCAGACCTTGCCCCGCCCGCCTACGACCTTGTGGATTTTGCCGCCTACGAGACCGCCATGGGTGAGCGCCAACTCCCATTCGCCACCAGCATCGGCTGCCCCTACGCCTGCAACTACTGCACCGACATGGTTTTCTACCAGCGCCGGTTTAATGCCCTCGGCGTCGAGCGCGTTGTTGCAGACATGACCAGTCTTGCCTCTCGCTACCGGATTACCGATATTGCCCTCGTGGACTCGAATTTCCTCGTCGATGTTCCGCGGGCCGTCGCCATCGCAAACAGAATCCTGAACTCGGGCACAAAATTCCGCTGGAATTTCCAGGCCTCCACGAACTTGCTTTGCCGGATGAGCCAGGACGACGTCGATTTACTCCGCGACAGTGGCGTGCACCACATCGGCTTCGGCACAGAATCCGCCTCGCTCGATGTCCTGCGCTACATGAATAAGTCCCACCAGAACATCTCCGAAATGTTCGAGACCGCCGGTAAGTGCCACCAAGCCGGAATCCGCGTTACGTTCAACCTCATCTTCGGCTTCCCGGGAGAACTGCCGCGCCATCGCGGCGAAACGCTTCGCACCATGGGAGAAATCGCCGCCCGATACCCGAACGTCATCTTCTCTCCTAATCTCTTCACGCCTTATCCCGGCATTCCGATCTGGCCCGAACTCCGCGAGCGGGGCCTCCAAGAGCCCGCAAACCTGGAAGCCTGGGCGCAGGTCCACCTTGGCGCCAACAACCTGCCCTGGCTCAGTGGCGCCTCGCTACGGACGCTGGAACGCAGCATCCGCTATGTGCTCTTGCATAATCGATTGCGCCGCGTTGGGAACGGCCTTCGCTGGCGACGCTCCCTGCTAAAGCCCGTTCTCGCTGTCTTGGAATGGCGGATCAGGAATTCCAGGTTTCGAGCGCCGATTGAACTCGCGCTGGCAAACGTCCGGCGCCGTCTCGTCGTGCGCCGCTCACTGCTCACGGGCCAGCCGCTCAGCAATCGTTTCGCGCGCCCGATCCACTGAGCAACCCAACGGTTCTCCGCGCCCCCGGCGCCAATCCGGCCTATGCGATCGTGCTGGTGAGAAAAGCCGCGGCCCCGGAGTCCAACCCCAATTCCGAAGTCGCCTGCGCCGCCTCAGTCCGGTTGCGGCCCCGGCTCTTGGCGAGGTACATCGCCTGGTCGGCCTTGCGGATCAGTTGCTCAGAGGAAGTCGTCGGGCTCGGCACCACGCTCGTCACGCCAAAGCTGCCCGACATGTCGTACGGCACACTCCCAATGATCACCGGCTTCTCGCACAACCGGTGCCGCATTCGTTCCGCCTGCTCATATGCACTCGCGTCGTCGCAACCCGGTAGCAGGATCAGAAACTCCTCCCCACCGTAGCGCCCGATCGCGTCGTAAGAACGCATCACTTCCTGCATTCTCCGCGCGGCTTCCCGCAACACCTCGTCTCCTGCCAGGTGTCCATAGGTGTCGTTTACCGCCTTGAAGCGGTCCAGGTCCGCCATCACCACACCTAGCGGCCGAAGCTCCCGTGAGCCGCGCGCCAGTTCCCGCTGCAACATCGCCAGAATCGTGTTCCGGTTGTAAACACCGGTCAGGGAATCCCGAGACGCCTCGTGCTGAATCGCCTCGCGCGCCCGAAGCAGCTCCGCGTGAAGCTCCACGATCCGTTTCCCGGCACGCAGCCGCACCTGTAGTTCAGCCTGCTCAAACGGTTTGGTTAGATAATCATCCGCCCCGGATTCCATCCCCTCGACGATGTCCTCTTTCATGTTCCGGGCCGTAAGCAGAATCACGTAGGTATACTGCTCCATGCGGCTCTCCCGCATCCGGCGGCAGATCTCGGGACCCGTCATGCCCGGCATCATCCAGTCCAGAATCGCCAGCGACGGCGCCTCCGGCCCCGCCAAAATGCCCCAAGCTTCGGTTCCATTCGACGCACCTACCACGTCGTAACCCCACTTTCGCAGAGTCACGTCCAACAGATGCCGCGAAACGATGCTGTCATCCGCCACGAGAACTTTCATCTCAGGACCGTTCCTCAATTGTACCCCGCAGGTTACAGGACTACTAGTACAGGGAGCTTCTTATTCCCCACTCGGACTCAATATAAAACCATACCAGGATAAATCCCTTGCTGGATGGCAGCCTGTTCTCTCACTCCTCATCGTCCCGCAATCTCGCCAGAACCGAGAAATCTTCAAGCGTGGTTGTGTCACCCTGGATTTCCACGCCGGCGGCTAAATCTCGCAGCAACCGCCGCATAATCTTTCCGCTCCGCGTTTTCGGAAGTCCTTCCGTAAACCGGATATCGTCCGGCTTGGCCAGTGAGCCGATTTCCTTGGCCACCCACCGCCGCAACTCCTCTCTTAACTCATCGGACGGATTCACTCCGGCCTGTAGGGTCACGAACGCCGAAATCGCCTGACCCTTCAAGTCGTCCGGGCGCCCTACCACCGCCGCTTCGGCCACCTTCGGATGCGCCACCAGCGCAGACTCCACCTCCATCGTGCTCAACCGGTGCCCGCTGACATTAATCACATCGTCAATCCGGCCCATGATCCAGAAGTAGCCGTCTTCGTCCCGCCGCGCCCCGTCTCCGGTAAAATACAACCCCGGCATCTGCGACCAATACTGCCGTTGGTATCTCTCGTCGTCGCCGTAGATCGTCCGCAGCATCGCCGGCCAAGGCTTCCGCACCACCAGATACCCGCCTCCTTCCGGCACCGACTCTCCTTCTCGCGTCACAATGTCAGCCGCCACTCCAGGCAACGGCCGCGTCGCCGATCCCGGCTTCGTCGCAGTCACCCCAGGTAATGGTGAAATCAGAATCATTCCCGTTTCGGTCTGCCACCAGGTGTCCACAATCGGACACCGTCCCCGTCCGATGTTCTCGCGGAACCACATCCACGCCTCGGGGTTAATCGGCTCTCCCACGCTCCCCAGCAGCCGCAGACTCTTCATCTCATACCGCCGCGGCCACTGTTCGCCCAGGCGCATGAACGCTCGGATCGCCGTCGGCGCCGTGTACATGATCGACACCTGGTGCCGCTCCACAATTTTCCAGAACCGGTCCGGCTCCGGCCACGTCGGCGCTCCCTCGTACATCAGCACCGTAGCGCCGTTCTGGAGCGGCCCGTACACAATGTAGCTGTGTCCGGTCACCCAACCGATGTCCGCCGTGCACCAATACGTGTCCTCATCCCGCACATCGAACACCCACTGTGTCGTCGCATACACACCCACCGAGTAGCCACCCGTCGTATGCAGGATCCCCTTCGGCTTCCCCGTCGTCCCCGACGTGTACAGCAGATAAAGCGGGTGTTCGGCATCGAGCGGTTCGGCCGCGCACTCCGGCGCCGCCAGTTCCATCTGCTCGTGCCACCACACGTCGCGCCCGTGAACCATCTCCACCGCCGACCCCGTCCGCTTGTACACCACGCAGTGCTTTACCGACGCGCAGTGGCGCAGCGCTTCGTCCACCACCGGCTTCAGCTTGATTTCCGCGCCCCGCCTCCAACCCCCATCCTGCGTCACAACGACCGTCGCCTGGCAGTCGTTGATCCGGTCCACCAGCGCATTCGCCGAGAACCCTCCGAAAATCACCGTGTGCGGCGCCCCGATCCGCGCGCACGCCAGCAACGCAATCGGCAGCGCCGGAGTCATGCCCATGTAAATCGCCACGCGGTCGCCTGTCTTCACCCCAAGGGACTTCAACACGTTGGAGAATTTCTGAACCTCCCCAAGAAGCTGCTGGTAGGTCAGAGTCTCTACCTCACCCGGCTCACCTTCCCAGATGATCGCCGCCTTGTTCCTTCGCCAGCCCGTCACGTGCCGGTCCAGGCAGTTGTAGCTCAGGTTCAGCTTGCCGCCCGCAAACCATTTCACCCATGGCGCGCTCCAGTCGAGCACCTTTTGCCAGGGCTCAAACCAGTGCAATTCGCTCGCCACCTCTCCCCAGAACTTCTCCGGGTCTGCGTCCGCTTCGGCA
>JAJYCN010000016.1 GCA_021778335.1 Acidobacteriota bacterium | reverse complement strand
GTTGCCGGTCACGAGGCGGGGGGGCTTGCGGGCCTCGGGGGGCATGGCGTTGTAGCGCGAGTGGGCGAAGTGGTAGGAGCGGAGGCCGCCGTGGCTGGAGAGGCAATCGAGGCGGTGGAGTTCGAGGTGTTCTTCGAAGCGGTCGAGGCGGAAGAAGCGCCGCAAGGTGCTTTCGCGCATGTCTTCTATGTGGATGAAGCGCATGTGATTGGCGACGAGGGCTTCGACCTGGCGGATGGTGGCTTCCGAGAAGCGGAGGCGCGAGAGGGCGGCACGGGCGATTTTCACGCCGGCTTCGACGTGGCCGTCAAAGCGGATGCGGTCGTCGATGCGGAAGGTGGAGGGTTTGCCGATGTCGTGGAAGAGGACGCCGAGGGCAAGTTCCAGGCTGGGGGATTGGAGTCCATCGAGCATGAGGAGGGTGTGGGTCCAGACGTCGCCTTCGGGGTGGAACTGGGGCGGTTGCGGGACGCCCTGGAGGGCGGAGGCTTCGGGGAGGATGTGGTCGAGGAGGCCGGTGGACGAGAGGAGTTCCATGCCGCGGCGGGCTCCGCCTTCGGTGAGGATGCGTTCGAGTTCGGCGCGGACGCGTTCGACGGCGATGCGCTCGATGGCGGCGGCGGATTCGCGGATGGCCTGGAAGGTTTCGTCTTCGATGCGGAAGTTGAGGCGAGCGGCGAAGCGGACGGCGCGGAGCATGCGGAGGTGATCCTCCTCGAAGCGGCGGAAGGGGTCGCCGATGGCGCGGATGATGCGGGCGTGGAGGTCGAAGCGGCCGCCGACGAGGTCGGTGATTTCGTTGGTTGCCGGGTCCATGAGGAGGCCGTTGATGGTGAAATCGCGGCGCTCGACGTCGTGCTGGGGGGAGTTTTCGAAGTGGACGCCGACGGGGCGGCGGCCGTCGAGATAGGCGCCGTCGCCGCGGAAGGTGCCGACCTCGACGGAAAAGCCGTCGCCGGGGACGAGGATGACGCCGAATTTGGCGCCGGCGGCGAGCGAACCGGGGAACATGGCGAGGAGTTCGGCGGGGCGGGCGCTGGTGGCGACGTCGAAATCGCCGGGCTCGCGGCCGAGGAGGAGGTCGCGGACGCAACCGCCTACCAGAAAAGACTGATAGCCGCGGGCGCGCAGCTCGAGGGCGATATTGCGAGCCCGCGCGGAGGAGTCGGGATGCGCCATGGTCTCTGCTCGTAGGATAATGCCAGGAGACTCTTCCGCCCAACCAGCATGGCCTTAGCAAGCGACCGATCCAACACCAATCTGAAGGTTGTCGTAGCGACAACCGTTGCGCTGTCTTTTATCAGCTTCTGGCGCGGGGCGTCGATTGTGCTGAGCGACCTGGCGTCGAGCGTGTTCTACGCGGGCGGCATCGCGGAGCAGGCGGTGGGAAAATCCGCGGCGTGGCTAGTGCTGGGGGTGATGCTGTTCAGTTTCGCGGTGCGAAGCGTGTACATGGAAAGCTGCGGGATGTTCGTGCGCGGCGGCGTGTACGTGGTGGTGCGGGACAGCATGGGGCCGTTCATTGCGCGGATCTCGGTTTCGTCGCTGATATTCGACTACATCCTGACGGGTCCGATCAGCGTGGTCAGCGCGGGACAGTATCTGGGCGGGTTGTTGAACGAGATTGCCGAACTCATCCACCAGCCGTACAAGGTGGACCCGAACCACTTTGCGGCGTTTTTCGGCATTGTGGTGACGATTTACTTTTGGTGGAGCAACATCAAGGGCATCCACGAATCGAGCGGCAAGGCGCTGCGGATCATGCAGATCACGACGGTGATGGTGGTGGCGCTGTTGATCTGGTGTCCGATCACGATGCTGTTGCACGGGACGTGGACTCCGCCTCCGGCGCCGATTCCGTCGCATCTTCACTTCAGCAACGACGCGTTGGGGTGGTTCCGCGGGACGATCTGGCCGACGATTCCGGCGATCGCGATCATTATCGCGTTCGGGCACGCGCTGCTTTCGATGAGCGGGTTCGAGACGCTGGCGCAGGTGTACCGCGAGATTGCGTATCCGAAGATGAAGAACCTGAAGATCACGGCAAACATCGTGTGCTGGTATGCCGTGATCTGCACGGGGTTGATCACGATATTCGCGGTGATGATCATTCCCGACTCGGTCCGCTCGAAGTACTACGACAATCTGATTGGCGGGTTGGCGATGAACCTGGCCGGACCGTACTTGATGCGGCTTGTGTTCCACCTCTTCGTTGTCGTGGTGGGCGTGCTGATTCTGTCGGGTGCGGTGAACACGTCGATCATCGGGGCGAACGGGGTTTTGAACCGCGTGGCCGAGGATGGGGTGCTGCTGGACTGGTTCCGCAAGCCGCACCAGAAGTTCGGCACGACGCACCGGATCATCAACCTGGTTGTGCTCCTGCAGATTCTGACGATTGCGCTGAGCAAGGGCGATGTCTATCTGCTGGGCGAGGCGTACGCGTTCGGCGTGGTGTGGAGCTTCTTCCTGAAGTCGCTGGGGGTGCTGGTACTGCGGTTCCAGCGGCACGACCAGGAGTACAAGTTCCCGTTCAATCCGCGGGCCGGGAAGATCGAGCTTCCGTTCGGGCTTGGGGCGACGACGCTGGTTCTGGGGTTTGTGGCGATTGCGAACCTGTTTTCGAAGCAGATCGCGACGAAGTTCGGCGTGACGTTCACGGCGGCGGTTTTCGTTGTGTTCACGATTTCGGAACGAATTAACGCGCGGAAGCGGAAGCAGTTGCACGAAGCCAAGGCGCTCGAGGAGTTCAACCTGGAGCATCAGCCGACGGTGGACGCCAAGACGATTCATGCGCGGCCGGGTTGCGTGCTGGTTGCGGTGCGGGACTTCCACCGGATGGACCACTTGAAGCGGGTGCTCGAGAAGACGAACCTGCGGCGGCACGACATTGTGGTGATGACGGTGCGGACGATCAGCACGGGGGCGGGCGAGTACGAGCTATCGGAGGCGCAGATTTTCAGCGATTACGAGCGCGAAGTATTCAGCCATGTGGTGGAGCTGGCGGAGAAGGAAGGCAAGCCGGTGGAACTGGTGGTGGTGCCGGCGGTGAATCCGTTCGACGCGATGGTGCAGACGGCGGCGCAGCTTCAGGCGTCGCGGCTGGTGACGGGCGTTTCGGCGCGAATGGTGTCGGAGGAACTGGCGCGGAACATTGGTTTGGCGTGGGAGAAACTGGCGGAGCCGCGGCACGCGTTTTCTCTGGAAGTGATCAGTCCGGACCGGCCGCCGGTGTACGTGAACCTGGGACCGCATCCGCCGCGGCTGTGGCCGGAGGATGTGGACCGGCTGCACGAGATCTGGCTGGAGCTTTCGAAGGACGCCGGGATCGGGGCGAAGCTGCATCATCGGGATGTGGTGGGGCTGGCGCTGCGACGGCTGGAGGAGGAGCTGTCGGGAGTAGATCGGGAGACGATCCTGGGCGCGCTGCGGAATGAGCCGGAGCATGGCGGCGAGCCGGATCAGAGCGGCTAGGAGTTTCGCGCGCGGGTGCGGCGCTTCGGGGGTTCGGGGGCGGGTGGATCCTGGGGCTGCTCGGCGGTTGGTTCGGGGGTTGGTTCAGCGGGGATGAGGTCGGGGTTGGGTTCTTCGGCCCCGGCGCCGGGCGACAGGGTGGCGAGAACTTCGCGGAAGAGTTCCTGTTTCTTGAGCTCCTTTTTCGTCGGGGGCGCCTGCTCGTGGCGGTAGTCGTGATCGTGATAGCAGGTGCGGCAGCGCACTTTAGCGGCGGCGCCGTCGACGATCGACACGACCGAATGGTTAGTGATGCGGCGGCACTTTATGCAGTGGTCGTCGATGACGTCGCCGAGGCGGATCTCAAACATGGTGAAACAACGGGAAAACGCCCTGAGTATAGCAGAATGGGGCAGGCGGGAAGGTCGAGAGCGAGCAGAACGCTCCGTATTAGCCCGTAAGGAAGCGATCCAAGCGGCGAGAGAGTCTCGCAATTGACTTTGTTTCGCATTCCCAAACGATGAGCACCTTCCATCCGAGCTTTCGGAGGAGCCGGCCATTTTCTTTGTCCCGGCGTTGATTGCGCTCTAATTTCGGACGCCAGTACTGGATACGCGATTTCGGGATGTGAGAGTCAATGCAGCCTGGGTGTTGATGCCAGAAGCAGCCGCGCACTTCGATGATTCGCTTCAACCGCGGGAGGACGATGTCCGGCTTGCCCGGGAGCGAAACAACGTGCAGCCGGAACCGGTAATTCATTCCGTGGACCAAGCGGCGCACGATCATTTCGGGGGACGTGTCCCGGCTTCGGATCCGGCTCATATTCGCCGAGCGGCGTTGTGGCGTGAGCGTATCCATGGCGCCTATTGCCACTCGTACGTTTGTCGAATGAGCCATTCCAGGCATCGCAGGGCCGCCGTCCTGCCGTTTTCGCGTAAACCGCGCCAGATGAGCTCCGGGGCGAAGTGGACGGCTGCCGAAAGCGCGGCGTGCGGCATTGCGGGTGGACAATTGGCGAGGACTTTGTGCAGGCGGTTCGGCGCGAATTCGCCGATTACAGCATACAGGCGGCAGTTCGAGTTCTGGCGGCGCGCGGGCGCGGCGTACGCCAGCGCTTCATCAATGAGATCGACGCGATCATGGCGATAGCGCCATCGCGTGGAGAGTAACGCTGCAAGACGGCCGTTCCGGCGAGCCACGATGTCGAGCTTTGCATCGAGGCTTCGAGTTTGGAAGTGGTATCCCGGGAATTCGTCCCGTGGTGCGACCTCCTCCTCGTATGTGATCCCGGGATCGCCGAACCGCTCAAGGATCGTCACGATGAGGGACCGGAAGGCATGTCCGACGAGGTTGTGTGGCTGGAGCGCGGCGATCCCCGGTTGCTGCCAGTACAGTCCGATGTGGCTGCACATGCTGGCTCTTGGAACATTCAATTGTTCCGCCAGGTATTGCGTTAACCCTTCGGCGCGCCTGAGCACAGCGTTGGGGGCGCCGCCGGATGTTTGCCGGAAGTCGTTGCTCTCGCGGTAGACAACAACGTCGTGGAAGGTTTGCCACCCCGTGCCCGATCTCCAAACGTTTGTGGTCAGCAAGAGGCGCGCGATGCCGTGCCACGCGTTCGTTGGCGTGAAGCCTTGAGACGCAGCCAATTTGTTGTAGAGGTCGACCGCGATCTGCGCGTTAGGCGATCTAGGCATCTTTTACTTGGGCGCTCGGCGCCGTGCGCTTGTGCCAGGCCGGCGCAGACTACTCCTTCCCGGGCTTTGTCGCCATTTTCGCTGCCTGCGCTGGATACTTATTGATGAGCCATTTCAGCACTTCGAGTTGATCGACTCCGGTCGCGCGCCGCACCTGGATTATAAGCTTCCTCGGAGAGGGACGGTCAAGCGTGAGGTTGCGCGCCCCTTCGTTGCACACAGAGCAGACGGCGCGCAGGTTCGATGGCTCATCGCTACCGCCCATGGATTTGTCGACGATGTGGCCGATGTGGAGGCGCGTTTTTCGTGAGGGATCGAAAGGATGTGGCTCGCCAGCTACCGCACCGCACATTTGGCAGGTGAATCCATTTCTGTCGAGGACAAACGCCCTGGTCTCTTTCGAAACCTCACGAGCGAAGGCGGGGAAGGGCACGGGGTTCAACAGCAGATACTGTCCGGGCTTCAGATCGCTCCTGTCGTTGTGAGTCAGGATCTGGTAGCCTTCCTCTGTGCGGAGTTCCCGGACGCGCCGCGCCCACTCGCTGGCATTTCCGGAGGCCTCGCGTAGCTCATCGGAGCTAAGTACTTGTCCGACGTGGGCAAGAAAGTAAGACCGAAGCCTCTCTTTGGAGCGCTTGGGAGACTTGGCCATCCGCGGCACGCGCCGTTAGCCTGCCACCCTGACGAGCCGGGGCGCGAGGAGGCAGACCTTGAGATTCTCCGCGACAGCGCGTGCGAATGGCGGCGGGAATGCGTTCCCGACCTGCCGGTAGGTCTGTGTCTTCGTTCCAGCGAAGTGCCAGTCGTCCGGAAACCCTTGGAGCCGTGCGACCATGCGGACCGTGAGCCTCGGCATCCCCACGAAGCCGGCGGCTGGCGCTTCATTCGCGATTCCCAGGCCGTCCACGCCGAGCGTGGCCCATGCCTTACGCGCTCGAGTCGGACCGAGATCAGGGCCACCGTGCTTGTGGGAGCCCCCTACGATGGTGGGGGCGACTTCGTCAGCGTCCTTTGCCCAGTTCCGGGCGCCGTTCCAGCCGTTCGCCGCGATGAGGTCGTGGAGGGTTTCGCCGACGGTCTTGGGCGGGGCGACTGACGGCTGCGGCCAGCAGAAGTGCTCGGTCAATTCTTTACGGAGGGCGATGAACACGACTCTGGGCCGGAGTTGCGGCACTCCGAAGTCAGAGGCGTTCATAAGCTTCCATCCGGGCTCGTATCCGAGTTTGGTTAGCTCTTTTCGCACATAGCCGCGGTACTCCTCGAACACCGCATCCAGGAAGCCTCTGACGTTTTCGATCATCACCGCTCGAGGGCGGATCTGGTCGACAAGGCGGATCATGGCTGGAAAGAGGTTGCGCTCATCCTTTTTCCCGAGTTGTTTGCCGGCGACTGAGAACGGGGGACAAGGCAATCCGCCCGATATGAGGTCTACTCCCTTGAACGCGGAGCCATCGAAGGTATTGAGGTCCGCTTCCATCACGTTCCACGTCGGGCGGTTTAGCCGAAGGGTGGCGCAGGCGCTCTTGTCGATCTCAACTAATCCGGCGTGCTCGATTCCGGCCTGTTCCAGTCCGATTGCCTGGCCTCCGCCCCCGGCGCAGAGCTCAAGAGTTGTGAGCCCTGACGGCGGACTGTCCTGCGTACGCTTGGGCGAGCCTGTCAACCATGGGTTCTCTGGCCCGGTTGAGAGTTCTGGAAACAGGAGGGCGGTGTTTGGGGCTCGCTTCTTCATTCCTTTACTCTCATCGGCCATTTCAGCAGATTCTCCCGCTGTGCGCTTTTGTGCCGGTTAAGGTTCGATTGTACTGCGATCGCGACATGGATACCAGGAAATGTTGTGGATTCGGATGGCGGGCCGAGCGCCGCCGTTTCGCTTCGGAGCCTCGGAGTTGACTCCTGCGCCGATATGCTCCAATTTAGTGGGGCTAGGGCTGGAGGACGGCCTGGCGATCCTGGCGTCCGATGGCGGATGAGGCAAAACTCGGGACCGCGTGGCGTGATGAGGAGTTGAACGCCATCGTGCGCGACTACTTTGCCATGCTGGAGCACGACCGCGGGCCGTCCGTATGTAAAGCTTGCGCACAGCAGGGAATTGATGGCCCTGATTGGCCGGACGCACCGGCCGGTGGAGTTCAAGCATCAGAACATCTCCGCGGTTCTCGACGAGCTTGGGCTGCCGTGGATAGCAGGATATAAGCCGAAGAGGAATTACCAGAGGGCGATCATCGATGCCGTCGGGCGTTACCTGGCCCGGCATCCGGAGACTGTCGGACGCGTACCGGAATCGAAGCCCGCCGGAGTGATTTCGAGGGTCTTCGTCGCGCCGCCGGTCCTAGTGAGCGACAGCGTGGCGATTCCGGCGCCCTTACGCAGCCTGATTCGGCGGTTCGATCCCGCCGAGCGGGGCCATCGCAATGCCGCGCTGGGAAAAGCGGGGGAATCCTTCGTTCTGGACCTCGAACGCAGACGCCTTGCCGAAGCGGGGCGCCTCGACCTTGCGCGTGGCGTGCGTTGGGTATCCGTCGAGGAGGGGGATGGCGCCGGTTATGATATTTTGTCTTTCGGATCTGGCGGGGGCGAGCGGCTGATCGAGGTCAAGACGACGAATGGTTCGGCGCGGACGCCGTTTTACCTCAGCCGGAATGAGTACGAGACGGCGGGGAAGAGACCGGCGGTGTGGCGCCGCCGCTGGAGACGGCGCTGAACCTCCGGACCGAGACTTGGCGGGCGTCGTTCTGAGGCGGGTTCCAGCCGGACGTTGGCCATAATTCGGGCGGATGGCCGTCCCTGACACGTTGCTATACTTGGTATTTACTTTGCCCCACGGCCGGCGGATGGCGTTCGGACACGTTGTTTTCGCGCGGGGTGTGAGGGACACATCAGGCTGGAGACTTCATGGCATACGTAATTGCGGAACCTTGCATCGGAACGAAGGATACGGCGTGCGTGGACGCTTGTCCGGTGGATTGCATTCACCCGAAGAAGGACGAGGCGAATTTCGAGACCGAGGAGTTGCTCTACATCGATCCGGTGGAGTGCATCGACTGCGGGGCGTGCGTGCCGGTGTGCCCGGTGTCGGCGATTTTCGCGCTTGACGATCTGCCGGCCAAGTGGGCCGACTTTTCCGAGCGGAACGCGAAGTATTACGGGCGTTCGGTTTCGAAGTAGGGCGCGCCGCGCGGGTCAGGGGCGGTAGACCGCCGCGGTTACGTCGGTTTCCCAGATTTTGACTTCGGCTACGGAGACGGGCGAGCCGGGGGGAAAGCCCTCGCTCAAGCGTTCGTGGAAGAAGCGGGCGAGGTTCTCGGCCGAAGGGTTGATCTCGTCGAAGGGCTTCAGGTCGTTGATGTAGCGGTGGTCGAGATAGTCGATGATCTGGCTCATGCGGCGTTTTACTTCCACGAAATCGGTCAGCAGGCCGGCCTCGTCGAGTTTCTCGCCGCGCAGGGTCACTTCCACTTTGTAGTTGTGCCCGTGCACGTTTTCGCATTTGCCGTGGTAGTTGCGCAGGGAGTGGCCCGCCGCGAAGCTCCGTTGAACGACGACTTCAAACATTGAAAAACCTTTCGACCTCGCTTCGTTGTCCGGTGACGGCGTAGGCGGGAAGGCTGTCGAGGAAGACCTTTCCGTAACGCTGTTTGAGAATGCGGTTATCGAGCAGAGCCAGGACGCCGCGGTCCGAGCGGCTCCGGATGAGACGGCCGAAGCCCTGTTTCAGCGTGAGCGCGGCGTGGGGAAGCTGGTAATCGTAGAATGGATTCCCTCCGGCGGCCCGGATGTTTTCGATGCGCGCGGCGACCACCGGATCGCCAGGCACCGCAAACGGTAACTTATCGATGATAACGCAGCTAAGCTGCTCGCCCTGGACGTCGACGCCCTGCCAGAAGGAGGAGGTGGCGAAGAGGACGCAGTTGGGGGTGGAGCGGAATTCTTCGAGGAGGGCGCTTCGCGGGCCGGTTCCCTGGAGGAGGACGGGGTAGTCGATGGAGAGCGAGACGCGGTCGTAGGCCTGGCGCATCTGGCTGTAGCTGGTGAACAGGACGAAGGCTCGGCCACGGCTCGAGTTGAGCAGGAACTCGATTTCGGCGCAGGCGGCGTCGAGGTAGGCGGGGTCGCGGGGTTCGGGCAGGCCGGGCGGGATGTAGAGGAGAGCCTGGTTCGGGTAGTCGAAGTGGCTGGGGACGGCGAGGTTGCGGGCGTTGGCGAGGCCGAGGCGGGACGTGGCGTAGGCGAAGCTATCGCCGACGGTGAGGGTGGCGGAGGTGAGGACGACGGTGTCGACGGCGGCGAAGAGTTTTTCGGAGAGGATGGAGCTGACGTCGATGGGGGTGGCCTGGAGGGTGCAGCCGCGGCCGCGGCGATCACCAGTCGGGACCGCGCACAACGCAGCGGGGCGCGGGCGTTGATTGGCGCCATGGATCGCGCCTCGCGCTGTGCGCTCGATCCAATAGACCCACGCCGATTCGCCGCCGGCGATCCAGAACTCGAGATTGCGCAGGGTTTCCTGGAGGCGGCGGGTGAGGGGCAGGAGCTCGTCGAGGCTCTTGTGGGTGAGTTCGAGGGTTGTGCCGAGGAGTTCGAGGGCGCGGAGCAGGTTCACGATTTCGGCTTCGTGGCGCTCGAAGAACGGTTCGTGTTGGGTGAAGCCGGTGCGGCCTTCGGATTGGGGCAGGGCGGCGAAGAACGAGGCGGCGCGTTCGCGGACGGCTTCGACGACGCGTTCGAGCTCCGGGGAGTTGAACTGTTTGCGGCGGGCGAGGGAGGCGATGTCGCCGAGGAGGTCGGCGATCTGGTAGCTACTGACGCTCAAACCGAAGTACTGGCCGGCGATGTCCTCGATTTCGTGGGCTTCGTCGAAGACGACGGCGGCGTATTCGGGGATGATGCCACCGAAGTCTTCGTCCTTGGCGGCGAGGTCGGCGAAGAAGAGGTGGTGGTTGACGATGATGATGTCGCTTTCATAGGCTCGCTGGCGCATTTGGGTGAGGAAGCAGCGGTCGAACTCTGGGCATTTCTGGCCGAGGCAGAACTCGCGCCGGGCGTCGAGCTTGGCCCAGACGGTGCTGTCTTCGGGGAGGCTGCGGATTTCGGCGCGGTCGCCGGTAGCGGTCGTTTCGAGCCAGGAGCGGATGATTTCGTAGTCGGCGATTTCTTCGAGGCCGCTGAGGATGGGTTCGCGGGCGGCGTCGGCGATGCGCTTGCGGCAGGCGTAGTTGGCGCGGCCTTTCATGTAGCTGACGCGGAGGTCCTGGCCTAGGAGTTCGCGGAGGAGGGGGACGTCTTTGAAGAAAAGCTGTTCCTGGAGGTTCTTGGTGCCGGTGGAGATGACGATGCGCTGGCCGCTGAGGATGGCGGGGGCGAGATAGGCGAGGGTTTTGCCGGTGCCGGTGCCGGCTTCGACGATGAGGTGGCCCTTGGTGGCGAGGATGTCTTCGACGGCTTCGGCCATGGCGAGCTGGCCAGGGCGGAACTCGAAGCCGGGGTGGATCTTCGAGAGCAACCCGTTACGGGAAAAGATCTTGCGGACTGTCAGCTCATTGGTGAGCGAGGCCATCGGGGGAGAGAGATGAAATAAGCGTAACACTTGGGGGGAAATCGGCACTATAATTCGGATGGCGCAAATCTCCGGTTTGCCGATGAGGGTTTGTGGATGAGCCGAGGAGGAGTGCGATAGCGCTTTTATTGAGAGCGCGCACAAAAGAGCCGCCGGTGAAGGGCTGCGCGGTATTGAAGGGGGATGAAAGTCTTCATGCGAAACATCGTGTGTAGTTTAGTGTTGGCCGGGTGCGCCGTTGGGCTGGGGTACGGCCAGGCGGCGAAGAAGCGCATTGCGGTGATGAACTTTGAGTACGGGACCGTGCAGAGTTATGTCGCCGAGATCTTCGGGGCCGACCAGGATGTGGGGAAGGGGATTGCGGACCTGCTGGTGAACCAGTTGGTGACCGATGGGACTTACTCGGTGATCGAGCGGAAGGACCTGGACAAGATCATCACGGAGCAGAATTTTTCCAACAGCGACCGGGCGAATCCGGCGACGGCGGCGAAGATTGGCCGGGTGCTTGGGGTTGACGCGATTGTGATCGGGAGCATCACGCAGTTCGGCCGCGACGATAAGTCGCAGGGTTTGGGCGGCAATGCTTACGGGCTGGGTAAGTATGGGCTCGGGAACATCGGACGGAAGAAGTCGAAGGCGGTGGTGGGAATCAGCGGGCGAATGGTGGATGTGAACACCGGCGAAGTGCTGGCCGTGGGGCAGGGGCACGGGGAGTCGGAGCGGTCCGGGATGCTGCTGGGCGGCGGCGGGGGCGGTTGGAGCGGCGGCGGCGGGGGACAACTGGACATGACGAGCAGCAACTTCGGGGCGACGATCCTGGGCGAAGCAGTAACCCAGGCGGTGAATGACATGGCCAAGAGTCTTGAGGGGCAGGTGGGTAAGCTACCGATGAACGTGGTTCACTTCTCGGGACTGGTGGCGTACTTTTCGGGCGGGCAGATGGTGGTGAATGTCGGCGCGAAGGCCGGCGTTCACGTGGGAGACACGCTTCACATCTCGCGCGTCGGGCAGGTGATCAAAGATCCGTCGACGGGGAAGGTGATCAAGAAGATCGAACTGCCGCTGGGTGACATGAGGGTGACCGAGGTGGATCCGGACTCGGCGACGGGGACGTTCAGCGGATCGGGGGCGCCGAAGGTCGGCGATTCGGCAGACGGGTCGCACTGAGGGTGCGGCAGGAGGAACGCCATGAGCTTGGACTTCGCGCCCGGGCAGATTGTCGGCGATTACGAGATTCTGGAGACGCTCGGGGCCGGCGGTATGGGGAAGGTGTACAAGGTCCGGAACACGATTTCGGAGCGGGTCGAGGCGATGAAGGTGCTGTTGGCGAATCTGGACGAGCATCCGGAACTGGTGGACCGTTTCGGGCGCGAGATCAAGGTGACGGCGAGCCTGGAGCATCCGAATATCGCCGGCTTGCGGACGGCGCTGCGCATTGAGAACCAGATGGCGATGGTTGTCGAGTATGTCGAAGGTTCGACGCTCGACAAGCTCATGAAAGCTGGGCGGCTGCCGCTGGGACAGGTGATCGACGTGGCGCATCAGGCGCTGGCGGCGCTGGCTTATGCGCACTCCCGCGGGGTGGTGCACCGGGACATCAAGCCGGGCAACATCATGCTGACGGCGGATGGGCGCGTGAAGCTGATGGATTTCGGCATTGCGCGGATGACGGCTGACCGGCAACTGACGAAGACGGGGCAGTTGGTGGGGTCGCTGTACTACATGTCGCCGGAGCAGGTGGAGGGCAAGGCGCCGGATGCGCGGAGCGACCTGTATTCGCTCGGGGTGACGCTGTACGAGATGGCGACGGGGAAGAAACCGTTCGAGGGCGACAGCGAGTATTCGATTATGGCGGGGCATCTGAACGAGACTCCGCGGCCGCCGGCGGAGTTGGACCCGTCGCTGCCGGCGTCGTTGAACGAAGTGATTTTGCTGGCGATGGCGAAGGATCCGGGGGCGCGGTTTCAGTCGGCGGAGGCGTTCGGGAACGCGCTGGCGAGTATCGCGGGGAGTGTGGGTTTGACGCTGACGCCGGCGGGGGATGGGACCGGGACGGGAACTGCGAACCGCAACGTGCTTCCGATGACGGATACGGTGGCGGGGCCTGCGACGGGCGCTACGGCTGCTCCGCCCGCGCCGCCTGCCGCTCCCGCGCGGCAGCCGATGCCGGCCGCTCCGCCGGCTTACGCGGCACAACCGCCGATGCCGGTTGCGACCAGTTCGGGGAGCGGACGCGCTTTGTGGATGGTAGCCGGCGCCGTGGCGGTTCTGGTGATCTTGGCGGCGGGTGCGGTGTATCTGCCGAAGTGGCACCGGGCGAAGGCTCAAGTTGCGGCAGTGACGCCGGCGCCGTCGCCTATGGAAGCCCAGACGGCGGCACCGCCGACGGCGGCGCAGGAAGAAGCAAAGAAGACTGAAGCGGAGAAGCCTGAAGCAGAGAAGACTGAAGCGGAGAAGCCTGAAGCAGAGAAGACTGAAGTGCAGAAGCCTGAAGCAACGAAGCCAGCGCACTTGGCGGCGATCCATGAGCCGCGCGCTCCGCGGGGGGTGGTAGCGCCTCAGGCTTCGGCTCCGGCGGCGGCTCCTCCGCCTTCGGCTCCGGCGGCGGCGCAGCAGGCTCCGGTGCAGGATAACTCTGCCGCGCTCGAGTCTCTGCGGGACAAGCTGAATCTGCTGGCGACTCGGGTGGGCGCGGTGGGCAGCGCTCTCGATGGATTGCAGCGGCAGCAGCAGGCGCAGGGCTTTGGATTGCGCGGGGATATTCTGGCTTCGCGGCGGCGGATGGAGTTGTTTATGGACCAGACGGAGAACAACATCAACCAGGGCCGGCTGGACGCGGCGAAGAAGAGCTATGCGTCAGCCGAGGCCGAGGTGGAGAAACTCGAGGAGTTTCTGGGCCGCTAATTCGTTTAAGCGCCCGACACGCGCACTTCGCGGCGGAGGCGGAAGGTGAGCGCAGTTTCCGCGGGGATGGCGACGTTCTTTTTGCCGGTGAAGTAGGCGCCGGCGGTGCCCGCGCCTGCTCCGGCGCCTGCGCCGATCAGTGCTCCGGCCGGGCCTCCGGCGAGGGCTCCGATGGTTGCTCCGAGGCCGCCGCCTCCTCCGATGAGGATCCAGTTGCGCTTGCGGTGGCGGCCGCTGACGCGGTCATCGATGGAGGTGACGACGGGGTAGCTCACGCCGTTGAGGCGGAAGGCGTCGAGTTCGACGCCGAGGATCGCGCGGCCCTTCAGATGGCCTGAGGGGCTGGATTGGGTGACGTGGCCTTCGAAGGGCGTGCCGCGGGGGAGGATGACCTGACCGTCGACTTCGACGGGGGAGATGAGGGTGGCTTCGAAGCGGTCACCGGCGCGGTTGCGGCGGGTATCGACGGACTGTTCGAGGCGGACGCGGACTGGGGTGCCGGCGGGGATGAGGATTGGCGGTGGAGGGGCGGGGGCTTGGTTGGGCATCGCCGAGGACGGGCCGGAGGGTGGCTGCTGGGCGCCATAGGGCTGCTGGGCGCCGTAGGGCTGTTGGGGCGAATTGGGGTAGGAAGCGGGCGCGCCCGCTTGCCCGGCGGGCGGCTGGTTGGCGGCGTTTGTCTGCGGCGGGTTATTGAGCGACGCCGCGTCGATGGGTTGGGGCTTCGGGCCGCGGCTGCAGGCAGAGAGCAGCGCCAGGGTTGCGAGTGTGATGAAGACTTTGTGCATGAAGATCCTCCTCGTGCTTGAAACGGGCTTAGGGGCATTTCAGGGGCCAGGGCGAAGATGCTGAAAATACGGTTGTTCGGCGTGTTGCGGCGGTGGGGGGAACTGTAAAACCGCGCCAGCGAGGGTAAAAGTTACCGGGGAACTGGCGGAGCGGAATCGGTTCTACGGTAGAGGACGGTCATGGGGGTTCGTGCGAATTCGCGGTAGTGGGCGAGCCAGGGGGCGAGATCGGGGTAGCGGGTGACGGCGAGGGCGGGGTTGAGTGGGCCGAGGCCGTCGGCGATGAAGGAGGGCGCGGAGCGGGCGAGGATGCGGCGGTTGGATGCGGCGAGCGACGGGGCGGAGGAGTGGGAGCCGGTGAGATGGCGGTCCGCGATGACGCCGGTGAGGGGTTGACTGTCGAGGAATGGCGTGGCGGCGTTCATGCGAGAGGCGGCGAATATTTCGGGGCGATAGCCCCAGACGATGAGGGTGTCGCCGGGTTTGGCGTTAAGGTCGAGGATGGAGGCGGCGGCGAGGGCGTCCTGGCTCATGTTGAGGTCGGACCAATGGGGCGGCGTGCCGTGGACGAGGTCCGCGGCAAGGATGGCGTAGCGGGGTCCGAAGCGGATAGCGGGGACGAGGAGGGTGAGGAGGGCGAGGACGCGGAGGCGTGGGCGAAGTTGAGCGAGGCCGCGCGCTCCGAGAAGGACGGCGACGGGGAGGATTTGGAAGTAGTAGCGGGGGAAAAAGCGCCAGCCGCCGGCGACGGCGGCAAGCGAGAGCAATGCCCAGGCGGCGAACCGGAGGCGCTCGCGGCCGGTGCGGCGGGTGAAGTAGACGGTGGTTCCGATGACGAGGGCGGCGTGGAAGCCGGACCAGTCGAGGGTGCGGACGATGCCTTCGCGGAGGGGATGGGAGAACGGAGTTTCGCGGGCGTAGAGGAGTCCCCATTGCCAGACCTGGAGCCAGTAAGCGCTGAACGAGCCGGTCCAGGCCATGGTCGCGAGAGCGAGGGCGTTGGGCAGAGCGAAGCCGGCGAGGAGGGGGAGCCAGGCGGCGGGGCAGAAGACGAGACAGGCCAGGAGGACGAACGCGCCTTTCGTGTTGAACAGGAAGGCGACTCCCACGGTGAGGCCGCTTGCGAGAGGACGGCGGCGCCAGGCGAGCCAGACGGCGGCGAGGTGGGGAGCGAGCATGAGGAGGTCCGGGCCGAGGACGATGACGGAGGCGGGGAGATCGAAGACGAGGAAGAAGACGAGGAGGGCGGCGGCGAGCCAGGCTTCGGATTCACCCCAGAGGTCGCGGGCGAAGCGCCAGGCGAGGGCGGCGGCGAGCGAGAGGATGAGCGTGCCGGCGAGGCGGAGGGCGAGTCCAGTGTGGGCGCCCCAGAGCAGGTAGATGAGGGCGGCGAACGGCGGCTTGTCGTACCAGACGCCAAGGTAGAGCGTTTTGCCGTAGAGGACTTGGAGGGCGGCGGCGGAGGGGTAGGCTTCTTCGGTCCAGAGGACGCCCCAGTGGCAGAGCCGCGAGAGGAGGAGCAGCAGGAAGAGGGAAGTTGCCGCCCACCAACGGAAGCGCACGGACATCGGAATAGAATCATAACAGCGCAGAGTAAAGGGCGGAAGTGAAAACAATTTTGACTGTTCCTGTTTCGGCTAGAGGGTGGCGTCTGGACCAGTTCCTTCGGGAGCAGATGCCGGAGCACAGCCGGGCGCGTTTGCAGGCGTGGGTGAAAGAGGGGAGAGTGACGGTGAACGGGGCGGCGGTGAGGGCATCGCTTGGGTTACGCGGGGGCGAGGTGGTGGAAGTGGAGCCGGCCGCGCCGCCTCCGCTGCGCGCGGTGGCGGAGGACCTGCCGGTGACGGTGCTGTACGAGGACAGCGATGTCATCGCGGTGGACAAGCCGGCGGGGATGGCGGTTCATGCGGGCGCGGGGACGCATTCGGGGACGCTGGTGAACGCGCTGCTGCACCGGTACGGGAAGCTGGCGGAGACGGGGGAGGCGCTGCGGCCGGGGATTGTGCACCGGTTGGACAAGCTGACGAGCGGGGTGCTGGTGGTGGCGCGTACGGAGCGGGCGCATCGCGCGCTGGCGCGGCAGTTCGCGGGGCGGGAAGTGGAGAAGGTGTACGTGGCGCTGGTGCGGGGCGAGTTGAAAGAGGTGCGGGGTGAGATCCGGCTCCCGATCACGAGGGATCCGGCGCACCGGACGCGGATGACGGCGCGGCTGGGGCGGGGGCGCGAGGCGGTGAGCTGGTGGCGAAGATTGCTAAGGTACAAGGGGTTCACGCTGGTAGAGGTGCGAATCGGGACGGGACGCACGCACCAGATCCGGGCGCATTTTGCGGCGATCGGGCATCCGGTGGCGGGGGACCGTTTGTATGGGGCGGCGGGGCATGATTCGGGGCGGTTCTTTTTGCACTCACGGCGGATCCGGTTCACGAGTCCGGCGACGGGGGAGCCGGTGGAGATCACCTCGGCGATGCCGGAAGAACTGGAGGGCTGGCTAAAGGAACTGGAAGCACTATAATCAGGAAAGCCCGCCGTGAAATTGATGTTTGCCTGGATCGTTCCCGTTGCCCTTGCCGCCACCTTGGCCGCGCAGGTGGAGAAACCCGCTCCGCCTTCGACTCAGCCTCCGATTGAGAAAGACGCCAACCGGATTGTGCTGGATGTGACGCGCGTGAACATGCTGTTCACGGTCAGCGACAAGAAGGGACGATTTGTCACCGATCTGAACCGGAGCGATTTTCAGGTGGTCGAGAACAAGAAGCCGCAGAACATTCTCGAGTTCACGGCCGAGACCGACCTGCCGCTGCGGCTGGCGATTCTGATCGACACCAGCAACAGCATCCGGGACCGGTTCCGCTTCCAGCAGGAGGCGGCGACGGATTTCGTGCGGAGCGTGGTGCAGCGAGACCGGGACAAGGCGATCGTGGTGAGCTTCGATTCGTCGGCGGAACTGGTGGCGGATTTGACCGACGACGTGCAGAAGCTGGAGGATTCGATTCGCGACCTGCGGCCTGGGGGCGGGACGGCGTTGTACGACGCGATTTTCTATGCGTGCCGCGACAAGCTGATGCTCGATCAGCCGCTGTACAAATTCCGCCGCGCGATGGTGATTTTGAGCGACGGCGACGACAACGTGAGCCGCTACACGCGGGACCAGGCGCTCGAGATGGCGCAGAAGGCCGATGTGGTGATTTACACGATATCGACGAACATCACGCGCGTTGAGACGGACGGCGATAAGGTGCTGAGGTACCTGGCGGGCGAGACCGGGGGCGAGGCGTTTTTCCCGTTCAAGGCGAGCGACCTGTCGCAATCGTTTGAGAACATCGCCAACGAGCTGCGGCACCAGTACAACCTGTTCTACCGGCCCGAACCGCTGGTGACGGACGGGAAGTATCACACGGTCACGCTGAAGGTGAAAGGCCGGAAGGACTTGATTGTGCGCTGCCGCAAGGGTTACTACGCGCCGCAGCTTTAACCGCGGGCATTCCGCCGCGTAAAGGGAGATTCCGATGGACGAAAAAGAGAAGAGCCGTGTACTGACGGCGACGCTGGGCCAGATTGAGAAACAGTTCGGCAAGGGGTCGATTGTGCGGCTGGGCGCGAAGGAGGCGATCGTGCCCGTGTCGACGATTTCGACGGGCTCGATTTCGCTCGATTACGCGCTGGGCGTGGGGGGCTTTCCGCGCGGGCGTATCAACGAGATTTTCGGGCCGGAGTCGTCGGGCAAGACGACCGTGGCTTTGCAGGTAGTGGCGGAGGCGCAGAGGCTTGGAGGCATGGCGGCGTTCATCGACGTCGAGCATGCGCTCGATCCGGTGTATGCGCGGAAGCTGGGCGTGGATGTGGACAATCTGCTGGTGTCGCAGCCGGATTTTGCCGAGCAGGCGCTGGAGATCACGAGCGCGCTGATTGCTTCGGGGTCGATTGACGTTCTGGTGGTGGATTCGGTGGCGGCGCTGGTGCCGAAGGCGGAACTCGACGGCGAGATGGGCGACAGCCACATGGGCGTGCAGGCGCGGCTGATGTCGCAGGCGATGCGGAAGCTGACGGGCATTGTGTCGAAGTCGAATACGTGTTTGATTTTCATCAACCAGATTCGCGAGAAGATCGGGGTGATGTTCGGGAATCCGGAGACGACGACGGGCGGGCGGGCGCTGAAGTTTTACTCGTCGGTGCGGGCCGACATCCGGCGGATTGCGGCGATCAAGGAAGGCGAGCAGGTGATCGGCAACCGGACGAAGGTGAAGATTGTGAAGAACAAGGTGGCGCCGCCGTTCCGCGAGGCCGAGTTCGACATCATTTACGGGGAAGGGATTTCGAAGGAAGGCGATCTGCTGGACCTGGGCGTGGCGCAGAACCTGATTGAGAAGAGCGGTTCGTGGTTCAGCTATCAGGGCGACAGGATCGGCCAGGGGCGCGAGAATGCGCGGCAGTTTTTGCGGGACAATCCCGATATCCGGCAGAGGGTCGAAACGGCGCTGCGGCAAGCGCTTGGGCTGCCCGCGCCGGGGGCGGTAGCGGGAGAACCGGCGGAGGCGGCCAAGGCCGCGGTTCCGGCGGGCCGGGGAAAGTGACGTGCGGCCGGGGCTGACGCGCCGCGGGTTCCTTGCCGGTGCGGCGGGATTGTGCGCGGCGCATGCGGCTCCGGCGAAAATCTCCGACTTTCCGCTGCCGGATGCTCTGGCCGGTTCGGACGGCAAGCACATTCGCAGCACGCATGAATGGGAGAAACGGCGGCGTCCGGAGCTGATGCGGCTTTTTGCCGAGCAGGTTTACGGACAGACGCCGAAGCGGCGTGTGGAGGTGGAATACCGGGTCACGTCGGAAGACAGGCATGCGCTGAATAACCTGGCGGTGCGGCGGCAGGTTGTGGCGCAGTTCGCGGGTGGGGTGGGTCCGGCGGTGCATATTCTGCTGTATCTGCCGGCGGAGACACAGCGGCGCGCGCCGGTGTTTGTTGGGTTGAATTTCGGCGGGAATCACACGGTGGCGGCGGATCCGGGAATCGAGCTGGCGGAGGTGTGGACGCGGGACCCGAGCGCGCCGCGCATTGCGGGCGGGGCGAGCGTGCCTTATGCGCAGCACACGGCGGCGGAGGGAACACGCGGGGCTGGGGCATCCCAGTGGCAGGTGGAGAAGATTCTGGCGGCGGGGTTCGGGCTGGCGACGGCTTACTATGGCGACATTGAGCCGGACTTCGACGGCGGGATGAGCCACGGGGTGAGACCGCTGCTATTCGCGACGGGGCAGACCGTGCCGGACAGCGACCAATGGGGCGCGATCGGGGCGTGGGCGTGGGGGTTGAGCCGGATGGTCGATTATCTGGAGACCGACCGGGGCGTGGATCCGCGGCGGATTGCGTTGATCGGGCACTCGCGGTTGGGAAAGACGGCGCTGTGGGCGGCGGCGCAGGACGAGCGGTTTGCGCTGGTGATTTCGAATGAGTCGGGCAAGGGCGGGGCGTCGCTGTACCGGCGGCTGGAAGGCGAGACGATCGAGCATCTGAACACGGCGTTTCCGCACTGGTTTTGCGGGAATTTTCACCGGTACACGGGGCATCCGGACCAGGTGCCGGTGGATGGGAACCTGCTGTTGGCGATGACGGCGCCGCGGCCGTTGTACGTGGCGAGCGCGGAGGAAGACCACACGTCGGACCCGCCGGGTGAGTTTTATTCGGCGATGGTGGCGGGCGGGGTGTGGGAGTTGTTCGGGCGGCAGGGTTTGGGGACGACGACGATGCCGCCGGTGAACACGCCGGTGGGGAGCGCGGATTTGTACTACCACGTGAGGACCGGCAAGCATAACGTGACGGCGTACGACTGGGAGCAGTATCTGAAATTCGCGGCGGCGCGGTTCCACGGGGCCGGGGCTTAACGGGGCAGCCAGCGGCGGAGGGAAATTTCGGCGGGATTGCAGGCGACGGCGAGGGCCGCGCAGTAGGAGGGGTGGACGTCGAGTGAGTGGAGCGTCCAGGGCGCTTCGACGCCGCTGAGCAGTTCGGCGCGGGCGGGTTCGAGGGAGACAACGAAACTCGAGAGCGAAATGGTGAGGCCGCCGCCGATGGCTTTGACGTAGGCTTCCTTGCGGGTCCAGCAGCGGAAGAAGGCGGGTGCGCGCTCGGGTTCGGGATAGGCGAGGAGCGCTTCGGTTTCGCTTGGGGAAAAGAAGCGGCGCGCGATGGCTTCCATCTCGACCTGCGCGCGGAGGCGTTCGATATCGACACCTAATTCGCAGCCGGCGGCGAGGGCGACGACGGCGAGTTCGCCGGAGTGGGAGAGGTTGAATTGGAGGCCGCCGGAGACGAGGGCGGGTTTTCCGTGGGGGAGGGTCATGAAATCGAGCGAGGCCGGATGGAGATCGGTGTAGGCTGCGAGGATCTGGCGCAGGGCGGCGTGAGAGGCGATGAAGCCGCGGCGATCCTTGGCGAAGCGAAAGCGCCCGGCGCGTGCGAGTTCGGAGGGGGACAAAATGCCGGGCGTGGCCGGGGCGGATTCGAGGTCGACGACCCAGACGTGCACGTTGCCTGATTTGAGCCGCAGAGGGGGCACGTGATGAGGATAGCGGGAAGCGAGGGTGCAATACTCAAGGGAAGCATGGGTTACCAGAGGATCCTCTATGCCGTGGAGGGGCCGGTGGCGCGGATTACGCTGAACCGGCCGGAGAAGCGGAACGCGCTGGATGGGTTGGCGATTCAAGAGCTGGGGGCGGCGCTTCAGGAGGCGGAGGCGGATGGATCGCTGCGGGTGATTGCGGTCGAGGGGGCGGGGCGGGATTTCTGCGCGGGCGCGGACCTGGAGGCGCTGCGGCGTTCGATGGAGAGTTCGACGCTCGAGAATGTCGAGGAAGCGCGGCGGCTGGCGGATTTATTTCTGGCGCCGCGGCGGCACCGGCTTCCCGTGGTGGCTTTGGTCAAAGGGAATGCACTGGCCGGGGGGTGTGGTCTGGCGACGGCTTGCGACGTGATTCTGGCGGCGGAGAGCGCGCGGTTCGGGTATCCGGAAGTGAACCTGGGATTCCTGCCGGCGATGGCGATGGCGATTCTGCGGCGGAGCGTGAGCGAGCGGCGGGCGTTTGAGTGGATTGTTTCTGGGAAGATTTTTTCGGCTGGCGAGGCGGAGGCGGCGGGGCTGGTGAACCATGTTTACAGCGACGCGGCGTTCGCGGAGGAGGCGGCCGCGTTTATTGCGATGCTGGCTTCGAAGAGCGCATCGGCGGTGACGCTGGGCAAGCGGCTGCTGTACCAGATAGATGCTTTGGGCATCGAAGCGGCGCTGGAGGCGGGGGCGCAGGCGAATGCGATTGCGCGGACGACCGAGGACTGCCGCGCGGGGGTGGAGAAGTTTTTGAGCAGGACGCGGAGCGGAGCGTAGCCAACGGGCGCCTCGATGGAGACAGTGCGCGCGCCGGCGTGGCTCGAGGCGGGGTTGTTTTTCTTCGCGGTGTTTTGCTTCTATCTTGCCGGGCCTCGGGTGGACTCGAGGGATCCGCACTTTGTGATTCCGGCGGCGGTGAGCATGGTCCGGCACGGGGACGCCAACATCGACGAGTACCGGGACCAGTTTCCGCAGGCCTACTGGGCGGTCGAGACCGCACGGGGGCATTTTTGGAACGTGTATCCGCCGGGCGTGCCGATGTTGGTTGTGCCGATGGTCTGGGCGGCGGATAAGGCGTACGCGGTTTTCGGGCGCGACCTGGAGGCGATGACGTTGCAGTGGCCGCCGCTGGTGCTGGAGTTGGTTTGTTCGAGTTTGATTACGGCGCTGGCGGCGGGGCTGCTGTTTGTTTATTTGCGGACGAGGTTGCCGCTGGCGGGTTTGTTCGCGGTAGGGACGGCGGCTTGTTCGTCGGCGAGCCGGGGGGGTATCAGCACGGGCCGACGATGTTGTTTCTGGTTGGCGCGATCTTGCTGTATGAGAGGGTTCCGCGGGGAGGGGTGAGGGCGGCGTTGTGGCTGGGCGTTTGCGCGGGTTACTCGTATACGATCCGGCCGGCGAATGTCATTGTGGTTGTGGGGTTTGCGGTGCTGGTTTTCGTGGTGTCGCGGCGGCGGGTGGTGGCTTATGTTGTGGGAGTGTTGGCGGGCGCGGCGCCGCTGTTTGTTTTTCACGTGGCGGCGTTCGGGGAGTGGTTGAGTCCTTACTACCGGGCGACGGAGGCGACGATCTGGCCGTTCGCGGTACCGGTGGGGCCGCTGAGCGCGCTGCTGGTGAGTCCGTCTCGCGGGCTGTTTGTGTTCAGTCCGTTTCTGCTGTTCGCGGGGGTGAGGTTTCTGCCGTATTTCCGGCGGCTGTATCCGGTTGCGCCTTTGGAGATTCTGTTGGCTGTGTTGGCGGTGGCGTGGTGGTTCGGCACTTCGCGGTGGCGGATGTGGTGGGGCGGGGCATCGTATGGGCCGCGCCTGCCTGTGCGACTTATTGCCGTGTTTGATTGTGCTGCTCGTGCCGGTGGCGGCGGAGCTTACGCTCGCGGCGGGTTGGAAGCGGCGGAGTCTTACGGTGCTGTTTGTTCTTTGCGGGGCGATGAGCGTTGGGATTCAGTTGCGGGGTGTGAATTCGCCGTCGACGTCGGAGTGGAATCGGATACCTGTGCCGATCGATCAGGCCCCGCAGCGGGTGTGGGTGTGGCGGGATCCTCAGTTCTTGCGGGGGGCGAGGTAAGCCGGGGAGTGAGCGGAGGCATCAGGGGTTTGGGTTTGTTGACGTTCACGGACAACGACGACCGCGGAGCATGCGTTGGCGGGGTCGATTTCGTCGAACCAGCAGACGCCGTCCTGAACGAGGGTCACGATGAAGCGATACTCGCCGGGGACCGGGGGAGGCATGACTTCCATGCGAAGGTTGAGCTTGCCGTGGGGAGGGAGGACGCAGGGAAGACCTGTCCGGAGTCCCTCCTGGTGCTCCATCCTTGGGGAACGTTCGGTTCGCTGCCACTTGTAGGAGAGACTCACGGCGTACGAACTCGCCGTGCAGTAGAAGCTATGACTCAGGTTTTCGATCGCACAGTTGATGAGCGTCAGTTTTGCGACTTCGAGGGAATCCGGTATCTCTGCGCGGACCCGCACGCGGCATTGGCTCGGCCGTAGCGGGTCGGAGGTCGCCCAGAGTCTCTGCGGCTCGATTCCCAGCGCGTGGAATAGATAGAGCTGGTCCTTCTCCTTTACCCGAAGCAGGTTTGTCCGGAACCCGGTTCGCGTGCCTTCGACGAGCTCCCGTGGCGCGAGCGCGAGTTCCGAAATTTCCTGGAACGGGAGCTGAATTCGCGAGACAGTTTCAAATGTTGCGCGGGAGAGGACTGCGATGGAGCCGCCCTGGACGCGTCCGCGGTCGGAGCGCCGGGCGCTTTCTCCGATGAAGATATAGTCGTCGCTCACAGCGACTCCGCGCGTGAATCCTTCGAGTAGAACTGTTCGTTTCGGTGTCACGCCATCGGAGGCAAACTGGATGAACTCGTTTCGCATGGAACTGCAGGCGGCCCAAGAGCCATCGAAGTACCGGGGACTGTGGGGCGCACAGAGTCCTCTCACGACCTTTTCCCCAGTCTCGAGATCGAAGACGTAGCCGTCGCCGCTTCGTTCGCGGCCCTTGTAGCCCCGGTAGTCGCCGTAGTCGCCGAAGACGCAAACGAACAATCGGTTGTCGTGGAGAACGACTTCGTTCAGATGACAGGAATCGTCGTCCCCGGGAACGCGCCAGACGCGATCGACGGCGCCCGACATCGATATCCAGAGGATGCTGTTCGTTCCGGTTGAGGCGACCACGATATGGTCGCCATCCCAGGCAAAGTAGTGTCCATCGCTGAGTTCATCGACGCGGAAATACTGCCGGACCCCACGAGCGTCATAGACGACAAACTCGCCGCCGCCGGTGGAAATCGGAGTACGGATCAGCCGAATGATCCGATCGCCCTCGACTCGCAATCCGGCGCTACTGACCCGGTCGATGACCTGTAGCGTGTCACCGTCGAAGGCGCATAAACCGCCCCCGGTATCTTCGTCACCGGCACAGGTGGCAAGTAGCGTGTAGTCCGGCTTCCCGCCGGAGACAAGATTCAATTTGGGAGTCGACATTGCAAACGTGGAATGAGAGTCAAGCAAACTATTTGCAGAGATGCGTAAGAGCTTACTCCCGGAGGTTTACGGCCTCAACTCCCCCAATCTTAGCTCCACATGACCTGCTCTCGCAGGCGTCTTCGATGCGGCTTCGATGCGGGAGAGCGCCGGGCGATCGAGTAAGGCTAAGCTTCGTGATTTGGCGTGGAGGTGGAGGCTTCCGGCAAGGAATCGCGCAATGACGCCAGTCCGAGACGAAGGACGTTGATCTGGCTCTGGGTGGAGGCTTGTCTGGCGGCGAGATCGGCCAGACGCGCCTCGAGTTCGGGAAGGCGGGATAAGATGCGGTCCTGGTGGTCGAGCCTGGCTTCGATCTTTATCAGTACGCTTTCGATGCCTTCGATGGCGTTGGCGGCGTTCTTAAGCAACTCGGCTTGACCGGCGAGGCTCGCCGCGGCGGCGACCTCGAATTCCTGGACCTGATGAGCGAGCCAAAAGACGATGCGCCGGACGGGGGCGATGAGGAGCGCGCCGAAGCGGGCCCGCAGCGTGGGCGGGCGGGGCGGCATCGACGCGGCGAGGAGCGAACGGTCCCGCACGCGGGCAAGCAAGGAGTCCGTTGAGGCGAGGAGCCTGCGTGCCTCGCCGAGGGTGACCGGAGAACTGCCCTCGAAACGGCTCCGTTGCCGGATGGCGCAGACTTCGGACGCGATGGCATCGAGGCTGGCCGGAAGGGGATCCGGCTCATTCCTGTCCCGGCGGTCATGCGGAGGTTGCACCATACCATTCGCCACTAGCCGGCTCCCACGACCCGCCGGATTGCCTCTTTCTCGCCGGTTCCGGAACCCGACTCGAGTGATTCGTGGATGATTTCGCGGAACCGCCGGCAGACGCGGGGCCAGGAAAACTGTTCCACGATCTCCCGCTGGCGGGCCGAGAATTGGTGAAGCTTCTCCGGGCCGGCGGCTAGCTGAACGATGGCGTTGGCCAGCGCGATGCGGTCGCCGACCGGGTAGCGGTGCACAGCGCCGGCGAATTCGTCGAACAGAGATACATTCGAGCAGAGAATCGGGGTTCCGGAGGCCAGGGGCAGACGGATTGCGCCGCTGGCCGACTCGGTGGATTCGACGTAGGGCAACACGATGAGGTCGGATGAATGGAGTTCGTCGAGCACCGCGGCCTCGTCGAGGAACTCGGTTGAAATGGTCAGGTGAGAGGCGATCCCCAAGTCTCGCGCCAGCTTCAGGCAGGATGCGGCGTATTGGGACGATTCCGGGATGGGGTAGAGGGAAGTCAGCAGTTTCAGCCGAAGTCCCGGGCGGATGTGCAGGGCCGCGGCGAAGGAAACAAGGAGTTCGTGGATTCCTTTCTTGTCGAGGAAGAATCCGAACGAGGCGACGGTGAAGCCCAGAGGCCGGACACGGGGGCTGGCTGCTTTGCCGGGGAAACGGGGCGCCAGAATGCCATGCTCCTGCAGCATCACACGCTCGACTCGTTCGGCGGTGAGGAGGCGAACGTCCCGCTCGCGGTGAACGATGGTCAGGTCGGCTTTGCGCAAGGCGGCCGCGAGGCGGAGGAAGCGCTCGTTGTTGGTGGTGTGCAAGGTGACGAAGATGGGCAAGCCGGCGCGATGGACTTCGTCGATGAGATACTCGAGGGCCTCGGGCGCGAAGAAGCCAAAGTTGAACTGAACCCAGACCAGGTCGACTTTCCGCGCCACTATGGCGCGACGAAGGGCGCCCGCTTCATCCCAGCTCTTTTCTAATTCGTTTGTCGAGAGCCAGCAGCGGAGGACTTCTTCTCCGTCCGGCCGCACGCGGTCGCCGGTCTCGGCGGCGAAGAGGGTGTAGCGGAGATCGTCGCCGAGGTGATCGATGACGTAGCGGGTGTATTCGGCGATGCCGCAGCGCGTGTTCCAGGTTGAGACGAAACCGATGTGGCGGACTTGCCTTGGCGCTACGGAGCGGGGGATGGGCGCGCGTTGTTCGAGAAAGCGGTTCCAAAGGTCGAGGTGGCGCTGGGCCACTTTTTTCCAGGTGAAGCGGTCCGCGATGTGCCGGCGGGCGAGGGTTGCGCGGCGTTCGATTTCCGCGCGGGGCGTGGAAAGGATCTTTCGCATCTGCCCGCGGAGCGAGGCGATGGAAGGCTCCGCCCAGAGGGAGCCGGCTTGGGAGAGGTGGGAACGGGCGGGTTGGAGAGTGAAGTCCACGGGCCAGCACCAGTCGGGAGAGCAGGTATCGGCCTGTCCGGAATGGATGGTGGCGATAACGGGGCAGCCGAGCAACATAGCTTCGGCGACGGGGAGTCCGAAGCCTTCGCCGCGGCTTGGGGAGACGAGGCAGTCGGCGTATTCGAGGAGGAACCTCATTTGGGCCGCGGACAGGGGCTCCCAGATCAGCTCGATGGGCGCATGGTGGGGATAGCGCGCGGCCGATTCCCGGATGACTGCCTCGACGTTGTTGTGCGGGTTCGGAAATGTCTTGATGAGGAGCCGCACGCCGTCGCTTCGGTTGAATTCCGCGCAGTAGGCCTCGACGAGCGCGTCGACGCCTTTGCGAGGGAAGCAGGAAGAGACGTGCACGAAGGTGAAGGGGCCGGGCTGATACTGGGGATAGGGCTGAGGATCGGGCTCGAGAATGTGATCCGCGCCGTTGCCGCTCACTTCGATGGGGACGGTGACTCCGCTATCGCGAAGCGCCTGGCGAACGTACCCGGACACGACGGTAATCAATTCCAGGCCGTGGTTGAAGCTTCGCACGTAGCGCGCCGGGAAGGTGGATTCTTCCCAGGCGAAACAATGAACGCCGCGCACCGGGGCCCACATGGAGTCGCAGTACGGGGGGTAGATGCAGCGGGAGTGAATGGTCGCCTTTGCGTCCGCCGGCGTGGGGACGGTGTGCGAGGCCAATTCCGGATACTGCTGGGCAAATGTTCCGGAGAACGGAATGGCGGTGGTGTTGTCCCGCTGGTGAATGGCGACGGCTTCGCCGAGTTGGTGGAGGGCGCGCGTGAGATTCCGGTTAACGGCGGCCAACGAATAGTCGGATTCGAACGGCCCCTCGATGAGAATAGGGGTACGGTCTTTCGTCATGTCCGTTAGAGCTTTCTCTGGCACGCAGGAGTCATTCGGCGCCGAGGCCCAATTCGGCCAGGCGCCGGCGGTAACGGCGGGCCATGCTATCGAGCGAATACCGGGTACGGACGAGCGCCTGTCCCCGGGTTCCCAATTCGACTCCCTCCGCGCGGTTGCCGTACAGCTCCCGCATGTGCCGCGCCGCGGTTGCGGCGTTGGGCTCGGCCCACTCGTAGGAGCGGTCATGATCGAGAAACGGGAAGTGCCGGCGCGGCACGGGAATCAGGCGATAGTCGACCAGGCGGGCGTTTTGATGGGTGCAGAAATCGCAGACGCCCGAGTATTGGGTAACGATGACGGGGCGGCCATGATACATCGCTTCGGCCACGCAATTTCCAAACCCCTCGGACCGGTGCAAGGAGACGAAACAATCCGCCGCTCGATACAACGACGACATGGCCGGCTCGGAGAAGGTTTCGTTGATTACGACGATGCGCCAGTCCCGGGCGGCGAGCGACATCACGCGGTCCCAGTGCGTGCGGTCCCGGCCCGCGGTCCACGTTCCCAAGTTATGCGTCTTGACAATCAGTTTGACCCGTTCGTTTCCTCGGGGGAATGCCTGCCGGAAGGCTTCGATGGCAGCCAGCGGGTTTTTGCGTTCGATCGAGGAAACGGAATCAAACACGGTGAGGAAGACGTAATCGGTGGGCGCGGCGCCGAAGCCCTCCCGGGTGAGGCCGGGGTCCGGCTCGGCGGGTGCGCTCACCGTGCCCACATTCACAACCGGTTTCGATGTTCGCCGGCGATAGATGCCGGCCACGAACTCGCTTGCGACCCATATTTCGTCTACCAGGTCCAGCGCGGGCTCGTGGATGCGGCAGATTTCCGGAAGCTCCCAGAAGAACTGTCCGATGAAATAGTCCCGCGGCTGAACGCGGCTGAGATTACAGGCGACGCACTCCAGCAGGTACTCCGGATTCAGCGAAAAGACATGGACTGAACGTGAAAAATTTCCCAGAATTCGGGAGTTGTGGCGATACTCCTTCTCAGTTCTCCGGCTGAAGTCGAATTCGAGATCGATGGTTTTCAGACCGGTGCGCCGCAGCGCCGCGAGCGTCCATGAGCCCGTCAACCGGAGGCCGCAGACTGTTTTGTGATCCCTGTAGGAGATGATGCCTTCCGGCAGGGGGTGCAGAGCCGGGGGGCTGGGTACGGGGATTTCCCGCGGCTTGCCTGACCGGAGCAGAAGGGACGGATTCCAACCTTGCGTGTCTTCGCCGGAGGAGACGGGTGCGCGGTTGCGGTGCGCGGGGCGAGGGGGCGGAGAGTGCTGGTTGAGGATTTGTTCGATGGCTTCGAAGCGTGTCAGTGGACCGCAATTTGGGGGAGCACCCCAGAAGCGGGGCAGGAAGGGCGGCAGCAGGCGGAGATCGTTTGTTCGAAGGGCGCCTGTCATCAACTGGAAAGCAATGGCCGCAACCCGAGATTCGGGAAGAGATCGGATTTCCTCGGAAGTGAGCCGGGTGCGGAGCCGCTCGATGGCCAGCATGCCCCTGGTGAACGGCGCCGGGAAACTGTCGACCGGCTCACTGAGATAGGCTGCCAGTTCATCCGGCATCAATTCCGAGGGGATCTTGCGAGAGGGGAGAAACTCGTAGGCACACCAGGCAAGAAAACTGTCGTAATTATTCCGGGATTTCAGGTCGAGCTGAGGGAAGTTGCTCTGGTGCACGCCGGATAGATAACGGGTCAGGCTGGCGGGCTTAGCCTCCGCAGCATCCAGGCCGGAGACGGGAACGGGCTGGTTGAGCCATTCGCGGGTCGACGGCGGAAGCGGCCAGCGATAGGGATAAGAGCTGGGGCAGATGACGTGGAGGTAATGATCGAGAAAGTCCGACCGCCGTTTGGCATCCGTGTAGCGGACCGGACCGCCTTCCAGTTTCCGCCAGAGTTGAAGGAGGAAGGGCGACAGTGGGGCCGCGGCATGAGCCGACGGCACGGGTTCGAACAACATTTGTTCCAGTTGCGAGAGCTTATCGCCGGCGGCGGGGCCGAGAACCGCCAGATTGCCGGCGGTGCAGCGGGCCGCAAGAGCGCCGGGCAACGATGAATGTTCATCGCGCGGGCTATCCCATTCAGCCAGTGGCACTGAGCAGGTCCCCCATTGTCCAAATTCAACTGTGAGTCTATCACAGCATCTGTTCCCATGCGCCCACGGAGAATCCGCAGAAATGAGCGCAATTGCGGGGCAGTTTTCCCGGACGAACCGGGAAACCGGCTCTCCAGAGATTACAGATCGGCGTGGAACTCGGGGCTAAGCACGAAGCTCGCGAGGAGGCTCTGGATCGGATATGTTACGGTGCGGCGGCGGCGCCTCTGCTTGTTTCTAACTGAGTGGCGTTCGGCTCGTGGGTGAGTCCTTGGTGCGGGGCGACGCACGCGGCGATCTGGCCATTCTTGGTTCCGGTGGGTGCGCTGACCGCGTTGCTGGCGAGCCCCAGTCGCGGGCTGTTCGTTCGCACTCCGTTTCTGCTGTTTGTGGGGGCGAGGTTTCTGCCCTCGTACCGGCGGTGTTATCCGGTTACGCCAGTGGAGATTCGATCGAGCGTGCTGGCGATGGCGTGGTGGTTCGGCGCTTCGCGGTAGCGGACGTGGTGGGGCGAGGCATCTTATCGGCCGCGTCTGCCGTGCGACTTGTTGCTGTGTTCGATTGTGCTGCTGGCGCCGGTTGCCGGAGCGCGCCTGGGGCTGGGTTGGTTACAGGGCGGCGCGGCAAGTGCTCAATCGGAACAGATCCACTGAGCGGTTTGCCGCGCGAAATCGGCCCACGTTCCGAGGCGCAAGCCCGCTGCGGCGGCCCAGGCGCGCTGCGCGAAGCCGTCATTCATGAGTTGGAGGACTGCTTCGCGAATCTTGCCGGGCGTCGTTTCCGAAAGCCGGATCACCTCGCCGCCGGGAAAGTCAGAGATAGAGGGCACTTGCTGAGAACAGATCACCGGAATTCCGGCATACAGGCTCTCGACGGGAGGCAGCCCATAGCCTTCCAACGTTGAGGCGAAAATCGTGCCGCGGGCCCGGCGGAGGATGTCTCGTAGGGCGTCGTCCGTCGCGTGACGGCGCCATTGGAAGAGGGGGTGTCCATCAAGCAACTCAAAAGCGGAGACGTCCGTCGCCTCGAACGCTCTCCCGACGAGCACCAGAGGGGCCTGGAGGCCTTGCTCCCACAGTTGCTGAAAGGCCTGAAGCACGAGGTGTTGATTCTTCCGGCCGTCGAGCGATCCCACATAGACAAAGTCACGGCGGGTTGGTTCGAAGCTCTGCTTTTCGAGGCCGATGCCATCAGCGCCGAGCCGGAGGACTGGGCCCTCGACGCCAGCGCCTCGCATGATCCGGGTCTGATAGTCGGAACGGGTACGTGCGCTGATGAAGGCGAGTTTCGACGCGAGCCGAATCAGACGCAGGTACGGCATCATGTGCGCCGACTGCGTGACATGAATCGCTTCTGGATAGAGCCAGGGGATGAAATCGTAGACGATGAAAGCGGCGGCGCCGCTATTCTGCGTGAGAAGTTGATAGTAGAAGCGGGACCGAGCGGGGTCGCAGAACAACTCCGGGACAAGGAGGGCGGGTTCCGGCGGCAGCGGATCCACGTCCTGCGCGCAAGCCTGAGCGATCTGCGCGCTTAGTTTGGCGAAACACGAACCTTCGGCGCGCGGGGTATTCCCGATGAGGATTGCTTTGACCGCTTCGGGCACCGGGACGAGACCTTGACCGTCCTCAAGGCGGGCGAGGCGCATCGGGATGTCCTGAGGCCACCGGCGAATCAGTTCTCGCACGACGCGCTGAATTCCGGTCCGTATCGGGTTCCGGATCAACTCGGAGATTTCGAGTACGACCATTGGGCTAATCGATCCCCAATGCTGCGAGCAGACGCCGGCTATAAACTTCGAAAGTCCGGCCAGCGGCGTCCTCCCGCCGGGCATCGAGCGGACGCCGGCGGTGCCGTCCGGCGTCCAGGATTGCCGCAATTTCCTCGGCGATCCGGAACGCACTCAGACCGTCGGGTACACGAGCGACGTACTCCGGCGCGCTCACCGCGCGGCAAAGATAGTCGTTGGCTACGGTCGGGATCGCAGCCGTGATGCAATCGAGCAAAGCCCCTGACAATGCTCCGAGTTTAAATGTCCGGAGCTGAATGGCCACGTCGCAGGCCACCAACCAGTCCCGGTACACGGATTCGTCCCATGTATTCGCCGGAGTCAAGAAGTAATTCTCCACGCCAGCTTCGCGCGCGCACTGCTCGATCGCATCTCCGGCTCTACGGTCGACCGACCCGACAAAAGCAAGGCGGGCTTCGTAGCCCCAGCTCCGCAATTGTTCCAGCGCCCAGATGAGCTCAAGGGGGGCCTTCTCTAAGGTGACGAGCCCGAAGCTGGCTACGATGACCGTCTGTTCCGGCAGTCCCAGGCGTTCGCGGGCGGCGGCTCGGCTGGGGACGGTCAGTTCTTCGTCGCTAAAGCTACGGTTGGCGCCAAACGGTAGAACCGATGCTTCCTGTCCATAGAGGGTGTTAACCAGTTCCGCGGCGAGCGGCGAGTGAAGAATTAGTGGGTCGGCGCAGGCTGCCACTTCGCTCAATAGAAGGATCGGAAGATCGCCCGGATTATCCAGCCAATGCTGAAGCATCCGGGAAGTGACCGGGCGGCGAAGTTCCGCCTCGGCGAGAGCGAGGGTGCGCGTCTCCCCGAATTCGTGCAGATAGAAGTGCAGCATCCTGGCGTCGTGAGCGATGCAGGCGGAACCGTGAGAAAGCAACAGATCGAGTTCGGGACGGTGAAAATGCGAGTTGCCGAGCACGCTTACGACCGCGTCGTAGTTGCGGGACAGGTGGGCGAACGCTTGCGGTACTCCGGCGTGAACAACGCCCTCCGGGACGACGGGTAGGGGCGTGGCGGTGAACAGGTCAACGTGGGCTAATTTCGTCAATGCGCCGAGCAGCGCGGCGGAATGATCCGCGCAGCCGGATCGCCAAGGCGGCATCGGCGACAGGAACGCTAACTTCGGCGCCGGGCGCCCGGCAGCGCGGCTTCGTTGTATGTCATCCGGCCGGGTCTTCCCGGTCGTCATCAATACGCCGTTCCAGAACTTTTCGCAAACCTGTCGTTGGGTGTAAGGCTCCCAAATGCTTGCCTGGCGCTGCTGGCGCACTCGAAGAAGCGCTGGGTTCCCGGCAATTTGCTCGAGCAGACTCCGCAGCCGATCGTCGTCGTGCGGGGCGAATCGATCCTCGGGGTCCGGTACAAGTTCGGCGTGGGCACCGCAGTCGCTTACCAACACGGGGGCGCCTTGGGCGGATGCTTCGATTACGGGAACGGAGAAGCCTTCGGAAATCGAGGGCACTACGACGATGCTGCTCTGGCGGTAAAGTTGCCGCAACGCCTCGTCATCGAGAAACGCGGGCAATTCGAGCAGATCGGGATTTCCGTGGTATCTCAGGACGAGATCGTACAGGTCCTTCTTCGACGCCGGATCGCCGTGGCCGAGGATCGTCAGCAGGACGCGACGGCTCTGTAAGCAAAGACTGCTCGCATGTGCGCGTATGACTAGTTCGGGGTTCTTCCTCCAGTCGCTGCCGCTCGGGACAAGAATCCTGCGCATGCCGAACGACGTGGGCGCCTGCGTTGGCTGCTCGTGAAACAACTCTCTCAGGGCAACACCCGTAGTGAAGGTGGGTATGCGCCGCGAGCCGAGCAGCGATGTGAATCGGGTTCTCGTGTATTCAGAAATGGGGAACAGCGCGTGATAATTCCGCAGGGCCGAGAGCCGTGTATAGTAGGGAACTCGGGTGTCCGCCGAATTCAGATAATGCTCGGGAAACTCATGAGGGATGAAGTCATAGACACATGCGATCGATAGAGAGTTCGAGCGGTTCGGCAGCCGCGAGATCCGGTGAGTGTCATGGGTCATCGGCGACGGCTCAAAGAATAGACATTCCGGGCTGCCGGGGCGCCGGTAGGCGGTCGTTCTGACGTCGTCAAAGAGTTCCCGATGGGCGCGAGAGAGCTCGGGCAGATTCCGATCCACGAGGGCGACAAACCGGAATTCCCGGGCAATTCGTTCCATGCGCAAGCCCCCCGCGAGAAGCGAGGCTGCGTGGCTCCCGATTCCACGGCCGGAGAAGCAAGGATCCTGAAGACATCTCGTGTCGACGATGACGTCTCGTTTCTTTATGGTTTCCCCCAATCGGAAATCGTCCCTGCCGTTATTCTCTGTCTAAGGCCAGCGCGGTGACGGAGGTCTCAAGCAGTTGGCTCACTTTTGCCAAGCTATCATGCAGCGACTTAATTTCTGCCGTAAACCGCTCTTGCAATGCGTTGAGACGCTCGTCCTGAAGGAACAGCGTGCCCTGTTCCGGTGATGGTACGGAAGCGGATTCGGAGGTGGCGGATCGCTTCTCCAGGGCTTCTCGGAGTAACCGGTTCTCCAGGATGCGGACGAATTCGGCCGAGTTGGCGTATTCGATCACCTCCTCGGGTGTGTCGATGGTTCTGGAACTAACTGGTCCCGGCGGGCACTCGCCGGGTGTGTTACGGCCGCCGGACAGGCGCGCCAGGGTATCAATTGTCTCCATCTCCTCTGGCAGCACGGGGCCTAACCGTATACCCCGCAGCCACCGAAGGAGTTTG
>JAJYCN010000287.1 GCA_021778335.1 Acidobacteriota bacterium | reverse complement strand
ATCCAGCATCTGGTGGGGATGAAGGGGTCGAAGACGATCGTGGCGATTAACAAGGACGCGAACGCTCCGATCTTTGAGGTGGCGGATTACGGGATTGTGGGGGATTTGTTTGAGGTGGTGCCGGCGATTGTGGAGGAAGTGAGGCGGGTGCGGGGGTAGGGGATTTGCTGCGGGGTGGGACGAGGCGGTAATGTGGCTTTGAATTGAGCCTCCCATCCCGGTCCTTACGGCGCGCCGCTATGCTCGCTCTGGAAAGTGCGCATGTGTTTGCGTCATACCGGTATTTGGTCGTTCGAGGGCGGAGTCGGGACGGGAGGTTGTTTTCGCGTAACGTATGTTTCCTTCGGTTGTCCCGAGTTCCATGGAAGAAATCCGGAGGGCCATCGGTATAATCGAGGCCCTTGATCTTTCCAAGGTGACTATCGACGACATAAAGGAACCAGTTACGACTTTGCTTAGGGGGCACTGTCTCACCGCCCCAAGTTTCTCTCCGCCTCTCAGGCTCCATCGGGCAAGAAAGATGGATGAGTTGCCCAAATTTCTCGCGGATATCGGGGCTCCGCCGCCTGGTATGGTTCGGTTCGACCAGCGCTGTAATCGTGCTGGGCAGTCGATGTTTTATTGTTCTTCCGCGCGGAACGCCCCGTTCTTTGAGGTACATGTTGGGGTTGGCGACCTCCTGGTACTTTCGGAGTGGTGCACGAAGGTGCGATTGATGGTGAACCACGTCGGCTACGTTCGCTCGAACTTCGCGCGATTGGAATCGTCTAGGGTTTGTCCGGATTGGGAGGTTGGCCCTGCCAGGTTTGATCCAACGGATGAGATGCGCGTTGTGGACGAGTCCTTGTCGTCGTTCTTCAGCGTCGACGTTCCGGTTGGGCGGGAGGACCTTTACAAGAGGACCGTCGCAGTGGCCGAGAAGTTGATACCCGAGCCGACGGCGGAAGGAGCGCACCGTTTTGTCGGCCTGATGTACCCGACGATTCCGATGAACGGGAACTGCGATAATTTCGCTCTCAAGCCGGACTTTGTCGAGCGCGGCGTTGAGTTTGTGAGAGCTGAATTCCTCAGGATTCGCGTAATCGACGGAATGAAGATCGAATTTGACATTCTCGACTTTGCAAATTCTGCAGGTGCTGACGGGGTGCTTGGGTGGAAGGGGAGGCCTGGGCAGTGGGTACTTCCCCGCATGGCCGATACACTGCAATTCCGGGGGGATGGGCAGGGCGAATGGGTGGCTCTGAACACGAATGGCGAAGTGGTGCCCATGGAGTAAGGTTGGTGGGCAGGCGCCGGTGGAGAAGTCTGCGCCGGAGTTGGCGGCGGGGGCGATACGGCAGAAGCCGGAGGCTCCGTTCCGGGAGTCGGCGCGGGCGGTGGATTTGACGGCGGCCGAGATTATTGTTTCGGTGGGGCGCGGGATCAAGGAGAAAGAGAACATCGGCGTGGTGGAGGAACTGGCGAAGGCGTTGGGGGCGGAGATGGCGGCTTCGCGGCCGATTTGCGACAACGGTTGGCTGCCGATGGAGCGGCAGGTGGGGAGCAGCGGGCAGACGGTGGCGCCGAAGGTGTATGTGGCGGTGGGGATATCGGGGGCGATCCAACATTTGGTGGGGATGAAGGGGTCGAAGACGATCGTGGCGATTAACAAGGACGCGAACGCTCCGATATTTGAGGTGGCGGATTACGGGATTGTGGGGGATTTGTTTGAGGTGGTGCCGGCGTTGGTGGAGGAAGTGAAGAGGGTTCGGGGGTAGGGGCGAGCGGGCCTTGTGTTAGAGGTCTGCGATGATGGCCTCGCGGGTGACGCCCTTGTGGCCCGCAACGGCGCGGAGGATTGCGTTGAACGTGCCAAGCCGGAGCGGGTGGTGATCCGGGATCGCGATCCGATGATGCACTGGCTCAGAGGTCTCGAGGATGATGTGGCTGCCGGTCTGATGTGTTCTCTTGTACTGCCACCGGCGGCATAAGACGCCGGCAAGGTGCGCGCCGGAAACATTCCGGGGGAGCTTCATGCCACGGCGAGGATCTCGTCGCGAACGAGGTGGAGGCGAACGCGATCAGGCCGGGGACGATCGAAGAAGAAGGCCGTGGTCGCCTCGATCACGTTCTTGCGCAGCTCTTCCCAAGTGTCCGCTTCGGCGAAGATGCTTTCGGTGAGGCACTCGGCGCAGTAGCCGCCGTCTGACTCCTGGACGACTTCAAACACCAGCTCGGACATGAATCTATGGTACGGCAAATGTTAGCGGGGCCGGGGATAAACCGCCGCGGACTTTCCCGCAGAGGGTGACGACGTGTAAGTGAGTCTCCATTTTGGTGGAGATGATGGGGTCGAGGGAGGTCGTCGCGATCGACAGGGAGGCGGGCGCTCCGGTTCTTGGGCTCGCGGAGTATGGGATTGTCGGGGATTTGTTTGGGGCGCCGACTTTGGTGGAAGAGGTGAGGAGAGTTAGGGGGTAGGGACGGTTTGTTGCGGGGTGAATAGCGGCGGGACGCGCCGGCCCCGGAGAAACGTCACCGCAGGGCCTGCGGAGCCAAGGCTGCGGTGTCCCGCCGTACCAGAAGCTTGAGTTGCACCCCCGCGCTACGCGCGAGTTTGCGTGCCCCACGGGTGAAGGTCGAGTCCGTAATAACCCACGCCTCGCTCGCCCGATAAAATTTCTTGGCTCCCAGCACCTCCTGGATAGCTTTGAGGCCCACGGGGTGTGCGGAGTGCTTGCATTGGATGACGATGACCCTCGGCTTCTGCTCCTGCCGGATGATGAGGTCCGCACCGTAGTCACCGGATTTGGGAGTCGTTTCTACTCTCGAGTACCCCGTCTTCATGAGGCAGTCGCGAACAAAGATCTCGAACTTTACTCCACTCGCCGGGCGGGAGGACGTAGACTGCGGTGTGGCCGGCTTGGACTCCTTCGATGGCTCGGCGGAGAGATCCCACGCGGTTCCGGCCGAGTTGCCACTGAGAGGCTCTCGCCTTGCTGAAATGGTGTCCCCGCGGGGGGTAGCGAAGAGTCCTTTGGGGCACGTTGACCACGTGCAGGCTTCGCCGGGGGCCAGGGGTATTTGTTTGAGACACGCGTTGCAGATCTCGGCGGGCGGCTCCGCCTCAGGCTCTCCCATTGGTCGACTTTTTCTGGGCACCGGCTGGTGATTCGCGGGCGGCCAGGACGTGAAGTCTCTTGGACAAGTCGGCCAAGAGCATTCGGTACCAACTGGTAGCGGGATTGGCTTCAAGCACGCATTGCAGAGTTTCGTTTGGCCGCCTGCTGGTCGCTTCCGGTTCGGCATATTAAGCTTGAATGATACTTCTTTTTTGACCTTGGTTCGATTGGCGGAGATAGCGACGTCGCAGCCGATCTGCGATAACGGTTGGCTGCCGATGGAGCGGTGCGTGGGGAGCAGCGGGCAGACAGTGGCGCCGGGGATTGTGGAGGAAGTGAGGAAGGTGCGGGGGTAGGGGACGGGGGCCGCTACGCGACGAGCGTCGATGGGTGGATCGCCTCGACATCGTAGCGCGTGAAATCGTTCGTGTTGAATGTGAGGATCCGGCGGATGCCGTTCATATTCATTGTTGCGACGGGGACCACGAGGCGCTTCCATTCCGCGTAGATAGCGGGAGAATCGGGCAGGAGTGGCAGGAAGCGCTCGATTTCTCCAACTCGCCCGAGGCTAGCGCCGCGGAAAACCCCAGGCCGTTACTGGCGATGGGCCGTGCCGCGACGTTCCAGAATTCGGAGATATTCTGCAGCGTGAAGTATACGGGCTCACCGGCGGCGAGCAGCTTCGCGACACTCTCGACGGCCAGGGTGTGATTCGGGTGGTCCGGCTGCGTTCGCCGCAGCAGAATGTTCGTGTCCGCGAGAATGCTCATCTATCCGCGGTCGCCGTAGATGCTTTCGCGGCTGATGGCGTCGTCGGAAAGGGGAGGGGTATGCGGCAGGCCGCGCGTGGATTGCCGCCAGGCCTCTGCCCGTTCCGCCGGCGAGAGGAGGGAGGCCGCTCGCGGCGGCACTTGTTCACGGAGCACATGCTCGACATATTGCGGGAGGTCAAGGCCCCGCGCCCGCGCCTGGGCGATCAGGTCTGCCTCGATGTCGGGCGGCAATTGAATGGTTACGGTCATGTGCGCTCCCCGCTTTCGGCTTTCAGTCTTAGGATATCTTGAAGGGCTTGGCACAGGGCACCGGGCTAACGGATATTTGATGTGGCGCCGGCGTTGGTGGAGGAAGTGAAGCGGGTGCGGGGGTAGGGGGGACTTCATGGCACCGGCAGCGTCTCGTCGCGGACTAAGTGGAGGCAGACTCGGCCGGGGCCTGGGACGATCGAAGAAGAAAGCCGTGGTTGCCTCAAGCACGTTCCTGCGCAGTTCGTCCCAGGTGTCGGCCTCGGTGAAGATGCTTTCGGTGAGGCACTCGGCGCAGTAGCCGCCGTCGGACTCCTGGACGACTTCAAACACCAGCTCGGACATGAATCTATGGTACGGCAAGTGTTAGTGGGGGCGGAGTGAAGGGATCGAAGACGATCGTGGCGATAAACGAGGACGCGAACGCTCCGATATTTGAGGTGGCGCCGGCGATTGTGGAGGAAGTGAGGAGGGTTAGAAGGGCAACCGGCCCGTGTTTCTTGACTCATCATGATCTGTCATGATGGGCTTGCAAGAGAAGCAAAGGGGCGCCATTCTATGTCCGCCAGCCGTGAGAAGTTCGCCACCCAGGTTGATTCGAAAATCCTGCGCGCTGTGCGGAACCTTGCGGAGAAGGAGGGCCGCCAGATCCAGGCGCTCGCTGACGAAGCGTTCGCCGATCTGATCGAGAAGCGGAAAAAGGCCACTCCCAGGGCGCACGTCATGGGCGCTTACCTCGCCAGTCACGAAAAATACGCTGCTCTGTACAAGAAGCTTGCTAAGTGACGGACTACCTGACCGTCGCGGAGGTACTGGCGATGCACGCCGATCTGATCGAGCGCTATGGAGGCTCCCACGGTGTCCGCGACCCAGGGTTGCTGGAAGGGGCTCTGTTCCGGCCGCAGACCGGGTATTACGCCGACCTGATCGAAGAAGCGGCCGCGTGGTGGGAGAGCCTGTCGCAGAATCATCCTTTTATCGACGGCGACAAGCGAACGGCCTTCGCCGCCATGTATACGTTTCTGGGAATCAACGGTGCGCGGCTCATCGCGGACGCGGAGGAAACGTACGATTTCATGGGTGGGCTGTATGAGAAGAATCGGTTCAGCTTCGACGGGATCGAGCCTTGGTTGCGGGCGCACGTCGAGCGAGAGACGCGGCCGCGGCCGTCCCGGACGTAGAAGCGGATGCCGAGGCTTCGTGCCGCGGGCGGGTTCTCGCCGCGGACGAACTGCAGGAGATGCCGGTTGGGGCGTTTTTGCGCAGTTCGTTTCAGGCGCCGCCGCCGGACTCCTGGTCCGGCGGGGACCGTGGTCAAAAGCCCTGGAAGGCGTCGCGGACGATGGCTTCGATGCGAGAGACTTCGGCGTCCTCGAGTTGGCGGAATTCGGTTTCGCGGCGTCTTTTTGGGAGCGAGCCGTCGTTCTGGCGGATGAAGGTGAGCAGATCTTCGGCGAGGCGGTCGGGCATTTCGACGGTGTTCATGATGCGGCGGATGGCGTCGTCGTGGCGGCGGAGGTAGTCGATTTCGCGGGGCAGATCGTGTTCGACCGTGCGGCGCACGCAGGAGTAGAGGAAGACGGCTTGTTCGGTGCAGTCGAAGAAGCGGTAGAGATCGGCGGTGTCGTTGAGGACTTCGATGTTGCGGTCCAGGGTTGGCCTCCATTCGATGAAGGGCATAAGGGGCGCGGAATGGGCCTGGAGGGTGGCGCGATAGTCGTCGATGCGGTCGAGCATGACGGAAGACACGGGGAAAACGATACCGGGGGGCGTGAAGCGGCACTCGGCGAGAACGTGGTGAATCAGGCAGCGGTGCATGCGTCCGTTGCCGTCCTGGAAGGGATGGATGTAGACGAAGCCGAAGGCGGTGGCGGCGGCCTTTAAGACGGGATCGAGCGAGTCTTCGCGCATGCGGCGGTTGGCTTCAAGCAGGCCGGCGATGAGGCCGTCGAGATCGCCGGGGCGGGCGCCGATGAACTCAGGCAGCGGGTCGCCGTTGTGGTCGCGCTCGCCGAGGAACACGCCGTCCGGGCGGAGGCCGGGGTGCACGAAGCGGGTGTCCTCGATGAGCACACGGTGAAGGCGCAGGACCTCGTCGAGAGTTAGGGGATGGTTACCGGCTTGGAGAACGGCGCGCGCCCAACGCTCGAGCCTGTTGCGGGGCGGACGCTCGCCTTCGATTTCGAAGCTGGCGCGGCTGTCGGCAAGCAACAGAAAGCTGGCGGCGCGGGCCATGAGATGGGCGCCGGTGCGGCCGATGGTTTCGTGCGCTTTGGTTGAGAGATTGAGCTGGATGAGATCCGTCAGCGTCTTTGTACGGCGGATGACGGGCGAGAAGCCGCCCGTGCCGAGGAGGTTGTCACGGACCTGGTGACGCCGGGAGAGGCGAGGCTTTCCGGTGAAGTAGCGTTTCGGGTCGAGTGCGTTGATGGCGGGCAGGCGGGGTGCATCGTCGATGTCCAGGGTTCGACCCGTCAGAGTTTCATAGAAGAACCACGCCTTGCGGGAAGGGATTCCGGCGGGGGTGGCGCGGACCATGGTCTCAAGCTCGCCCTTGGGGGCCGAATGCAGAAGGCGCTTGAGGACGAGCAGGTCAATGTTTTCGTGACGGAGGGCGAAAGCCAGATGGCCTGCGAGGGTGTTTTCCGGCTGGTAGCGTTTGTCGTAGAGGGTCCACGGTCTGGCTTCCCTGCGGCTGCCGGCGAGGTGTTGGGTTGAGACGCAGGCCGGGTGCCGCACCGGCGCTGAGACACCGAACGCTTCGACGAGCCAGGACCAGCCTGCGAGGCGTGCGCCGGTGGGGATCGTTTGTTCCTGGAATATGGGCATTGGATTTGTTCCGGAGCGCGTCGCGTCGAAAATCGTTCACGGCCGTCGAAAAGCGTATGTTCTTGTTGTCTGTCGTCGAGAATATTATACATCGAATCTACGAGGGGCTGTGTTGTCTTGACAACCGGTGTGTCGAAAATCGTTTTCCAGCGTCGAAAAGCGCTATCGTTGCGACATGTTGGTCGAAACACGTATGCGGGTTTACTTCGGGCGCTTTTCGAGGAGGGATTTGAGGGCGACTGCGTTGTTGCGGTGTTCTTCGCGGGAGGAGAAGAGGAGGGTTATGGTTCCTTTGCGCGAGTGGGCGCGGAGGGTTTCCAGCGCTGGTTGGGCGGCGGGGTTGGCGGCGAGTTCGGCGGCGTAGCGGCGCTGGAATTCGGGCCATTTTTCGGGTTCGTGGTTGTACCAGCGGCGGAGATCGTTCGAGGGGGAGACGTCTTTGAGCCAGGCGGTGAGGGCGAGGGTATCTTTCGACAGGCCGCGGGGCCAGAGGCGGTCCACGAGGAACCGGGCGCCGTCATCGGGCGAGGGGTCCTCGTAGACTCGCTTGACTCGGATCATCGCTGGCCGGGCTCAGGCGGTGGCGCCGGCGGATTTGGCGGCATCGAGGGCGGCTTCTACCTCGTGCTGGTATTCGGCGAGGAGCTCGGCGCTGGTGGCTTCGAAGCGCATGACGAGGACGGGCTGGGTGTTGGAGGCGCGGAGGAGTCCCCAGCCTTCGGGGAATTTGACGCGGACGCCGTCGATGTCGACGATGTCGCGGGTTTTGCGGAAGTGTTCGGCGACGCGGGCGAC
>JAJYCN010000286.1 GCA_021778335.1 Acidobacteriota bacterium | reverse complement strand
GGCCGATGAAGCTAGCCGGCATTAACTTACCTGACATGGGATATTCCCTCCTTGCCTAAATCCGAAAACATCCGGTCGAATCCTGTCATCACCCGCGAACTTCCCCGCGTATCGCAGGCGGCCATTAACCGCATCGTCGCCAGAAGCCGCACCGCGAGAAAACCGTGTACGCCCGCCGCGTCCCGATACCAGCCCGCATTCACCCCCGTCGCATTCACGCCCCGCAACCGCGTCGCAATGGCCCCGGGAAACCCGATTGGCGTGAACGCCCCGTTGTCCAGAAGGAAGCCGTGCTGCACTCCGCGGACGTCGTTGTAATCGCCCACAATGACGCCCTTCGGACTGACGTCCCAGGCTTGCGTCATCGCCGCGCCCGGATAATCGAACTCCTTGAACGTGCCGCCTCGAATCACATACGCGTGAGTCTTCTTCGTCGCCAGGTCGGTGTAGTGGCCCACGATGACCCCCGTCGGACTCCCATCCCCCGCCGCCGCTCCGTTGTTCATCGACGCAGGTACATCTATGCCGTTCAGACTCCCGTCCAGCGCCGACCACGTCTGTTGAGACCACACAAACCCGCGCATCGAACCCATCAGGTCCGAGTCATGAAAGCACCCCACCACGCTCCCGTCAGGCAGAATCCGTTGCGCAAACATGTTCGCGTGCCCGGGGTAAGCAAGCGGAATCAGAGTGCCGTCGTGCTGTAACACAAAGCCGTGGGTGTTCACCGGCGTTCCGCCCGGGCTCGTGGGCAGAGTCTTGTTCTCGCCCGGCAACGCGTAATTCCCGAGAATGTCCCCGGCCGGGTTGATGCTCCGGACGTCCGTATACACCGCCCCCGGATAGTCGATGCTCGTGAACTCGCTCCGCCGCAGCACAAACCCGTGCGTCACACCGGAGGCGTCGGCATAGAACCCCCCCAATCTCCCCGCCGAGGCCGATCCCCAGAACCTCTGTCCACTTTGCCTCGGGATAGTCGATCTTCACGAAATGGTAAGCAGGCTTGTTGGGCGCCCGGTAAATCGGTTCTGCCGCGTTGGCCGTTCCAAACAACATCGCCGAACCGATCAGTCCGGCCGAAATGAGCCTTTGAATCATTGGCTGTGTCCTCCCCTCGTCCTTAATTCCGCAAAGAACTGTCATCGCCCCGCGCACCGCATCAACCCGCGTACAATTTACAAGTGGAGTCCGACCGAGCCACTCTCAGCACCCTGGCCGCGGATCCCCTCCTCGCCGCCATCCCGCTCCCCTACCACGCCGTCTTTCACCCCCACGGCTTCCCCGCGCGCATCGAATCGAACTCCCCCGCCGTCCTCGAAGCCGCCCACGCAAGCTGGTCCGGCCTTCCGCGCCGCTTCTCAACGCCCCCCGTCGTCCTCCGCATCGTCGTCTCGCCCTCGCGAAACGAAACCCTCCCGCCCGCGCCCACCTTCCGCGCCCAGCGCCATCTCTTCCACCTGATCGCCGACGCCGCCAACTACGCCTGCTGCGACCTCGACGCCGGCTTCGGCGCCGCCTGGCTCGCCGGCTCCACCATCCTCGCCCCCGAATATCTTCGTTACTACTTCCTGGAAGCCATGGCACTCACCCTCGTCGAGGCCCGCCATCTCCTCAGCCTCCACGCCGCCTGCGTCGCCCGCCATGGCTGCGGCCTCCTGCTCTGCGGCGATTCCAGCGCCGGCAAATCCTCCCTAGCCTTCGCCTGCGCACTCGACGGCTTCACTTACATCTCCGACGACTGCGCTTCCCTCGTCCGCGCCTGCTCCACCCGCTCCGTCATCGGCTCACCCCACCTCATCCGCTTCCGCGACACCGCCGCCACACTCTTCCCCGAACTCGCCGCCCACACGCCTCGCCGCCGCGCCAACGGCGACCTCTCCATCGAACTCCACACCGCCGGCCTCCCGAACATCGCCACCGCCCACGAATCCCCCATCGACGCAATCATCCTGCTCGACCGCTCGCCCCACCACCCCTCACCCGCCGCGCTCCATCCCATCTCGCTCGAAGAAGCCCGCCCGTATCTCTGCCCCATCCCCTGGCCGCCCGAACTCTCGATCACCCGCGAACGCGAGCAAACCTTTTCCCGCCTCCGCGGCGCCGCGGTCTACCGCCTCCTCTACCGCGACCTCGCCTCCGCCGTCGCGAGCCTCAACCAACTCGTCTCCGCCCCGCGATGAACCGCCCCCTCCGCGCAATCCTCGATGCGCTTCAGTTCCCGCAAGGCGACACAACCAAACTCCGCTCCCTCACCGAACCCGAATGGAGCGAACTCCTCCACCTCACCGACTGCGCCCATCTCACCCTCACCATCCACGCCCTCTGCCCCGACGCAATGCCGCCCGCCATCCAATCCCGCCTCGAACTAAACGCCCGCCACAACGCCACCAAATTCGCCCGCCTCAAATCCGAGTTCCACCAAATCGCCTCAACCCTCGCCGCGCGCAATCTCGAATTCATCGTCCTCAAAGGCTTCACCCACTCCCCCGATTTCACCCCCGACCCTCTCTGGCGCGCCCAAAGCGACCTCGATCTCTGGCTCCAACCAGGGCAGGTCCACGCGGCTTACGAAACCCTCCGCGCCCTCGGCTACGTCCCCGCGTCCGATACCGAAGGCCGCCACCTCCCGCCGCTGGTCCGCTCCACCGAATTCACCTGGCGCGGCGATTTCTTCGACCCCGCGATCCCCATCCCCGTCGACCTCCACTACCGCCTCTGGGATGAAGATCTCGAACGCATCCCCGCTCCCGGCCTCGACGACTTCTGGCCCCGCCGCCAGACTCGCAACCTCGATGAACGCCCCATCCACGTCCTCCACCCCGCCGACTCTCTCGCCTTCGCCGCCCTCCACCACCTCCTCCACGTCCTCCGCGGCGACGCGCGCCTCCAGCGAGCCTGGGAAATCGCGGCCTTCCTCCACCGCCGCGCCTCGGACGCCGCCTTCTGGACCCAATGGCGCGAACTCCATCCGCCGCAACTCCGCCGCCTCGAAACCGTAGCGTTCTATCTTTCTTCCACCTGGTTCCACGCCCCGCTCCCCCCCGCCGTCCAGGACGAACTCGACCGCCTCCCGACCCGCGCCAAACACTGGTTCGCCCGCCACGCCTGGGCGCCGGTCGAAAATCTCATCACCCCCAACAAGCACGAACTCTTCCTGCATCTCTCCTTAATAGAGGACCGCCCCTCTCAATCCGCCGTCTTCCGCCGCCGCGTCTTTCCCACCAAAACCCTCTCCGCCCCCGCCCCAACCCATTCCCTCTCAACCCTCCGCCACCGCGCCGCCCGCCTCCTCCACCACGCCCGAACCCTCCCCGCAACGATCCTCGAAGCCGCCCGCTGGCTCTCAGGGCATTAGCTTCTCCCACGCGAGACTGCCCCGCAAAACCCCGATGCTACAATGATCGGTCGCGCTAGCTCGAACTTGGCAGGGAAGGAGTACGCCGCCAAGGAAGCCCGGTTCGCGAGAGCTGTCGAGACTACAAAAGGCCGTCGGAGGGCTCATGTTGAAACTTGATTCCTGGACTAAATTCGTAGTAGCTGCGTTCCTTTGTGGGCTGTTGTACGGCTACCGATACCAACTATTTTTCAATCCGATCCTCTCACGCTTTGTTAGCCTGCAGAACCACCTTGTAATGACGCAGGCTCACGATCTCACCATTACGCGGGTGCGGCTCGCGGCGGAAGACACGGCGCGATTCATCGACGAGAACATGCAGAGCGTCGAATCATTCCCCGATCGCTACGAACTTTTCAAGCATTCCATAAGGGCGGCAAAGCTCGATGGCCTGTACTGCGAGTTCGGCGTATGGAAGGGAGAATCAGTGAACTTTATCGCCGATCTTGTCCCCTCGAAAACTGTACACGGTTTCGATTCGTTTGAAGGCTTGCCTGAGTCATGGCGAGACGGATTCGGCAGGGGAGCTTTCGCGATCAACGGCCTCCCCCCGGTTCGCAAAAACGTCGTTCTGCACAAGGGGTGGTTCGATAAAACCGTGCCGGAGTTTCACGCGCAATATCTGCAGCCGGTTGCCTTCGTTCACATGGACGCCGATCTGTATTCGTCGACAGCTACGGTCTTTGACGGGATGGCCGATCGAATTGTGCCGGGAACGGTGATTCAGTTCGACGAGTTCTTCAACTACCCCGGCTGGCGCAACGGTGAATTCAAGGCGTTCAACGAACTCGTCGCGAAGCGCAACTTGCATTATTCATTCCTGGGCTACTCAGACCAGCAGGCCGCTGTGTTGATTACCGGAGTATCCCAAACGAACTCCTCCACGTCCTCCGCGGCGGCGCGCGCTTCCAGCAAACCAGGCTCGGCTACGGACTCTCCGGCGCGATCCACAACGAACTGAACCGCCGCCCACCGGCGCTCACGAAATCACCCCAACGCCTCCCCCCGAAACCCGCGTCCCCGCGGACCCGCCGCGCGACCCTCCGCCCGCCTCCGGTTGTAAAGTAAGTAGCAATGCAAACCAACCGCCGCGACCTTCTAACCTCCCTAGCCGGCGCCGCCCTGCTCGGAACCGCCACCGAGCGCGGCCGCGCCCAACTCTCCTCCGCCCCGACCGCGCGAGGCATGTCCCCTCCCCGCATCCGCGATATCGGCGTCATCGAGTGCCAGCCCGCGGGCGCCCGGCTCAGCGTCGTCAAAATCGCCACCAACCAGGACGGGCTCTACGGCTACGGCTGCGCCACCTTCACCCAGCGTGCCGACCTCATAAAACCCGCCGTCGAAAAGTACCTGAAACCCCTCCTCCTCGGCCGAACCACGGACCGCATTGAAGACATCTGGCAGACCTGCTACGACAGCTCCTATTGGAAAAACGGCCCGGTGCTGAACAACGCCATCAGCGGCATCGACCAGGCCCTCTGGGACATCAAGGGCCGCCAGGCCGGCATGCCCGTCTACCAGTTGTTGGGCGGCAAATGCCGGGAAGCCGCCCGCTGCTTCGCCACCGTTCGCGGCGCCGACCCCAAGGCCGTCGTCGATCGTGCGAAGCAGTTCGCCGCGCAGGGCTTCCGCCATGTGCGCGTCGGCGGCGGCCCCGCCGGAAACCGGGGCGAGTCGGCGTCCAACCCCCAGCCCCTCCATGACCGCCCCGTCTTTGACCGCGACGAATACTTCCGCCGCACTCTCAATCTGCTCCAATTCTGCAACAGCGAACTCGGGCCCGAAGTCCAACTCGCCACCGACGTCCACGAACGCCTCGAACCCCGCCAGGCCGTCGAGTTCTGCAAAGCCACCGAAAAGCTCAATATCTTTTTCATTGAAGATCCCCTCTCCCCGGAGGACCTCGCCTACTTCCGCCAAATCCGCCAGCAGTGCGCCACCCCGATCGCCATGGGCGAACTCTTCAACAACCCTCACGAATGGCGGCCCCTCATCGAAAACCGCCTCATCGATTACATCCGCTGCCACGTTTCCCAAGTCGGCGGATTCACGCCCGCCCGCAAAATCGCCCTCCTCGCCGAAACCTTCGGCGTCCGCACCGCGTGGCACGCGCCAGGCGACCTCTCGCCCGTCGGCCACATGGCCAACGTAACCCTCGACGTGATCAGCTACAACTTCGGCATTCAGGAGTGGATGCCCTTCAACCCCCGCGTGCTCGAAATCTTTCACGGCGCCGCCGAAATGAAGAACGCCTACCTCTATGTCAGCGAAAAACCCGGCTGGGGAATTGAAATCGACGAAAAGGCCGCCGCCAAATTCCCCTTCGGCGCCGAAACCGGCCCGCGCAAAAACCTCAACGGAGGCTGGGACGATCTCCGCCTTCCCGACGGGACCGTCATCAAACAATGAACGAATCCGTCCGGCCACGAGCCGCCATGTGGCAAACTGGTGACGGAAAGACGCCATGCGGACGGAAATTCCTGTTCCGGCAGACCAGCTCGAATACTTCTGCCGCCGGTGGAAGATCGCCGAACTGCGCGTGTTCGGATCCGCGCTTCGCGAGGATTTCCGTCCGGACAGTGACCTGGACCTTTTGGTGCGGTTTGCCCCGGATGCAGACTGGAGCCTGCTCGATCACGTCGCCATGGAAGAGGAACTCGCCGGCATCGTCGGGCGCAAAGTGGACCTCGTTTCGCAACGCGCCATCGAGCGGAGCTCAAATTGGATCCGGCGCAAATCCATCCTCGAGAGCGCGGAGCCATACTTTGTTTCGCGATGATGCGCACCTCCTCGATATCCTCAAAGCTGCACGGCTGGCGATCGAGTTCAAAGGGCCAGCGGGGAAAGCCGAGTTCCTGCGGGACGCGAAAACCCAATCGGCGATTCTGCACCAGCTCCTGATAATCGGGGAAGCGGTCAAAAGGCGATCCCCGGAATTCCGGGGGGCGCATCCGGAAGTGCCGTGGAAAGTGATTGCCGGAACGCGCGACAAGCTCATCCACTTCTACGAGGGCGTGGACCTCGATGAGGTCTGGAACATGGTGAGTTCGGACCTGCCGCAGCTCATCAGCCACATTGAGCCGTTAGCGCCATCCGCCGCTTGAGACAGACCGCATGTCAGTTGAACGCAACAGGATTTTCAAAACCAGACGCTTGGCTAATCCAGCATGAGCCGCTCCATGAAGCCCCTCGCCGCTCTTCTCCTTCTTCCCTTGCTCGTCTCGGGCCAGGACTCACCCGGCCGGCGCCATTACGTCACCCTCTGCTCCATCTGCCACGGCGGCGACGCCATGGGCGGAGAGTTCGCCCCGCCCATCGCCTTCCGCATGCGCTCTTTCGACGATGCGCAACTCAAAACCCTCCTCCAGCAGGGACTCCCCGGCCGCGGCATGCCCGCCTTCCCCACGCTCACTCCCCAGGAGCAAACCGATCTCATCGCCTACCTGCGTTCGCTGCGCCCCCAGCGCCGCCTTCCCCCGGTCCGCGCCGTCGTCAAAACCTCCGCCGGCCAAACCGTCGAAGGCCTCGTCCTGAGCCGGAGTTTCTCTTCTCTCGATCTGAAAGTGGATGGCCAGGGTCTCGAATTGTTCCGCCGCTCCGGCGACACCTACCGCCGCGTCACCTCCGATCGCGATTGGACCACCTACAACGGCAACGAAACCGGAAACCGCTACACCACCCTCGCCCAGATCAACCGGGACAACATAGCCCGCCTCTCGCCCCATTGGGTTTTCGGCCTGCCCGGAACCTCGCGCCTGGAAACCACCCCCGTCGTCGTCGGCGGAATCATGTACGTCACCAGCGGCAACGAGTGCTACGCTCTCGACGCCGGCAACGGAAGCCCGCTCTGGCACTTCCAGCGGCCCCGCACCAAGGGCCTCGTCGGCAACGCGGCCGGAGGCTTCAACCGCGGCGTGGCCTGGGCCGGCGGCCGCGTCTTCATGGTCACCGACAACGCCCACCTCCTCGCCCTAAACCGCTTCACCGGCGCCGTCGACTGGGAAACCGTCATGGCCGACTGGCATCAAAACTACAACGCCACTTCCGCGCCCCTCGCCGTCGGAGACCTCGTCATTTCCGGCACCGCAGGAGGCGAGCAGGGCGCGCGCGGATTCGTCGCCGCCTGGCGCCAGTCCGATGGCCAGGAAGTCTGGCGCTTCTGGACCGTCCCCAAGCCCGGCGAGCCCGGCTCCGAAACCTGGCGCGGCGCCGCCATCGAACATCCCAGCGCCGTCGCCTGGTTCACTGGCTCCTACGACGCCTCGCTCGATACCCTCTACTGGCAGACCGGCAATCCCGGCCCCGACTACAACGGCGCCGCCCGCCTCGGCGACAATCTCTACTCCTGCTCCATCCTCGCCCTCGATGCCAGGACAGGCAAGCTCAAGTGGTACTACCAGTTCACGCCCAACGACATGCATGA
>JAJYCN010000285.1 GCA_021778335.1 Acidobacteriota bacterium | reverse complement strand
CTCTCCTCCGGCACACCCGCTCAAACCGTCGGCCGCTCCGGCGCCGGACAGATCCAGATCTCCTGGCAGGCCGACGACCCCGACGGCGACAAACTCGTCTACGCCCTCTACTTCCGCGGCGACGGCGAGCACGACTGGAAACTCCTCAAGGACCGCCTCACCGAAAACACCTTCAACCTCGACGGCGACTCCCTCGCCGACGGCCGCTACCGTTTCCGCGTCGTCGCCAGTGACCGTCCCTCCAACCCTCCCGCCGAAGCCCTCCAGTCCGAACAGGTCAGCTCCCCCGTCTGGATCGACAACACCCCGCCCGCCGTCCGCATCGAAAACCCCCAGCGCACCGCCACCGGCCTCGCGCTCGACGTCGCCGCCGATGACGACGCCTCCTCCCTCAAGCGCTGCGAATACTCCATCGACGCCGGCCCCTGGACCCTCGTCGAAGCCGTCGACGGCATCACCGATTCCCCCCACGAGCGCTTCCACATCGCCGCCCCCGCCACCCCCGGCGAACACCTCGTCGTCGTCCGCGTCCTCGACACCGCCGGCAACACCGGCCTCGCCAAAACCGTCATCCGCTGATGCGCCCCGCCACGAAAATTGCCGCCGCCCAACCCACTCCCCTGGCGCCCCTCCCCGGCCCACCGCGGCCCCACCCGCTCCCCCCGGCGCACCGCCGCGCAACCTCCCGGCCGACGGCCGCGCAAACCGCCCGCCCGGAATTCGCTGCATTCTCAACCGCCCCCGCGGCGTATTAGCTATTGAATAGAGTGCTGATGACCGAACACGAGATCGGGGAGGCGCTCGCCGCGGCAATCCACGGCGACCGCGACGCCTTCGCCCACCTCGTCCGCGAGCATCAGGCCATGGTGTTCAGTGTGGCGTATCATTTCCTTCACGATGCCTCGAAAGCCGAAGACCTCGCCCAGGAAACCTTCCTCCACCTCTTCCGCAATCTCCCATCCATCGAATCCCCCGCGCATCTGGTCTATTGGCTCCGCCGTGTCGCCACCCACCGCTCCATCGACGAATCCCGCCGCCTCCGCCACTCCGGCACGGTCGCCCTCGACGCCGTCGCCGAACCCGCCTCGCATGACCGTCCCCGCGACCCCTTCCTCTCCGAGGCGCTCGAAAAACTCGTCGCCACCCTCCCCGGACCCCAGCGCGCCGTCGTTGTGCTTCGCTATCAGGAGGACATGGAACCAACCGAAATCGCCGAGGTGCTCGGCGTGCCAGTGAACACCGTCAAAAGCCGCCTCCACCGCGGCCTCGAATTTCTAAGAAAGAAAATGCCGGGCCCCGCCCGCCGAGCATGCCTATGAGCTTTACCGAAGACGATCTCCGAAACGCGCTCCAGCGCAAGCAACCGCGAGACGGTTTCGCCGGCCGCGTGCTGGCCCGCCTCGACGACCCTCCGCCCGCCCCGCGCGCGCCCTGGTACTGGTGGCGCGCCGCCATCGCCGTCCTCTGCCTGCTCGTCCTCGCCGCCGGCGCCCTGCGCTATGAACAGGTCCGCCGCGAACGCCTGCAGGCCGAAGCCGCCCGCGACCAGCTCATGCTCGCCCTGCAGCTCACCGCCGGTAAGTTGAAATCCGCCCGCGCCCGCATCGTGAATCTAAGTTACGAAAACCGGCCGGACAACCCCGGCCAGGAAAGGAATGTGGAGTAAGTCTTGCGTAAGTTATTCTTAGTCCTGATCTGTGCCGCTCTCGCCCCACTTACTCGGGCGCAGAGCATCGACTTATCCGGACTCGACAAGTTAACCAACCGCGCGAGCGTTGTCAATACCATCTCGCTCGACGGCGACAACCTCCGCGCCGCCGCCCAGTTCCTCAGCGGCAACAACCCCGACGTCAAGCAGGCCCGCTCCATCGTCGAAGGCCTCCAAGGCATCTGGGTCCGTAACTTCGGCTTCAAGGACAAGGAACAATACAGTCGCAAAGACCTCAACCCCGTCCGCGACCAGCTCAAAACCGGAGGCTGGTCCAAAGTCGTCGAATCCCGCGAAAAAGACGAAACCTCGGAAATCTACCTCCGCGGCGAAAACCAGAAAACCATCGGCCTCGCCATCATCTCCGAAGAGCCCAAGGAACTGACCGTAGTCGTCATCTCCGGCTCGATCGACCTCGAACGCCTCGGCAAACTCAGCGGCAACCTCGGCATCCCACCCCTCGAACTGCACCACCCCCAACCCACCCCCAAACCCGCCAAATAACTCCACCCGTGCCGCCCCTTCAAGGGCTCGCGTGTCCGTGCCATACCTCGGAACTTCGATACCCTCCACGCTAGACTCGGCCCATCAATCGAGCTAACCTATTACCGCTTGAGTAGCCCGGCGCTAACCGGCCAGGTGGGGCCGCAAAGGATCGGCAAATACGAGCTCGAGTGTGAGCTCGGAAGGGGAGCGTTTGGCCGCGTTTTCCGGGCCCGCGATCCTGACGTCAGACGGCCCGTAGCCGTCAAGATTCTCGCGATTGAGAACGAGCCCGATCTTCTCGCCCGTTTCCAGGCCGAGGCCAACGCCGCCGGCAACCTCCAGCACAAGAACATCGTCACGGTTTACGAGTACGGCGAATCGCGCGGCATTCCCTTCATCGCCATGGAGTACTTGGAGGGCGAGACGCTGCAGGCCATTATCGCCCGCGCCGCCGAAGTTCCCCTCGCCACCAAGATGCGCCTCATGTCCGAGATCGCCGACGGCCTCCATTACGCCCATCAGCGCGGCGTCGTCCACCGCGACGTCAAGCCGTCCAACATCGTCGTCCTGCCGTCGGGCGGCGTCAAGATCGTCGACTTCGGCATCGCCCGCCTCATCCAGAACCCCTTGCAGTGCCCCATCGCGCCCGCCGAGTATCTTGCCGGCACTCCCCGCTACCTCTCGCCCGAGCAGTGCGAAGGCATCGAAGCCGACGCGCTCAGCGACATGTTCGCCTACGGCATCGTCTACTACGAACTGCTCACCGGCAGGCATCCCTTCGAGGCCGAATCGCCGATCGCTACCCTCTACAAAATCCGCTGTGCCGACCCGGAGCCTCTCTCCTCCATTCCCGAGCCTTACGCCGCTCCGCTCACGGCAATCGTCGGACGGGCTCTCGCCAAGGAACGTCACGCTCGATACGCCACCCTGGAAGAGCTCAAGCTCGACGCCGAGCCCCTCCGCCTGGAACTCGAACGCCAGCGCACCCAGGATCTCCTCGTCGATGCCGAAAGCCAGGCCGGCGCGGGGCATTTCGAACAGGCCAAGTCCCTCGTCCACGAGGTGCTGCTGTTTGATCCCTCGAACCGCCACGCCCGCCAGCTCCGGACCCGGCTGCGTCAACTCGAGCAGGAGCAGGACCTGCGCGCCCGCATGAACACGCTCGTGCGCGACGGCGAGCAAAGCCTGCGCGAGAGGCGGCACGACGAAGCCGTCGAGCGGTTTAAAGAAGCCCTCGCCTGCGACCCCGCCGACGAGGACGTCAAGCTGCGGCTTGATCGCGCCGTCGCGGCGCGCGAGCAGCAGCAGCAGTTGGCCGGCCTGAAAAAAGAAGCCAGGCAGGAGCGCGAACGCGGCGAACTCACCGTCGCTTGGCAAGTCGCCGGCAAGGCGCGCCAGCTCGACCCCGGCGATGACGAAGTCCTCGCTCTGCTCGACGATATCCAGCGCGCTATGGAAGCCGCCGCCGTCGGCAAGCGCCGCCGCGAACAACTGGACCGCGCCAAGGGACTACTGCTGGTCAACGAAATCGAAGCCGCCGAGGCCGAACTCAAACATCTCGCCGGCGGTAACTGTCCCGAGAGCGAAGAGATGCTCGCCCGCATCGCCGCTCTCAAAGCTGAGCGCCAGCGCCGCTTCCAGCTTAAGGAAGAACTCGCCGGCGTCCGCAATCTGCTCGGGCGTTTCTGCTTCGAAGAAGCCCTCCCATGGCTCGACTCCCTTGTCGCCGAATGGCCCGAGGAAGAGGAGCCGAGGAAACTTCGGGATTACGCGCGCCACGAGGCCGAGCGGCAACGGCTCGCCCGCGCGTTGGAGGACGCAAAACGCCGCGCCAAGTCGGCTTTGGCGCACGGGGATTTTGACTCCGCCATCGGCCTTCTCGAACATGCCTGCAAGGATCATCCCGACTCGGCCGAGTTGATGCAGTTGCTCAAGGCGGCCGGCGATCAGCGGGCCGCCGTAATGCGTGAACAAGCCTTCAAGGATGCCCGCGAGCGCATCGCCAGACTGCGCGAACAGGGCCTTCTCGCCGAGGCGATCCGTCTCGCCGAACTAAGCCGGCAACGCTGGGGCGAAAACCAGGACTGGATCGATCTGGCCCACGAATTGGGCCAGGAGTGGGAAGCCCAGAGGCGGCGCGACGCCGTCAGAAAAGCTCTCGAAAGCGCCCGCGGCCTCCTCGACGGAGGCCAGGCCCGCACCGCCATCTCGCTGCTGAAACGCCTCTCGGCGGAAAACCCCGGCGATGCCGCAATCGCCGAACTGCTCAAGCAGGCCGAGAGATTGTGGGTCCACCAGCAGCGCGACGCGGCCATCGAAAAAGTCACTTCCCAGGCGAAGGATCTGGCCGAGGCCGGCGAACACGACCGCGCCCTGAAACTCGTCCTGGCCGCGATCGAAGAAAATCCAATCGAGCCCCGCCTCGACGATCTCCTCCGCTTCCTCGAACAATCCAAAGCCGAGGCTGAGCGCGCCCGCAACGTCCGCCGCTGCCTCCGGCAGTGTGAGCGCTTCCGGCACGAAGGCCGCTTCGAGGAGGCCTTCGAGCTGGTCTGCAAGCTCATCGCCGAACAGGGCGAAAGCCCCGATCTCATCGCCGAACGCGACCACATCGACCAGGAACTCGAGCGCCGGCGCATGCAAGAACGCGAGCGGGAACCGGAGCGCCAGCAGCGCGGCGTGGCCGAGGCTCTCGCCACTGCCCGCGAGCTTGAACAACGCGGCCAGTCGCGGGATGCGCTCCAGGTGCTCGAACTGGCCGCGCTTCGCTACCCAAACGCTCCCGAAGTCGGCCGCGCGCAAAGCGAAGTCGCGCAGCGCCGCGAAGTCCTGAACAAAGCTGTCCAAAGCGCCCTTACCCTCCTCGGGCAAGGCCAGCCCCGCGCCGCCATCTCGCTGCTCGAAAGCCTCTCGGCCGCCAACCCCGAAACCGAAATCGTTCAGCTCCTCCAGCGCCTGAAACAAACCCGGGGAAACTCTCCCAAACAGTCCCCGATCAAGGATCCTCAACCGCCGGACGGCGAACCCAAATAACAGCGAATCTCCTGCCCAACTCCGTCCTGCCCAGGAGAAGATCGCCCGGCGCCTGCCGGGCCCCGTGCCTCCCTGACCTTCGACCGGGCCGTCCCTCCGGCCCCGTTTCTGCTTATGGAGACGGAAAAGGTCGCGATACGAGAATTCCGCGAAAACCTCGCGGGCTACCTCGAAAGCGGACGCACCCTGGCCATCACCCGGCACGGCGAGACGCTCGGCTTTTTCATTCCCGCGCAGAAACGAACCCGCAAGGCGGACATCGCCGCCATGCGGGCCGCAGCCCGCGAACTCGACGCCATGATCGCTGCCTGGGGCGCCTCCGAAGACGAACTCATGCGGGAATCCCTGGTTCTCAACGCCAATATCCTCATTCGCGCCATCCTCGACCGGCCCGTCCGAGGAATCCTCGAAGCCTGCTCCGGCAAGATCGCCTTCCTTGTTCCGGAAGTGTCCTGCGCCGAAGCCGAAGAGCACTCGGCCACTCTCGTATCCAGGCGTGGCGGCGATCCAGCCAAGGCTCTCGCGCTCTTGCGGTCTCTCGCGGCCTTGGGAACGCTCGTCGAAAAGGATCTGTATGCGGAATTCGAGGCCGAAGCTCGTAAGCGTCTCGGAACACGCGATCCGGAAGACTGGCCGATCCTCGCAACCGCCCTGGCCCTCCGTTGCCCCATCTGGACCGAAGACACCGGCTTTTTCGACTGTGGCGTCGCGACCTGGACATCCGCCAGCATCCGTGTGTTCCTCGATCAACCGCCCGCACCATGATTCAGCCACGATGACGCCCCGCTTCCGCACGGCCATCCGGCCTTCGCAACAAAAGATCGCGGAATTCTACCGGCGCTCTCACATCCTCCGCCTCGCCCTGTTCGGTTCTGTCCTCCGCGACGACTTCAGTCCCACGAGCGAGGTGGACGTGCTCGTCGAATTCGAACCCGGCCACACCCCCGGCTACTTCGGTATGTCCGGCCTCGCCCAGGAACTCTCCCCGTTCTTCGGCGGACGCCGCATCGACCTCCGCACCCCCGCCGGCCTAAGCCGCTACTTCCGCCACGAAGTCCTCGCCGAAGCCGAAATCCAATATGCGGCCTGTCGGCGCGGTCTCCGGCCGCGGCCGCAAGGATCTTGAGACCTCCGCCCTTCTCGGCTGGGCCTTGGTCCGACTCCTCAACGAACGGAACCGGAACGCTCGAAGGAGAGGAACTGAACCTCTTGATGAAAGGGGCTGACTGAAGGCGGCGCTTCAGTGTACCTACAAACAGGGTACACTTGAAAGGGACACATGAATGGGCCGGAGATCGACTTTGATTGGGACGAAGCGAATCTCGGCCACTTGGCTCGTCACGGCGTCCTGCCGGAAGAGGCGGAGCAAGTCATCCTCAACGATCCGGTGGACATCGGAATGGAGATCGTCAAAGGGGAGGAGCGCTTTCTCAACCTTGGCGCCACAACTCAAGGCCGCGTTCTTCTCGTGGTGACCACATGGCGCGAAGACCGGGTACGCGTCGTAACGGCGTTCGAACCAATCAAACGGCTGATTCAGTTTTACTACCAGGAACGCGAAAGGTGATCCACTATGGCCAAGAAACAGCCACCCTTCAAGAATGAGGCACAAGAAGCCGAATGGTGGTCGAAAAATCAAAACCTGATCGCAGACCGCTTTGAGCAAGCCAAAGCCGCCGGCAATCTCGGCAAGGGAACCTTGGCGCGAGTTGCCCACGAACGGGCCAGCCAGGCCGGGCCTTCGCCAACAATCACAATCCGGCTGGCCGAAGCTGACCTCGCGCGGGCCAGAACCTTCGCTGCCGAGAAGGGGTTGCGGTACCAGACCTACCTCAAAATGCTGCTGCACCAAGCTCTGAACTCGGAGGAGAAAAGGACGCGCCGCCGATAACCACACGCGGGGCGCCCTGGCACAAGCCCGTTTCAGCCCGGGCCTCCCGAACAGGAAAATATCCGTCCCCGCGAGGAGAATGCTCGCCTCCAGCGGCTTCCGGCGGCCATATAGCCGAGCAATCGAGCATCGAAATGTTTATAATGCCTAACCGACTGGAGGCGCTCATGCGCATCGACCTATACACGAAACTTCTGCTCACGGTTATCGCACTCGCCCTCGTGACAATTGCTTGCGATCCCCTAACCCATCCAACCCCCACGGCCGGACAAGGACCGCTGGCGGGAGTTCAGGTATCGGTACTGACATTGGGAGCTGGCATCTTTGCGTTTGACCAGAAAACCGGTGAAATGTGGCTGTACGGCGATGATAACCGCGCGAAGTTCCTTGGCAGGTTTACCAGGCTAGGAGATCCAATCAATCCTACCTCGATAACCCAATTCAAGAAGTAGCATCCGGGAAGCCCCTGACGTCCGGCGGATGGGGCGGCAGCCGAGGAATTGTCGATACGCTTCTGACGGTTCACAGCATTCCGGTCCCGCAACTTGCGGCAGAAAACCCGCCACCAACCAAACCCGTCGAGATGGCGCGACCAGGGGATAGGGAGGAGCGTGCCAGACAGAGAATAGCTGCCTGTTGTGGAATCCGGGCGAAGGCGAACGGGATTCCGGGGTGAAGGCGAACAGCGTTCCGTGGTGATTCCGAACGCGATTCCGGGATGAAGGCGAACAGGA
>JAJYCN010000284.1 GCA_021778335.1 Acidobacteriota bacterium | reverse complement strand
ACGCGATTGGCCCCTGGCTGAAATCTATTCTCCAGCGCCTGCCACGGAGAGAACACGCGCTGCTCAAGATTCAACAAAAGTGGCCGGCCCTATACAAGGGCCGGCCTTCCGTACCATGCCGTGTTTGTCGACGAAGACCATCCACCATGCCGGCGATCCTGGCGGACGAATACGCTCCAATCGCGATAAACGTTGGCGCAAACGCATGTCGGTTCTCTTCCTCATCAACGCCCTCTGGCAGCTTGGCCGTCAAAGCGTTCTTCCAACTCCGCCAGCCGCCGTTCCAACTCGGCGACCTCACGCAGCTTCATGCCGATCTCCAACACCGCCCGCGCCGCGCCCAGACGCACCGACGACGACGTGGGATTCTTCAACAACTCCAGCAGCGTCCGCACCGCTTCACCGGCCGCAGCCGTGAGCGTACCGGATGTGCGCGACACCATATCGCCTCGCAGCGTTTGCAAACGCTGGCGGAACGCCGCATCGGCCAGACGGCGATAGGCGGTTCGTGGACTATCGCCGGCTTGGCGGGCGGCGTTCTCCACGATAGCACCGCAGGCCAGAGCCATCAACAACGAATCGTCGGCACTGTGTCGGCCGTTACGCGACATCTTGCTCTCCTCTCTGCTTGGGTTGCGGATCGAGACGGTTGCTGGCAGTTCCTGACAGGTCAACCGGGGTTTTTGCCAATTACTTGGCGTTGCGCTTTCTGTCCGCTGAACGCCTCGAAGCGTTGCACGATTACATCACAATAGAGAGGGTCTCACTCCATTAAGAACGTTTTGCGTCCCGTTTGCACGGTGGTGATCAGCGTGGAGGCGTTACGCGTATCGATCTGGCGGATGGAAAACGATCCTACGTCAACAGAGAACTGACCGCGCGATGGCTCGATCACCCGTCGCGTACCAAAAATGGCTAGGCATTGTGGGCAGGCGACTGCTATGCTCATGGGCAGTCCCAGGGAGAGATAAGAGACCCGACAATATCCTCTCGTTCGACGGATACAAAGGTCAAGGATTCCCGAACGCGCCCATGAAGTGGGGTGAGGACGTTTCGTCGAGGGTTTTTAAGACCATCGGTGACGCCCATGAACGAAGTTACCCGCATCCTGTCCGGACTCGAACAAGGCGATCCGCACGCCGCAGCGCAACTCTTGCCGTTGGTCTACGACGAACTGCGCAAACTGGCCGCCCAGAAACTCGCTCACGAGAAACCGGGACAATCGCTCGACGCCACCGCGCTGGTCCATGAAGCCTACTTGCGCCTGCTTGGCGACGATGCCGACAAATGCTGGAACAACCGCAGCCACTTCCTCGCCGCCGCCGCCGAGGCCATGCGTCACATTTTAGTAGATCGCGCGCGTCGCAAGCGTAGCCGGAAGCGCGGCGGCGACCGCGTCCGCGTGACGCTGGACGAGGCCAACCTTGCCGCCAACGAGGACGCCGAGGAAGTGCTGGCCGTCAACGATGCCCTCGACGGATTGGCCGCAGCGGATGCCCAGGCGGCGGAACTGGTCAAGCTCCGCTACTTCGCCGGCCTGTCCATCGCGGAAGCGGCTGAGGTGCTGAATCTTTCGCCGCGCTCGACGGATCGTCTTTGGTCCTACGCCCGCGCCTGGCTGCGCCGGGCCATCGGCGAGCCATGAACCCGAAAAAAATTGGCGCGATTCGCGCGCGGATTGCGCTTGTAGAGATGGCGGCTCACAGCGAGACCGCCGGGAGGTCCGTCCATGAGCGAGCGTTCCCTCTTTCTTACCGCGTTGGAAATCGACGACCCTTCGGAGCGGTCGGTGTACCTCGATCGTGCCTGCGCGAGCGATGCGTCCCTGCGTGTCCAGGTCGAGCAGTTGTTGCAAGCGCATCAGCAGTCCGGTTGCTTCATGGAACAGCCTGCCACCCATCTGGTCGCCACCGTAGATGATCCGATCGGCGAGTGCCCCGGTACGACGATCGGCCCGTACCAGCTGTTGGAGCAGATCGGCGAAGGGGCCTTCGGCGTGGTCTTCATGGCCGAGCAGCAGCAACCGGTGCGCCGCAAGGTGGCGCTGAAGGTCCTCAAGCCGGGCATGGATACGCGCCAGGTGGTGGCGCGCTTCGAGGCGGAACGGCAAGCGCTGGCGATCATGGACCATCCTCACATCGCCCACGTTTTCGACGGCGGCGAAACCGGCACGGGTCGGCCGTACTTCGTCATGGAATTGGTTCGTGGCATTCCCATCACCGATTTCTGCGATCAAAATCGTCTTCCCATCCGCGAACGGCTAACGCTGTTCGTGGATGTCTGCCAGGCGGTGCAGCACGCCCATCAGAAGGGCATCATCCACCGCGACCTCAAGCCGTCCAACGTGCTGGTGATGCTGCGCGATGGCACGCCGGTGGTCAAGGTGATCGATTTCGGCATCGCCAAGGCGACCGGCCAGCAGTTGACCGACAAGACGCTGTTCACCAACTTCGCGCAGATGATCGGCACGCCGTTGTACATGAGTCCGGAGCAGGCGGGGATGAGCGGTCTGGACGTGGACACGCGCAGCGACATCTATTCGCTGGGCGTGTTGCTCTACGAATTGTTGACGGGCACAACACCGTTCGACAAGGAAAGGCTGCGTTCGGCAGACTTCGACGAGATTCGCCGCATCATCCGTGACGAAGAGCCGCCTCGTCCTAGCTCGCGCGTCAGCATGCTGCGTCAGGCCGCAGCGATCGTATCCACTCAGCGCCAAAGTGAGCCGAATCGCATGAGTCGACTCTTTCGCGGCGAGTTGGATTGGATTGTGCTGAAGGCACTCGAGAAGGATCGCAACCGCCGCTATGAGACGGCCAACGGTCTGGCCCGTGACGTGCAACGCTTTTTGCACGAAGATCCCGTGCAGGCGTGTCCACCGTCGACGTGGTATCTCTTCCGCAAGCTCGTGCGGCGGAACAAGGCGTTGATCGCAACAATCCTGGCGGTAATAGTGGCGCTGCTGGTAGGCTCCGCGGTCGCGACTTGGCAGGCGATTCGAGCCACGCACGCGGAAATCATAGCCGTGGCGGAACGAGACAAAAAAGACCAGGCTCTGGCAGCGGAGACGCGGCAACGCATGCGCGCCGAAATGGCGGAGTTGCAAAGCAAGCACGATTTGTGGCTATCCTACTTGCTCCAGGCGCGGGCGACGCGGATGAGTCGGCAGTCTGGCCAGCGCTTTGTCAGCCTAAAAGCCATCAAGAAAGCCCTGGCCCTGCCGGTGCCGCCCGGCCGTTCGCGCGCTGAGCTACGCACCGAGGCGATTGCCGCGCTGTGCCTGCCCGATCTACACCTGGCCCGCGAACGGTGCCGCGAGACCATCGGTGGCAGGGGCTTCACGATCCAGCCGGCTTTCGAGCGTTACGCCTGGGCCGACAAGGACGGCAACGTCCGCATCTGCCGCTTGAGCGACGACGAGGAGCTGCTGCAATTGCCCGGCGACGGTTGGGTGAGTGAATACAGCGGGCTGCAATTCGGCCCGAATGGACGTTTTCTGCACCAGATTTGTAACACTCCGAGAGGGCTTCACTCCCGTCTGTGGGATCTGGACGCCCCAAAGCCGAAAGCCGTACTCGATGATGACCACACCGGCCTGGCCTTCCGGCCCGACGGTCGAGAAGTTGCCGCCTCCGGTCGGGACCGGACGGTGCGTTTCTTCGATCCCGCTTCCGGCCGCGAACTGCGGCGGTTTACCCTCGACATCATACCCGATCCACACAGCTTGTATTGGAACCCCAAGCGGCCACAACTGCTGGTCAGCAACCGAACATCTTTGCGGTTGTTGAATGTGGACACGGGCGGGACGGCATGGGTCGGGCCGAAGGTTCCCGGCGGGTATGCTACCGTAGTTTGGCACCCGGAAGGCCGATTGTTGGCAGTGAGTGGCGAGACGAACAACAAGATATACCTGTGGGACGTGCCCAGCGCCCGCCTCGTGATGCCGCCCTTGGAGGGACATAATATCAGCGAGGGTGAGCTGCGTTTCAACCGTGCCGGCGACCGGCTGCTCAGCAGCAACTGGACACGCAGTGGGCATCTGTGGGACGTGCGTTCGGGGCGGCTGTTGCTCAAGGTGCCCGGCATCCACTACTCCGGCTTCTCCTTCAGCCCCGATGACCGTCTGGTAGGCACGGGATGGGGCGGCAACAGTGGAATTCGACTCTATGACTTCGGGCGGGGCGAGGAATTGCGCACGGTAGTCCATCACGGCCGGATTTGGAATTACAGTATCTCGGATTCTAAGGACCCGAAGGGGCGATTGTGCGCCGTTCATACGGATATGGGCGTGGCGTTCGTGGACCTGGCGCGCGGCGAAGAAGCAGCGTTCCTGCTATTGCCCGGAAATGTGCCGCTGTGCTTCGATTCCGAGGGATCGTTCTGGTCGCACGGCTCCAAAGGACTGTTGTGCTGGCCGAAAACCGACGATCCAAAAACCGGGCAACGCTGCTACGGCCCGCCCCAGCGATTTTTTGGGCCGACGAATGATATGCGCCACGGCAGCGATAAGGATGTTCGGATCGTGGCCATACCCCAACAGTACGGACGCACGCTCGTGTTCCACCGGGACAGTGGGCGCGTGCTGCGCTTGGGTACTCAAGAGGATGTGCGTAGCTGTTCGGTCAGTCCAGATGGCCGATGGATCGCCACCGGCAGTCATACGCTCCGCAAAGGTGCCGGGGCCAAAGTCTGGGACGCCAGGGATGGGCGACACATCAAGGACTTGCCCGTCGGAAAGTGCTGCGACGTCCAATTCAGCCTTGATGGCAAATGGCTGCTGACCACGAGCGGCGGTCCTCGCTTGTGGGCGGTCGGCACCTGGGAGGAAGGGCCAAAGCTAGGCGGAACGCAATTTAATTCCTGGGCCGCTTTTTCCCACGACGGCAAGCTGCTGGCCCTGGGAGAAGAAGCCTTCGGCGTGGTGCGGCTGGTCGTGCCGGACACCGGCGTGGAGATCGCCCGGCTTACTGCCCCGGAGCAGTCCCGCCTGGTACCCTGTAGTTTCACACCAGACGGTTCGCAACTGATTACGGTCGGCGTGGAATCGTCGGACCTTCACATTTTCGATTTACGCGCCATCCGTGCGGGATTGGACGAATTGGGTATCGACTGGGACGCGCCGCCATTGCCTGCCGTAGACTCAAGCCCGGCAACGCCGCTGTCGATTCGCTTCGAGCTGGGCGACATCGGGCAACGGAAAGATTTGAAGAAGTAACGCGGGAGAAAGGAGAATTGGAAGATGAGCCGGTGCATCCTCGCCGCCACGCGGAAGCCGTACCGGCTCGACAAAGCCCCGTCGCTCGGTCTGCGCGCCGGGATGTTTGCCCATCATTATATCGCAGACCGCAGCCCAACGAGAGGCAACGCTGCCTGGCTCTCTCGAGGCCCCGTGAGAGAAACTGTCATGAACGCCGCGATGCGAGTGACCGTCTATACCACCCTTGCTGTGGGATTGCCCGCCCTCAGTGTTTTCGCGCTCCGCTCTGCCTTATCGCCGGGCTGCTTCGAGGAAATGATCCACAGAGGTGAGGAAATCCAACGCTTGGAGCAGCTCACATTGCGCCATCAGAAGGGCATCCGGCAAGCCGTGCGCGAGTACATCGCTCAGCGTGGTACGCTGGTGGAAACCATGCAGCGTTTGAAAGAAAGGGAACAGGAATTAGCCCAGGAATGGCCAGCCTACAGCATCCACTTGAAGCAACAACCACAGCCAGTGTCCGACGAGATGCGTTATTATAGCGTAATTAGGAGTGTCGTCGGAATCATCCTGCATGGGAGGCCCGAGGAATTGACGGCGGTACTCTGCCGGCTGGAGAAGGACTATCAACAGCTAGAGTCCAGCCGGGCAGTGCCTTCGACCGCCAGGAAATAGACGAGCCGCGACCGTAAGGGAGCGGCTCTGGACTTATCGCTTCGCGCGAGATGTTGAATCAACACTGCTCGCTTTCGGTCGTGGCTCTGCCGGAAATTACCCCTTTGGTCTGACTTCAGGAGGCATCCCATGCAACGCTTTGCTCAATACGCTTTGCTGTCCACCGCTGTGCTGACCATGATCTCGCCACGGATCGCAGTCGCAGACGTCTCGGAGATCGAGCGACTGATTAAACAGTTGGGCAGCGACGATTTCAGCGAACGCGAGTCGGCCAGCAAACGACTGGAGGCCATCGGCGAACCGGCGTGGAACGCCGTGCGGAAAGCAGCTCGGGACGACTCCGACGCCGAAATTCGCTGGCGCTGCAAACGAGCGGAGGATGCGATCGGCCGGCGTTGCTTCGGCGAAATCCGTCATTTTGGGAGTAAGCGCGATTACTGGCTGAATCGCGTGGCTTTCAGCTCGGATGGACGGCGAGCGCTAGCAACCGGCGGAGCCGTCATCCTTTTCGACCTTGAAACCGGAAAAGAATTGTACCGGGTGCTGGAGGTTAAGTATGCCCGTTTGGGTCTCGTCCTGTCTAAGGACTGCCGGTACTTCCTGACCGGCCACGATCACGACAAGGTCGTGCGCTTGGGATCGATTCGATCCGGGAAGGAGGTGCAACGCTTCGAGGGGCACACTGCGGGAGTCCGGGGCGTCGCCCTGTCCCCGGATGCCAGCCGCGCTGCCACCGGGGGATTAGACGAAACGCTTCGCTTGTGGGACGTGAAGACCGGCCGGGAACTGCGGCAATTCCAGAGCAGAGCCGGCAAGATCCGCTGCCTTGCCTATGCCCCCGATGGCCGTCATATCCTGTCGGGCCACTTTGGCAAAAAAAGCAACAACCTGGTCTGCCTGTGGGACGTAGACACGGGCAAGGAAGTGCGCCGCTTTGAGGGGCACAGCGGAGAGGTCACTGCCGTCGTCTTTCTGCCGGGTGGCGGATCCTTCCTTTCCGCCAGTATGGATGGCACTCTACGGATTTGGGACTTGAGCAACGGTAAGGAATTGCGGCGGCTGGAACACCGCGGCGGAGTAAATGATGTAAAGGTTTCGCCGGATGGCTGCCGCGCCCTTTCGGCCGGGCGCGGCGACAGGAGCGTGCGCCTGTGGGATCTGGCATCGGGGACCGAGCTTTACCGATTCGTCGGGCATACCGCCGGCGTTCTTGGTGTGGCATTTTCTCCCGATGGCTGCCGGGCGCTCTCCAGTGATGCAAGTAATATCCTGCGCTTGTGGCGATTGCCCAAACCGGACATGGCACCAGATAAGGCCCCTCACCAGCAGCCGGTAAAAAAGAAAAACTAACCGTGCAAGCAGAGCGCCGACATTAGGTCATCAACAGCTAGGAAAAATTGTCGAACGATCGAAGAGTGGAACAAGCGTATGCCTGACAAACGCACAGAATCCAATGAGGTCGCCGGACGGCTTCAGGAAGTCCTACTGGGTTACCTGCAAGTCGCCGCCTGTGTCACCGCCTGGCCGGGGACAGACGGTCTGACGCTTGAGGTCGTCCTCGATTTCTATCCCGAAGCGGTCGCTACAGGCGACGTTCCCGACTGGCAGGAATTGCTCCGTCGCCACCCCGACTTGGCGACCGCTCTTCAGGAATGGATGGCCGCAAAAGATCGCTGGCAACTCGCCTTCCGACAACGCGACGAGTTTGGAGGTATGGACTGCACTGATACCAAAGCACGAAGCTCAATGAAGGCAGTACAAGCTCTCTAAGCTTCACCCTGGACCTTACCACCTTTGTTGGGCCTCACCATCTGTCCGGCCACCCTGGTGCGTGCCGAGCAACGTCTGACCGACCTGGCACTGCCCACCTACGACTATGGCAGCGCCGCGTTCCTCGTCCGTAAGATCGGCGAGACGGAGAGGACTCTTTACACCTCCAGGAGACTGCAACCATGCCGCTTGCCACCCTCGCCCTCGGCGTCGAAGGAGCAGTCGTAGAATTGTTCGTTGG
>JAJYCN010000283.1 GCA_021778335.1 Acidobacteriota bacterium | reverse complement strand
CGCAAGTGAGACATCGGAATTGCCAACAGCGTCTTGGGCCTCTGTGCCCACATCGACGCGCTTCCAGGTAGCGCCGCGGTCCGAACTCTTCCATAGCGTTGGGCGGGGCGGATTACCGTAACTGGCGACGAAAAGCGAACCGCCCGGATGTTCGACGACCATTGGTTCCCGGCCAGCCACGTCCACATGATCGACGCGCGAGGAAACACGCAGGGATGATGAGGGCGGCGGCGTCTGAGCGGATGCCGCAACACCGCAGAGGAGTGCGACCGGCAACAACCGCCGAACGTACATAGCATGAGTGTACGACTAAGGGTGGAGAGCGCGGACCCGCCCGGCGCCGGGCGTGGGGAGGAAGCTTTTCGGTTCCACAAAAAGGCGGACCGCGGGTGACTCGAACCTTCCGGCCGGGTGGAAAACGATGTCCTGGATGCGCCAGAGCCTTGACGGCCGCCAGAGGCGTGCCGGAGGGGGCGGCGTTGCCGGAACTGGCGCGGCGGGGTGTCGCGGCGCGCGTGCCGTTGAGCAGCCGCATTGGTTTTCCGGTATTTCAGGTTCCGGCGGGAACACCCGAGTTCGGCCCGGATGAAGTTGCCGCGGCAGAGGGAAGGCAGGAACGCGAGGCGGCGCGGCAATTTCCGGAGCCGGGACGGTAACCGTCTCCGTCTCTGTGCTTGATGTCAATGTCCTGCTTGCCATGGCGTGGCTGGACAACGTACACCATCGGGCGGCCCGCCGTTGGTTTGCGGAGCATTACGGAACCGGTTAGGCGACTTGTCCGGCAACCCAACTGGGGCTTGTGCGGCTGGCGATGCAACCGGCGGTGGTGAAGACCGCGATTCTTCTGGGGACGAGATGGAGGCGGCGGCCTGGCAGCCGTGGATGAAGTCCCTTTTTGCTGTCGCGGGCACCGAAGGCGATGGCTCCGGTGCGGGGCGCGCTTGCGGTGTGTGGTAGCCCCTGTCCGCGGTCACACGCTCTACGCCCACTGCACTCACCGTTTTCACCGGCCCCACCGCCGTCGCGTCCGCGGCTTGCCCCGTCATCCCGGTCACCGTGATTCCCGCTTGGGCCCGAGTCACCGGTGGACTCGCCGTATCGCCGCGCGATCGGCCGATTGCACCGTCACCGCCGCCACCACGCCCGTCTCCAGATCCACGGAATTCTCAGCCGGGAACGTCATGCCAGTTCCTAATCCGTTTTTGTTTCACTGACCAGGTCGCCAGTTTTAGCCAGTGTCACCGGTAAAACCGGCCTCAATGGAATTGCGATGGCATAGCGTGTGTGGCGACGTTCGCCGGTTCGCACCAAGGCGTCTTTGGCGACTAAGTCCGCAAGGTCACGCGTAGTAGTTGCCGGCGAAGCTCCTGTGATGGTGGCGTATTTCCCGGCGCTCAGGCCGCCCCTAAATCCATCCGGACCTTCGTGTAGCATGCGAAGCAACGCCTTTTCCTGGCGGGCGTTCAAGCGTCCGCGCAACCGGTCCAGCAGTTTGGCCGTGTCGACCAGAAATTCGACGCGCGCTTCCGTGCGCGCCTGTGCTTCGAGAGCGATGCCGGCGAACCATGAAAGCCACTCAGTGATTTCGTTGTTCTTATTCGCCTCTTCGAGCGCTTGATAGTAACCCTTGCGCCGAATCAGTATTGTGGCGGCCAATGACGTCAGCGTTGGGCGGCTCACTGCTTGAGCGAGCGCCTTCCCGGATAGGGCGCGACCGATTCTTCCGTTCCCATCCTCGAATGGGTGGATGGTTTCGAAATATAGAGATGCGCGACCCCTGCCCTTGTCAGGGCGGGCAATGGCCCCGCGGCATCCGGCGCCGTACTGTTGAACCACTCTATAAAGCGCTTCATTTCGCCCGGCACACGCGCGGACGGGGGGGCTTCGAAATGAACTTTTGGATTGTGCGCCGGACCGGAGATGACCTGCATTGGCTCTGTCCCGGTGCGGTAACGGCCAATGACGATGATATCTGCCCTGCCTTTCATCAGCATCCGATGCCATTCAAACGCAATGGCCTCGCTCAGAGGCGCGGCCGAAGATCTATATAGATTGACCATCATTTCAGCAACGCCCTCCTCTCCCGGCCGGACCCGGCGGTCTTCGGCATCGAGGCCAAGCTGTTTGCGGATGGAGGACTGGACGCTGGCCCGATCCAGTATTTCGCCTTCGATCTCCGAGGTGGTAACCGCCTCAGAGCTGATTGTTTCGACTGTCAGTTGATCCCGATCGGCCGTTCCAAGGTGCTTGATGAGGCCGGCAGACACCCCCGCTCCCAGCAAAAAGCGCTCCTCGGCCTTCCGCAGGCGCGCCGTATCCCACGAAAATCGTGGCCAATCAGGTTTTTGCCAGTTCCAGTTCATGAGCCATAGCCGTCATTTCTATCGCTCATAACATCATACAAAATGATCGATAGCAAGGATCTCTATCGCTCAGAATCCGCTTCCGTGAATGGCCCACTCCACTGACGCACTTACAGACAACCATGCTCGGAGTGCGATCCGGTTAAAGATGCCAAGGGCGAGGTGCATGGGTATCTCCATCATTTCGTGTTGATCAGCGTGGTGGACGGATTGACTCTGCCGGTGGAGGCAGAACCGTACGGCCCTGGCGATGGCGCATATTCCACCATGAACCCGACAGCATCCCGATCGTTTGGTTGCCTATCCTGTTGGCCGCGGTGATTGAGCGTTAATACCGGCATCTGCACCGCGGAGACCATGGCGTTGGCTCCGCCATGGACTTATCGACTTACCTCCGGTTGAGCCTGGGCTCCTTCAGCCCGCCCGATGCCGGTTGAATCTGGCGCCGCGCGGCCGGCAGGAACGCTGACTCCCCCTCGACTTAACTCCGCTCGATCGCGCAAATCCCTGCTTCGCCGCAATTCCGAGACGGCTGCCTCCCGGTTGGCATGGTTGACATCAAATCTATCATTAGGCATCATTGAATCACGATGCGCACGACGCTTGATGTGGAAAACGATGTTCTGGATGCCGCCAGGGCGTTGGCGGAAGCCAGGGGTGTGTCGGTGGGGGCGGCTCTGTCGGAATTAGCGCGGCGGGGTGTCGCGGCCCGCATGCCGTTGAGCAGCCGCAATGGTTTTCCGGTATTTCAGGTCCCGGCGGGGACACCGGAGTTCGGCCCGGATGAAGTTGCCGAGGCGGAGGAAAAGCAGGACCGCCAGGCGGCGCGGCAATTTCTGGAGCCGGGACGGTAACCGTGTCCGTCTCTCTGCTTGATGTCAATGTCCTGCTGGCCATGGCGTGGCCGAACCACGTACACCATCGGGCGGCCCACCGTTGGTTTGCGGAGAATTATGGAACCGGTTGGGCGACTTGCCCGCTAACACAACTAGGGTTTGTGCGGCTGGCGATGCAACCGGCGGTGGTGAAGACCGCGATTCTTTTTGGGGACGTGATGGAGGCGCTGGCCCGGATGACGTCGCACGGCGCGCACCGCTTCTGGCCGCTCGAAGGTGGACTTGCGGACGTTCACGAGGAGATTCGCGCACGCGTTGTGGGACACCACCAGTTGACCGATGCGGTGCTGCTCGATCTGGCGATCCGGCACGAGGGACGGCTGGCGACATTCGACCGGAGGATTTTGGGGCTGCTGCCTCCGGGTTCTCTTGCGGGCGAGGCCGTGGCGGTCATTCCAGTCTAGGCAAGGATTCATCCGGCCGGCGAGCTTCATGACTCGAGCGCTTCGAGAATGCCGTTGAGGCGGCCGTCGTCACGCCGCATGGATGAGCCGGGCTTCGGCGAGGACGGTTGGGCGGATGCGCGGTTTCAGGGCCGGCTTTTGATGGCGAGATCGACGCGGCGGCCGAGGAGGGCGCTGAGCTTGCGAGCCATGGCGGCGACGCCGAGGAGGCCGGGGTGGGCGTCAGGGAGGAAGTCGACGAGTAAGTCGAAGTCACTGCCGGGTCCCATCTCGCCGCGGGCAGCGGGGGTGCGCGCGGGGCGGGGGACTTAGTAAGTGCCGCAGCGGCCCGGATCGGTTCGGGGCGGGTGGGGCGGCGATGGTAAGATGAAGCTGCTTCCGATTTCTTTCCGATTCCCATGCGATACATTTTCCTGATTCCTCTCCTTTGCTCGTTCGTTGCGCCGGCGCAGACGGCGCAGCCTTCCGCGCCTCCAAAGCCCGCGGCGGCCCCTCCCGCCACGGGGCCGGTGACTCCGGATAACAAGGTGGTGGCGACGATTGACGGGAAGGATTACACGGCGGGCGAGGTGCGGGCGCTGGTGGATAAGTTTCCGCCGCAGATCCGGTCGGCGTTCGCGCAGAACCCTACGCGGGCGCTTAACTTCATTTTCATGATGCAGTACCTGGCGGACCAGGCGCAGTTCCACAACCTGGACAAGGAGAAGGAGTTTCAGCAGGACTTCGAGTACACACGGCTGAACCTGCTGTCGCAGGCGGAGCTGAACAACTACCGGAACACGTATCAGCCGACCTACGACGAGCAGCAGGCGTACTATAACGAGCACGCGGCGCAGTACGAGCAGGCGCACGTGAAGGTGATATACATCTCGTTCGTTTCGGGCGCGCTGAAGGACGCCGGGAAGGAGCTGGACGAAGCGGGAGCGAAGGCCAAGATCGAAGATCTGCGGAGGCAGATTCTGGCCGGGGCGGATTTTTCGAAGATCGCGGCGGAGAACAGCGAGGACAAGGCTTCGGCGGCCAAGGGCGGGGATTTCGGAATCATCACGCGGGTGAGTCCGTATCCGGAGGCGATCAAGAGCACGGTGTTCGCGCTGAAGGAGGGAGAGGTGAGCGAACCGGTGCGGCAGCCGAACGGATATTATTTGTTCAAGCTGGCGAAGCTGGACAGGCAGTCGTTCAACGACGTGCAGTCGAAAGTGTTCGAGCAGTTGAAGCAGGACCACTTTAACCAGTGGGTGAAGGGAATTGAGACGCGCTACGACGTCAACGTCAAGGACCCGCAGTTTTTTGCGGGCCACCCTCCGCGATAAACCGATTCTGGCGGCGTTGAAGCGGTCCCTGCCTCCCCTGGACGGGGACCCGATCCGGATTTCCTTTCTTCCCTCGCTGCACGCTTCGCGGGGAAGGTTGCATTCGGGGGCGAGCGAGGCGGGGCAGCCGGTGCATGCGGCTTCATTTCTGCGGGAGCGGCGGATAGTGCTCGATTCGGCGCTGCGAGGTTCGCGGGTAGAGTTGACGCGGGTGCTGCTGCACGAGTTGTTTCACTTTGTGTGGGCGCGGTTGGGGAATCCGGCGCGCCGGTCGTACGAAGAACTGCTCGAAGCGGAGATGGCGGCGCGGGCGCGGGGGGAGCTGGGGTGGTCGGCCGAGACGCGGAAGCGGGGGCTCGACCGCGGCAACGAACGGGCGTGGCGGGATTATTTGTGCGAGAGCTTCTGCGACTCGGCGGCTTGGTTTTTCGCGGGGCTGCGGCGGCATGAAGAGGTGACGCTGGCGCGGCGGCACCGCGAGCGGCGGGCCGAGTGGTTCCGCACCTGGGTTGGCGGGCGGGCGATCCCGATATAATCGGGATAGAAATGCCCGCAGCCCGTCTGTTTTCTAACCTCCATCCCTCTCAACGCCGCGCACAACGCAGCGGGGCGCGGACATTGATAGGCCGAGCCGGGCGCGCCCCGCTCTGTGCGCTCTTTCTTGTGCCCGCCCTGGCGCTGGGCCTGAGCGCGTGCTCGAGTTTCGGCACGAGTGTGGAAGCCGCCGGGAACGACCTGAAGCCCGCAGCGCAGCGTAAGGCGGCGCCGGATTTCACGCTCGAGGACTCGCGCGGGGAGAAGGTGAAGCTGTCGAGCTATCGCGGCAAGGTGGTGGTGCTGGATTTCTGGGCGACGTGGTGCGGCCCGTGCAAGATCGAGATTCCGTGGTTCATGGAATTTGAGCGGGAGCTGAAGCCGCGCGGGCTGGTGGTGCTGGGCGTTTCGATGGACGACAACGGATGGAGCGTGGTGCGCCCGTACATCGAGCAGCAGAAGATCAACTACCGGATTCTGCTGGGCAACGATCAGGTGGCCGGGCTGTACGGCGGCGTGGACGCGATGCCGACGACGTTTCTGATCGACCGCTCGGGGCGGATTGCGGCGATGCACGAGGGATTGGTTTCCAAGGATGAGTTCAAGAATCAAATTGTCCAACTGCTGGACGCGCGGGCCGATCTGCGTGCTCCTTTTGCCGGCGTGCCTGCTTTTTTCACCGCTGGCGGCGCAAGATAGCGTACCGGGCGGCGCGCTGACGGTGGCTCCGGTGGCCCGGTTTCACGCGCGGCGCGGGCAGACGGTGGACGTAAAGCTGAGCGCGAAAGTGGCGCCGGGCTACCACGTGAACAGTGACGCGCCGGACGACCCGTATCTGATTCCGCTGCGGCTCACCTGGGACAAGCCGGTGCTGGAGCCGGCGGCGACGCGGTTTCCCGCGCCACAGCGGGTGAAGGTTGCGTTTTCCGATAAGCCCGTGGCGATTTTTTCGGGCGCATTCGACATCGTGGTGACGTTCCGCGCGCCCGCGAATGTGGCGGACATGGGCGTGATGAGCGGCAAGCTGCGATATCAGGCGTGCAACGACAGAGAGTGCCTGCAGCCGAAGGTGGTTCCGATCCGGCTGTCGTTCGACGCGACCAATTGAAGCGGCTGCTGATCCGGCCCGGAGGGATTGGGGATTGTCTGCTCTGCGCGCCGGCGCTCGAGTTTCTGGCGCGTGGGGCGGAGGCGGAGATCTGGGCTCCGGCGGCGGTGGTTCCTTTGCTTGCGCGGATTGCTCCGGCGCGGACGATTTCCTCGACGGGTCTGGATCTGCTGGAGATTGCAAGCGAGGCTCCGCGGGCGGTGGTGGAGCGGCTACAAGCGTTCGATGAGATTGTTTCGTGGTACGGAGGAAACCGCGCGCAGTTTCGCGAGGCGGCGGCGCGGCATGGGCTGCCGTTCCGGTTTCTCGAGGCGCTGCCTCCGCGGGAAGGGGAGACGCACGCGGCGGATTTTTTTCTCGAGCAGGTTGGAGGCGAGCCGCCGGCGGCGACAGCGATCGAGGTGGAGCGCGAAGGGGTGGGCGGGATTTACATTCATCCGTTTTCGGGGAGTGCGGGGAAGAACTGGCCGCTCGAGAAGTTCCGGGCCGTGGCGGCGAGGCTTCCGGAGCCGGTGTATTGGCTGCGAGGCGAGGAGGATCCGGAGCTTGCGGGGGCGCTGGAACCGATGGGGTTGGAGGAGCTGGCGCGGCGGCTTGCGGGGGCGCGGCTCTATGTAGGAAACGACTCAGGGGTGAGCCATCTGGCGGCGGCGGTGGGCGCGCCGGTGGTGGCGTTGTTCGGGCCGACGGATGCGCGGGTGTGGGCACCGCGCGGGCGTGGCCGCGTGGAAGTGGCGACGGGGATGGAGAACGTAAGCGTGGAGCGGGTAGTGGGTGTTTGCCTGGAATTACTGTGCTAACGTCCTAGAAATCATGAACCGGAGAGAGTTCTTAGGCGCGGGGCTGGGGATGGCGAGCGCTCTGGCTGCGCCGCGGAGCGCGGCGATCGACGAGACGCTGCGGACGGGGATCGCGAAGCGAAAGATTCCCGCGGTGGTTGGGATGGCGGCGAGCAGCGGGAAGACACTGTACGCGGGGGCTTTCGGGAAGCGGGACGCCGAGGGCCCGGCGGTGCGGGTGGACAACATATTTCGGATCGCTTCGATGACCAAGGCGGTGACGACGGTGGCGGCGCTGCAGTTGGTGGAGCGAGGGAAAGTGGCGCTGGACGAGCCGGTGGCGCGGCACTTACCGGAGTTTGAGAAGGCGCGCGTGCTCGAGGGGTTTGACGCGGGCGGGAAGCCGGTGCTACGGGCGCCGAAGACGCAGCCGACGCTACGGCAGTTACTTACACATACTTCGGGGCTTTGTTATGACATTTGGGACGAGATGATGTTCCGGTACACGTCGCAATACAAGTTAGACGACGACGTGCCGG
>JAJYCN010000282.1 GCA_021778335.1 Acidobacteriota bacterium | reverse complement strand
TCCCCGCGCGAACCCCTCGCCTCAACCATCGCCCGCCCCATCATCCTCGCCCTGCCGCCGTCCGCCGCCGCGAAACTCGACCGCCACCTCGCCTCCCGCGCCCTCCTCGTCCGCCTCCCCGAACTCTCGCCCGCGCTCCGCGGCACGGAAGCCAGCCTCCGCGCCGCGTTCGCCCAACTCCACCCCGCCATCCTCGGAACCATCTGCCGCGCCGCCTCCACCGCCCTCCGCGACGTCGCTACTGTCCAACTCGCCGAACTCCCCCGCCTCGCCGATTTCGCCGTCTGGTCCGTCGCCGCCGCCCCGGCCTTCGGCCTCACCCCATCCGACGCCGTCGCCGCCGCCGCGCCCCCGCCCAAGCCCGGCCTCGCCACTGCCCTTCACGACCTCCTCACCGACCTCGCCGCCCCCTGGCACGGCCGCGCCACGGAACTCCTCAGCCACCTCCGCGCCTACTGCCCACCCCATCTCCTCCCCGCCACCCCCCGCGCCCTCTCCGAAGCCCTCGCCACCCTCCCCGGCATCAACCTCCTCCGCCACCGCACCGAAGGCGAACGCACCCTCACCCTGGTCGCCGTCAAATCCGCGAGCCATGTCCCTTAGCGCGAGCCCCATCGCCTGCAACGGCCAGCGCCGAACGAGTTCTGCTTTCTTGGTTTCAGCGCGAAGCTGATCTCTCCCCCGGCTCCTGCGATAGTGCTTGCGAAATCGCTGCCTGAGCTGGCCCGATCGCACGAACCACAGGGCCGCCGTGATACGCCGCCATCGGAGGATCGTGTCCCCACGTCGCTTCCGCCCGATAAACCGCGACGTAATCCCAAACCACGCTTCGCGGGTCGTGCTCACCCAACATATGGGAAACCAGCCTTTGCCGGTCCCAGAATTGGCTCACACGGCGATCCGGTAACCTGCTGAGCGCCCAGGTGGACGGCGCCGCCCAATCCGACGGCAAAACCGGTTCCCAAACAACGAAAACCCGCAGCGGCTTGTCCGCGAATTTCCGCATCACGTCCTCGAATGCAGAGGCCCCCTGCAGACATACGGGTCAAGTCGGCGATAACAAAAGCAGTACGCGCACCTGGTCTTTCGCCGCATTGAACTCGTGCTCGAGATCACCCACGTTCGCCGCCGTAAGGTTCCGGACCGGTGGCTGTCCCTGCGGCGCCTCGCCGCCGCGGTTGAAGTAATAGAGCGATGCGAGAAAAATCACGCCCAGAGCGCCGCCAAGGATAGTTTTCCGTTTCATTACTTATCTCGTAAGCAAACCTGCCGCGGCGTTCGCCATCACCTGCGGAAAGAAGATCGCGACAAACACGAATCCGGTTGACACCCATAACAGAACGAAGCTGGCGATACGGGGCCGCCGGTGGCATGTCCGCGCCCGGCGCGTTTGAAAGAACCCGTACGCGATCAGCAGAACCGAAACGCCGAGCAGGTACGGCCTTGCAACCGTGAAGAACGTTGACCCGCTCGCTATGCCGGCTGCCAGCGCGAATGGAAGCAAAGGCAGGCAGCAACTCGACGCGGCAAGGACGCTGGCAATCGCCGCCACACCCGCGAAGACCGCCCGCGCGTCTCCGCCCGCCCGAGGCCCGGCCGCGTCAGCCCCGCTCGACTGTTTTTCCACGCTCGCGCTCCTGTGCTTGTTTGAGGGCGGCTCGAATCATTCCTTCCGGCGGCGCGCCATCCGCGTACCGGCGGCAAGCCAGGCCCCATTCGCCGCCATCCTGGAACCCGGCTTCAATATCCAGGCCGTTCACTCGAATCGTCGGCGACCCGGGGAACTTCAGAGCTTTCGCCATGGCCGCATCGGAGATTTCGATCTCTGACAATTCGCCGGACAGACCCTCCTGGCGAAGAACTGTCTTGACCCGATCCACGGCGGGAGGGTGATTGGGACAACCCCTGAAAAACAGAACTTCAATCTTCATTGGAATCCCCATTCGCGATTTCCCGTAGCACGGGACACCCGTCCTTTTTGATCTTCCGCGTGCCCTTCAAGTTCCGCTCGCACTTCTGAAGTTCCCTTGCCAGGTGTGCTTCCAGTGCGCCGAGTTCACGCATCTTCTCGCGGACCGTGCTCAACTTGGCCCGCAGCCGCTCGCGCATCTGAGAACAAGCCCGGGTCTCATCTCCCTGAAGCACCAGGATCTCGCGTATCTCAGGCAGGGAGAATCCCAGAGTCTGCGCGCGGCGGATGAACAGAACCCTGTTGACAGCTTCCACGCCGAAGAGGCGAAATCCGCCCTCCGAACGCGCCGGCCGTCCCAAGAGGCGCTGCCTCTCATAGAACCGGATCGCATCGACGCTGACGCCAGCTTGTTCCGCCACCTTCCCAATCTGGAGTCCGCCGTTCATTCCCTTCCAGCTTACACTCTGGAGTTCACTCCAGAGTCAAGATCCGTGACGCCTCGCCGGATTAGCCTTCGCGGCGCGCGGCACAATCCTGATCGTTGCCGCGCGCGCACGCGCGCCGATCATAGGCGCCAGATAAGGACTTCCCGCGTACTTCGATCGATACGCGTCATCGATGCGATCGTTAATCGGACCCCCCACCGGCTCGAAGCTCACTTCGATCGTCATCCCGGCGGCCAGAATCCGGCCGGCTTTCTGCCGCAGCGCCGCCTGATACCATCGAGACTCAGTTCCGTTGTAGCCGCGAACATAAAGCGCGCCGCCGTCGCTGACAGACCAGATCCACGTCGGCGTGCCGTACGTTAGGCCGTCCTCGCGGAATGGCGCAATATGCAAATCGTCCGCCTCGGCAATTTTGCGCAACTCGTCGTTTATCCAGGAGGCCATCTCTCATGTCCTGCCTTTCACCCAGCCCTCACATCTCGTATCCCGGTTTCTTATAAAGCTCGTCCCACTTATCCCGGATGTCCGGCTTTCCCGGCCAAAGCTTCACAATGACATGAGGCATTTTCCCGTTTCCTCTCCCCGCTAACCCGGCCGTTTTTCAAACACGCCCTTAACCACCGGCAACGCCGAAAAGACATTCGGCCAGCCGGCATAGAAAGCAAGATGCGTCAGCGCCTCCGACGCCTCGGCTTTGGTCAAACCGTTGTCCATCGCCCGGTTGAGGTGGTACGCGACCTGCGCCGCCTGGCCCGCGGCCACCAGCGCGCTCACCGTAACAAGGCTGCGGTCCCGAGGCGCCAAGGCAGGTCGCAGCCACAATTCGCGAAAAAGCAGCTCCGTCGTGTACTGCGCCACGCCCGGAGCCACTTGCCCGAAATCCTGCTGAACCCGTGACGCGCGTTCTGCTTCCGCGGCCTCATCGAGAGGCAGAAGCTCGGGCGACACCGGCGGAAGCCGATCCGTCCCGATGCCCCTCTGCGCAAAGATTTCTTTCACAATCGCGACGGCGCCGAGAGCATTCAGCCAACCGGAGTAAAACGCCAGATGAGTGATGATTTCGGAAAGCTCCCCCGGCGTCACATTGCTGTCGAGAGCGATGTTGAAATAGTGCAGCATACCGATCGTCTGATTGCGCGCAATCAAGGCCGATGCCGTGACGATGCTGCGGTCCCGCGCCGGGAGCCCCGGCCGCTTCCACAGCCACTCCTGTATGCTGTTCCGCGTGTAGTTTTCCAGCGTGGGAGAAACCGCGCGGATATCTTCCAGCGTCATTGCGGACCGGCGTATGTTCGCATTCATCTCAGTAGTGCTCCCACGTAACGGACCAGTGTTCCCCCGCCCCGGCCGGCTTGAGAATCAACCGGCCATTTGCATTGAACTCATAGACGCGCGGCAAATCTTTGCCCACAAGCCGGTCGCGCGTGTTCGCCCCTTGCACATGGTGCGTCACCGTGTGCGCCGCGGCGTTTATCTCGTAGCTCCCGAACGAGGCTTCGTACCCGTTCTCCACATACTCATTTGATAGCGCCTTCGCGGAACTCGTGTACATCAGTTGTACCGACACGTGACCGTCGCCCGTGTAAATCAACATCCCAATCGGTACGTCCGTCGTTGCCGGCCTTCCATCCGGCCCCACGATCGAAACCAGCCGCCACGCACCGATGAACCTCTCCCTGTCGGAGCGCGTCTGGGAAGCCACGCACACCACGGCAAGCAGCACGAGAATCACAAACCGGATCGTTTTCATCTTCCCCTCCGCCTACCGGCCCACCAGCTTCTGGTGAAATTCCGGATACCGCGCCCCTTCAAGCTTGATTTCGGAAGAGGCGCTTTCGATCGCGCTCAGATCTTCCGGCGTCAGCTCCACGCGCTGCGCTCCGAGGTTTTCTTCGAGACGCTCCAGCTTCGTTGTGCCGGGGATCGGTACGATCCACGGTTTCTTGGCCAGCACCCAGGCGAGCGCAATCTGCGCGGGCGTCGCCTTCTTCCGTTCCGCGAAGGCCGTAACCACGTCCACCAGCGCCTGATTGGCTTTCCGGTTCTCCTCGCTAAACCGGGGGATGGAACTCCGAAAATCCGAACTGTCGAACTTGGTCTCCGCCGTGATCTTGCCCGTCAGGAAGCCCTTCCCCAGCGGGCTGAACGGCACGAACCCAATCCCAAGCTCCTCGAGCAGCGGCAGGATCTCCTGCTCCGGCTGCCTCCAGAACAGCGAGTACTCGCTCTGCAGCGCGGTCACGGGCTGAACGACGTGCGCGCGGCGAATCGTCTGCGCTCCCGCCTCGGACAGTCCGAAATGCTTCACCTTGCCTTCCCGGATCAGATCCTTCACCGCTCCCGCCACATCTTCGATCGGCACGTTCAGATCGACGCGATGCTGGTAGAACAAATCGAGCGCCTCCACCCGTAGCCGCCGCAGCGAAGCCTCGGCAACCTGCTTGATGTGCTCCGGCCGGCTGTTCAGCGCGCTCCATCTGCTCCCATCGCCCGGATTCGGCGCCCATCCGAACTTCGTGGCGATCGCCACTTCGCCGCGGAACGGAGCCAGAGCCTCGCCAACAAGTTCTTCGTTCGTGAGCGGCCCGTATACCTCCGCGGTGTCGAAGAACGTAATGCCTCGCTCCACGGCGGCCTGGAGAAGGCCGATCATCTCCTGCTTATCTTTCGGCGGTCCGTATGACCAGCTCATCCCCATGCAGCCAAGACCGATCGCGGAAACTTCCAGGCCGCTTTTGCCCAATCTGCGCTTTTCCATGTCTCTTGTCCTCAACTCCAAGTTATGCCCGTATGGCATTTTTGACTAGTATGTATAAAAGAAATAGGCCTGTGAACGGAATTCACAAATCATGCCGAGCGATCTCAACATTCTCGCCGCGTTCCTCGCCATAGCCGAAGAGCGCAGTTTTACAAAGGCCGCCAAACGGCTCGGAGTCTCGCCCTCCGCCATGAGCCACGCCATCCGGGGACTCGAGGAAGACATAGGAGTCCGCCTGCTCTCGCGAACGACACGGAGCGTCGCTCCCACGGAGGCAGGGGAGCAGCTTCTCGCGCGGCTTCGCCCGGCCCTCGCCGACGTGCGGGACGCCATCGCCCAACTCTCCGGCTTGCGGGACAAACCCTCCGGCCGCGTGCGCCTGCTCGTTCCGCGCCTCGCCGGCACCACGGTCCTCGGACCCAAACTCGCCAAATTTACGCGCCACTATCCCGACGTCGTTCTCGACATCACCGCCGACGACAGCCGCCTCGACATCGTCGCGGGAGGCTTCGATGCCGGCATCCACTTTGGCGAATACATTCAGAAGGACATGATCGCCGTCCGCGTGTCGAAGGACCATCGGGCCGCCATCGTCGGTTCGCCCGGCTATTTCAAATCAAATCCGAAGCCGAAGACGCCGCACGATCTCCTCAAGCATAGTTGCATCAATTTCCGGCATGGAACCGCCGGCCTCTACCGCTGGGAATTCGACAAAGGCAGGAAGTCCCTGTCCGTTGCCGTCAACGGACCCCTCATCGTCGATGACGTGGAAACCCTGGTCCGCGCCGCAATCGATGGCGTCGGCCTCGCCTTCGTCTCCGACGAGCGCGTAGCCCCGCAACTCGCCGCCGGCGAGCTCATCCGCGTCCTCGAGGATTGGTGCCAACCGTTCCCCGGCTTTTTCCTCTACTACCCGAGCCGCCGCCAGCAACCCGCCGCCCTCGCCGCCCTGATCGACACCCTGCGCCTGTAGCGGCCCATGCCATTACTCACGATAAGCCGGCTTGCCGTTGAGATCTTTCCCTACTACAGCAGCTTGCCCAGGTGATCGGCGGCCACTTGGCAATCTCGGAGGATCCTGTGCTCGTGACGCAAGAAGTGATGGCTGCCCTTAATGCGAAGAACGCGAAAGCCCACCCTTTCCAGCGCGGCAATGAGGTCGGCGCCGCTCACGCGGGGACTCCGGCTCATGCCGCGATGGTCACGCGCTGGATACCGACGAACTCCAACTCCTGCCCCGGCACGCCCTGGACTTCGAGACATAACTCTATGGCTTCGCGAATCCGCTGCATGACCTCGTCAAGAGACTGCGCCTGCGTATGGCACGCCGGAATTTGCGGAACCGAGGCTATGTAATAGCCTTCTGAATCGCGCTCAATAACCACATCGAACTGGCGTAGCACCGGATGTGTCCTCGACTCCCATTGTAGACGGCTCCTGTGGCCACTGGCCCCACGGACCACAGGTCGAGGTGGCCAGGGCCGTTCTCCCCGGCCGAAGCCCTGTTACTTGACGGCTCGCTGGCAGATAGCGCACGCATAGCCCATGAGAAACATGCGCCGATGGGGTAGTGAGTCCGCGAATCCCAGCGCCATTCGCTGCGCCACGCGTTCGACAAGTTCGGGCTTGCCAAGCGCTATCCATGCGACCGCGGCATCGCTGCCGGCATCGAGTGTGAGGGGCAGCAAGTCTCAATTACGGCGCGGACGGATCTCAAAGTTTACGCCTTCCTGTGCTTGAAGATGGGCCAGGACGCCGAACAAATTCTTGGCCGAGGGGTTGCCATTCGGCCCAAACATCCGCATGAGACTGGTGGCGGGGATGGAGGTCGCCTGTTCCAACTGCCGAAAGCCGACGGTGGCGTTGATATAGTTGCGCAGGATCGCCCGGCCCGTCTTCTCGTCGCCGGAGAGCATAAGCTCGATTGCCTCACGAAGCAACGCCTTGCGGAACTTCGGTTCCCGCTGAGCGCGTTCGCGGATCGTTTCGCGAAAATCCTTGGTCAGTGCCATGGTGGTCCCTCCTAGGTCTTCCTGTTCCGGTAGTCTTCCCAATTCGCCTTTGCCTGGCGGATGTCTACTTGTTGGCGCTTCTTCGTGCCACCCGCGAGCAGAACGATTAGCCGGTCGCCGTCTCGCCCGAAGTAAAGGCGGTAGCCGGGGCCAAAATCAATCTTGTATTCGAGAACACCGTTACCGACGGCTTTGACATTGGACAGGTTGCCATCCGCAACCCGTTCAAGCGCCGTTGCTACTTTCGCCGCGGCATGAACGTTGAGTGCGCGCAGCCATTTCGTGAAGGGGCTGCGCCCAGCAGCGTCGGTGTATTCCCGAACGTCGAGCACTGCTCAATAATAACATATACGTTAGTATCGACTGTGGAAACGCAGAGGTGAGGGCTATCAGACCAGTTCAAACGAGCCTCCTTGGGCGCCGGGTACGGCCGCAGCAGCCGGGCGTAACACTCCACGCGGAGTGGTGCAAAGTGTATGCGATTCCGGAATAGGCACCGCCTGGTCGCCTGGCGTTTACCAACGGCTCCATAAAGCCCCCTGACTGAAAAACGCCCAAAATCGACAATTTGAGAACGCGGAGCGGCGCCCCGTAAGGATAAGGAACGAAAACGCCCATCGATCCGCCGGATACCAGCACACATCCCGCCCAAACCCGTTCACAACAAAACCGCACCCCCTATCTCCTTTCCCCTCAACCCCCACCCCCCAAAACCAGCCAAAACCCGCCCCGCCCCATGCTCTACTCAAACCGGAACCACCCACTATGCGCCGGCCCTCGCCCCTCCCGGAAATCGCCGCCCTCCTCACCTTCACCGCGCTCTT
>JAJYCN010000281.1 GCA_021778335.1 Acidobacteriota bacterium | reverse complement strand
CGACATGATCGATGCAGGCCTCGCCATCGTGCTGGCGACGGATTTCAACCCCGGCTCCTCGCCCACTCCTTCGATGACTATGGTGCTTTCGCTCGCCTGCACGCAGATGCGCCTCACCCCCGCCGAAGCCATCACAGCCGCCACTATTAACCCAGCCTGGTCCGTTGGCCTCGGCCACGAAACCGGCTCGCTCGAAGCCGGCAAGCGCGCCGACGTTCTTCTCGCCGACTGCGCCGACTACCGCGAGATCCCCTATTTCTTCGGGGTCGAGCACGCATGGGTTGTGCTTGCGGGCGGCGAAGTGGCTTTCCGGCGGTGAATGCCACCGCTTGGGAAGCGGCCGTGACTCACTGCCGTTCTTTGATTTTGTTCAGAAGCGGAATGTCCTTCACAGGCTTCGGCGAAGGAAGCGTCCGGATATAGGCGTAAATATCCTCCAGCTCCCGGTCCGATACGACTTTCTCCGTGTAAGCAGGCATTTCGCCTGCGGGGTGGCGCACATAGCGAATGAGGTCCTGCGCCCGCAGCGGAAGCCCCGCGATCGGCGCGCCGGCCCGCCCGCCCTGGCCCGCGTAGCCATGGCATTCAAAGCAGCCGACTTTGCGGAAAAGGACTTTCCCGTTTGCCGCCGAACCCGCTTCAGGACCCGCGCCCTGCGGAGCCGCGGCAAGCGCAACCGTAGACAGAAACAACATGAAGATCCGAGACATGTTGGTCACCGTGGCTGAGTTACGACATCGATCAGCGCCGGTTCTCCTCGCTTCACGACTTCAATCGCCGCCTTGAGCGCCGGGCCCAGATCATTGGGATTCTCGATCGGTCCCGCACTATACATCCCGTATGCCTTTGCCATCAACGCGTAGTTGATGTTCGGATCGGTGATCGCGGTACCGATCTGCGCCTGGTCCGGACGCCGCTGCGCCCTGCAGGCCATGTCCTGCAGGTACATCATCTCCTGGTGATAGGCCCGGTTGTTGTGCATGATCGTCAGCAGAGGAATGCGATGGTGAGCCGCCGTCCAGAGAACGCCGGGCGCGTAATTCAGGTCCCCATCGCACTGAATGCTGACGCTCAGCCTGCCATGCTTCTTATTAGCAAGCGCCGCGCCCACCGCCGCCGGGGCGCCATAGCCGATGCCGTAGGCGCCCTGGCCGCCGATGTACTGGTAATGCTTGTCGAAATCCCACAGCCTGCCCGGCCAGTCGCTGACGAATGTCGTCGGCGACACGAGCGACCAGTCCTCATTGCGAATCTGCTCCCACAACTCAGCCGACATTCGAGCCGTGCTGACAGGGCTCGCGTCCCAACCGTAAGCGGCTTCGCGGAAATCGTGGTCCCGATTGCTCCGATGCCGCTCAGCGAAACGCTTGCCTCGTTCCTCGATGGCGCGCTTCCGCTCCGGCGTGATCAGCTTCCGGCACGCTTCGATCAACGACGGCAGCGTGGCCTCCGCATCGGCTGCCAACGCGAGGTCCGCCTCCTCGGAGCGCCCGAAATCCTGATAGTTGCTCCGGCTGAACAGGTCCTCGGAGGAAATCGTCACCACCTTCGCCCCGGGCTTGAGAATCGAGCGGTTCTGCATGCCCATTCGGTTAATCGGAGTCTGCCTGTGCGTGACAAACCACAGATCCACCGCTTCCAGGCCGAGAATTACGTCGGCATCGGAGATGCTTCCGCTGTTGTACAAAGGGCGCCGCGACGGAAACACCATCCGGTTTCGCCGGTCCATTACGGGCGCCTGCAGCGTTTCCGCGAGTTGCACAAGCAGGTCCACGCCGTTCTGGGTACGCGCTACGCGGCCCGCCACGATCACCGGACTCTCCGCCTGCACCAGCCATTTCGCCGCTTCGGCGACTGCTCCCGGCTCTCCGGCCGGCGGTGAAGGCAGAGTCAGTTTGGGAATCCGCAGCGTGCGCCTGTCGGACGCGGACATCGGTTCTTCCTGAAGTTGGCCGTTCGCCGCGAGCACCACCGGCTCCATCGGCGGAGTCATGGCAATCCGATACGCCTTCACCGCCGATTCCGCGAAATGGCCGAGGGAAATCGGCGAGTCGTCCCACTTGGTGAAGTCGCGGACCATGGACGCCGGATCCTGTACGCTGTGTTTCCATTCGACATCGCCGCGGCGGAAATTGATCTCCTGCTCGTTGCCGAGCACGACGAACACGGGTACGCGGTCCGCATAGGCGTTGTAGATCGCCATTGAAGCGTGCTGCAGGCCCACCGTGCCGTGAGCCATGATCATCAGCGGCTTGCCGGAAATCTTGAAATAGCCGTGGGCCATCGCCACCGACGATTCCTCGTGACAACAGGTGATCCACTCCGGATCCTTGTTGCCCCCGTAATTGATGAACGACTCCTGCAGGCCCCGGAAGCTCGACCCCGGATTCGCGCAAATGTAGTCGAATCCAAGAGTCTTCAGGACATCCACCATGAAATCGGCGCCGGGCCGGTCGGTGGTGTAGACGTCGGCTTGAGGCGGCGGCGCCGTAGTCTCAAGAGCGATCTCGCGAGCCGAAGGCAGCGGCGCCGCCCGCCGCTCGGACTCCGTCTGTTGCGCCTCGGCGGCCTGGCCCCCGGCTAACAGACTCGCCGCGCCCCCCGCGGCGCCCGTCAGGAAACTGCGGCGGCCCAGCGAAACATCCTTGTCCGCGCCCATCGTTGGTTCCTCCCGTCGCGCCGGCCCGGACCGGCCCCGTGATTCGCGTGGCGCCCATTGTATAACTTCGACGCGCTTTGAACAAGGCCCCTTACCCTTCGACCGCAAACACATCCCGGAAATGCGTGATCCGGACCGGCGTCTCGAACACGACGTTTACGACGTCGAACCGCAGACGCTCGCGAGGCACGCCCGCGCGGCGGGCGTAGGAGTACGCCGCGCGGCGCAGGCTGGCGATCTTCTCCTCTCCGATCGCGCGGTCCGGCGCGCCGAACTCCTCTGTCGCACGCGACTTCACTTCCACCACCACCAGCGCTCCCGTCTCCCGCGTTCCGTCCCAGGCCACCAGGTCCAGTTCGACGCTGCCTTCCTCACGCCGCCAGTTCCGCGCCACCACCGTCAGACCTTCGCGCTGCAAGTACCGGTGCGCCAGATCTTCGCCGCGCGCTCCCAAGGCGTGCTCCGCGTTGCCGGCGCGGCGGCGCGCCCGGTCCCGCACGCCGTCCGCCCATCGGTAGAGCCAGCCCAGCATCAGATCGCCTCGAACTCAAAGTCCATCACTTTGCCGCGCACCACGTAGCACAAGTAGTATTCCCAAAACCGCCGGAACCGCGGAAACCGATTCACGAGAAACTCGAACCCCAGCCACCGCCAGAAAGCTAGTAGCCGCACTCGCACCGAAATCTCGCGGAACCGCCGCCGGGAGTAATAACCGAACCCCGCGTTGTTTTCCCCGAAATAGCGGAAGGAAAAGCTGTTCAGGTGCCACCGGTGCGTGGGATCGCAGAAGGAACTGAAGTCCGTGTAATGCGGCGTCACGATAATCACGCGACCGCCCGGACCTGTGAGCCGGTGAAACTCCTCCATGGTTCGGATCACATCGCTCACGTGCTCGATGACGTGAATCGCCCGCACGCAGCCGAACGATGCGTCGCGGAACGGGTATGGGAAATGATCGAGATCGCAAAGCACGTCGGCGCGCGTTCCGGGGATGCGATCGATTCCGACCGCCCCCGGATACTTGTTCACGCCACAACCAACGTCAAGGACTCGCCGCGGCGGCCCTTCCGGCCCTACCGGGCGAGACTCAGGCATTCCTCCAGTGTATCGACGGCGAAATCCGCCTGATCGCGCGTGATTACCAGCGGCGGGCACAGACGCACGGAATTCTTCCCCGCCCCCAGCACGAGCAACCCGCGCTCGAAGGCAAGCTGCACGATCCGGTCGCGAACCTCCGGCGCCCGCTCGCGCGTCTGCCGATCCTTGACGAGTTCGAAGCCGATCATCAGGCCGCGCCCGCGCACATCGCCGACATTCGCGAATCGCGACGGCCAACTCGCCATCCGCCCCAGCATGTGCGTGCCGATGCGCGCGGCGTTCTCCACCAACTCCGTTTCGAGCAACTCGATCGTGGCAAGCGCCGCCGCCACGGCCACCGGATTTCCGCCGAACGTCGAAGCATGGGCGCCGGGCGTCCAACGCATAACGCCGGCGCGCGCCATGGTTGCCCCCAGCGGCATTCCACTCGCAATCCCCTTGGCGATCGTCAGAATGTCGGGCTTAAAGCCGAAGTGCCGCGACGCCCACATCTTCCCGGTCCGTCCCATGCCGCTCTGCACTTCATCGGCGATCAGCAGCAGGTTATGGCGCTTTGCCAGCGCCTGCAGCTCATCGAAGAATTTCTGCGGCGGCACCACGTACCCACCTTCGCCCTGAATCGGTTCCACGACGATGGCCGCCACGTCCTCGGCCGGCAGGATCGTCTCAAACAACCGCTCGGCCTGCTGCAGGCATTCCACACGGCAGCTTTCCACGCGCTGGTTCACCGGGCAGCGGTAGCAGTACGGATACGGCACGTGCTGCACACCCGGCACCAGCGGACCGAATCCTTTCCGTTGGACCACCTTGCTCGCCGTGAGCGACAGCGAACCCATGCTCCGTCCGTGAAACGCGCCCAGAAACGCGATGAAGTTGTTGCGCCCCGTGTGATACCGCGCCAGCTTCAGCGCCCCTTCCACGGCTTCCGTGCCCGAGTTGCCAAATGACACGCGGTGCGCCCCGCCGGCCGGCGCCAGCCTTGTCAGCGTCTCGGCCAGTTCCACCATGTTTTCGTAATAAAAATCCGTGCCCGACATGTGGATCAGCTTCGCCGCCTGATCCTGAATCGCGCGCACGACCTTCGGATGGCAATGCCCGGTGGCCACCACGGCGATCCCGGCGTTGAAATCGAGAAACCGGTTGCCGTCGACATCCTCCACGATCGCCCCCTCGCCGCGCGCGGCGACCATCGGATAGCTGCGGGTGTAGGACGGAGACACGACCGAGGCGTCCCGCGCGATCACCTCCTTTGCTTTCGGGCCAGGCAGAGCGGTAATAAGCTGCGGCAGCCCGGCAGGGACTGCTTCCTTGATAGGCATGTAAGTTCTCCTCGTTGGAAATGGAACCAGACACTTCCCGCGCGCAACGCACGGAATCTCATCCCGGGGAATTGCGCGCTAACGCGAACGGACGCCGCGCACGAGGAGAACTTAGTCGGAGCCGAAAAGCGACGGCCTGGCGTTGGAGGGTCGAAGAACAATCATGAGAGCGCCGCCTCTTTTCTATTGTAACTCCGGCGCTCGAGTTTTCTCCCGCCAGAACCGCTGCGCCCACACCCAGAGCGCTACGGGCGCCAGCATCGCCACGCCGGCGAGCATCGCTACGCGCTCAACGGCCATGCCCCCGTCCACAAGCCACCCGGCGATCAGGCTTGACGCCGACATGGTCAGTACCGCGAAGCCGAACTCCGCGGCGAACACGCGGCCGCGAAAGGCGTCGTCCGTCTGAAGTTGCAGCATCGTTGTCGAAATCACCCATACCGACGACAACCCCGAGTGTGCAACCACGAGCGCCAGGCAGGCCAGCAGGAGCGTCGCCGCAAACCCCAGGCCGATGTAGCCGAAAAACGCCGCCAGAAACCCGAGCGCGATCGTCAGCCGGAGCCGAGATCCCCGCTCGCCCGCCCACGCCGTAGCCGCCGTCGGACCCAGAATCGCGCCCGCTCCTCGCGAGGCCATCAGCGCGCTCATCCCCAGCATGCCCGCCTGATGAATATCCATTCCCGGTGCGTGAATCGCAAACACCCGCTCGCCCAGGACCGGCAGAATCACCCAGTTCGCGCCCAGAACCCCGATGCCGCATTTGACGAAGATAGTCGCCCGCAAGCGGCGCTTGCCGCGGACATAGCGGATTCCCTCCACCACGGGCGTCAGAGCGAATAGATCCCGCGCCCGCACGGCCGTTTTCGCCTCGACGTGCGGCTCGGTAAAGCGCATTCGCCGGATCAGCAGCGCCGAACCTATGAAAGACAACGAGTTCAGCACAAACACCGTATCGCGCCCCAGATAGGCCGCCAGCAGTCCGCCCACGGCGGCCCCGGCGGTGAAGTTCAGCGACCAGGTGATCGAGGCGAGCGTGTTCGCCCGGATCACCTCGCCCTCCGGGACGATGTTCGGAATCGCCGCGTTGCGCCCCGGCTCGAACAAACCCCACAGCACGGTTTCCAGGAACAGCAGCGTGTACAGCAGCCAGATGCGCCCCGGCCCGGTCACCAGGACCATCGAAAGCACGACGCCGGCGCGTGTCCAGTCGGCGAACATCATCACCCGCCGCCGGCTCAGATGGTCGTTCACCACGCCCGCCACCGGCGCGATGAAAAACTGGGGCAATACCTGCAGAAGAAACGCGAACCCCACGGAACTTGCCTTGTGCGTGAACTCGAGCAGCAGACTGTAGATGGCAACGGTGTAGAACCAGTCGCCCAGCTCGCTCACGATCTGCGCGAACCACAACAAGCGGAAATTGCGATTCCCGCGAACCAGCGCAAGGTAGCCCGGCATGCCTTGCCGCCGCTACACGTACAGGCCCATGCGAGCCTTCGCCAACTGCACCGTCGAAGCGGCGACGGGCCTCACCCGCTCCGCTCCGTCGCGCAGCACGCCGGTCAGATAGCCGGGCTCGCCGACAATCTCGCGGTACCGCCGCTGCAGGGGTTCGAGATGCGCAATCACGACATCGGCCACGCGCTTTTTCAGTTCCCCGTAGCGCCGGCCGTCAAACTCGGCTCGCGCCCGCTCTTCAGTCCATTCCTCAAAGGCCCGGGCGATCTCGATCAGGTTCGCCACGCCAGCGCCCAGCGATTCGAAATTCACGGCAGGCTGCGAATCCGTCGTCGCGCGCATGATCTTCTTCCGCGCCACCTCCGGCGGATCGAGCAGCCCCACGGCGTGCCCGGCGCCGGGCGCAGACTTGCTCATCTTTGTTTCCGGATCATCCAGTCCCATGACGCGCGCGCCGCTCGACGGCAGATGCGTCGCCGGCACCGTGAACGTGTCTCCGTAGAGCGAATTGAACCGTTGCGCGATGTCCCGCGTGAGTTCCAAGTGCTGGCTCTGGTCCTCGCCGACCGGCACAATCGCCGCCTGATATAGGAGAATGTCGGCCGCCATCAGCACCGGGTATTGGAGCAGCCCGTCGCCGATCGTCTCCTGCGCCTCGGACTTCGCCTTGAACTGCGTCATCCGCTGGAGCCAGCCCACCGGCGTGACGCACGTCAGCATCCACGCCAGTTCCGCATGCTCGGCCACCGACGATTGCACGAAAATGCTGGATATGTCCGGATCGATTCCGGAAGCCAGAAACAGCGCGGCTACTTCCTCGATTTTTGCGCGCAACTCCGCCGGATCCTGGTACACCGTGATGGCGTGCAGATCCACGATGCAGAAGTTGCTCTCGTAGCCGTGCTGCACCTTGACCCAGCTCTTCAGAGCGCCGAGATAGTTGCCGATATGCAGATGGCCGGAGGGCTGCACTCCGGACAGAACACGTTTTTTCATGCGGGGAATTCCGTTGCGGAAGTTCGCTTTCATGGTAACCGACTGACCCGCCGCCGTCCCCGCTCTCCTTGTGCCGGCCCCCTGCCGGGCGTCACAATCAAATGTTGGAACTACAGACGGTCACGATCGAGAAGCTGGTCTACGGAGGTGAGGGGCTCGCGCGGCTCGATCACCGTGTTGCGCTCATCCCCTTCGTGCTTCCCCATGAAAAAGTACGCGCCGAACTCACGCCCTCAAAGGGAGGCATTTTGCGCGGGACCGCGGTCGAAATCGTGGAGCCTTCCCCGACCCGGCGATCTCCGCAATGCCCCTATTTCATGCACTGTGGCGGCTGCCACTACCAGCACATCGGCTACGAGGACCAACTTCGCTATAAGCGCGACATCCTCGAAGAGGCTCTGCGCCGCATCGGGAAGCTCATTTGGGAAGGCGAGACGCGCGTGCTCTCCGCTTCGCCGTGGCAATATCGCAACCGGGTGCGCCTGCACTTTTCCGGCGGAGCGATGGGCTACTTCGCTTCAGGTACGAACGCTGTCGAAAAGA
>JAJYCN010000280.1 GCA_021778335.1 Acidobacteriota bacterium | reverse complement strand
TCCTGCCGCATGGTTTGCATCGAAATGCAGTCCACGAGGCTGTAGCGCTTGTCGGGACGGTTGATGTAGAGATCGAGGCCGGCCAAGAACGAGGCGCGGCTTTGCGGAACTACGCGAATCAGCGGATTTGCAAGAATGCGCCGAACGCCTACGGCGGCGCCGCGACGGACTGATTCGGGCGCGGCCGAAAAGAAAGTCAGGTATTCGGCTAAAACCTCATCGGTGGTAACGATCGCCGCACCCTCACGCTCCGCCGTCAGAGCAACGGCGCGGCGGTGGGCGCTGTCGTTGGAGTCGGCGAGAGCAATCCAGTAGAAGGTGTCGGCGAAAACCCCGTTCATGGCTCGCGTTTCGGCCAGCCGTAAATGTAGTGGTCGTGCTGGCTCGCGCCATCCTTGGGCAGGGTGGCCATATCCTCGGCGGGGACTTCGCTCATGCTGGCCAGGATGATATCCGCGGCGGTTCGCAAGGGCTGTCCAAGAGGCGCCTCAGGCTCCGATTCCAGGTCGTGTTCGAGAACCTGGCGGGCATATTGCTCGGCGGACAGGCCCTGCGTGCGCGCCCTGGCGGCAAGAGCGGCGGTCTTCTCGTCCGGGAGCTCGATGTTTAGCGTCATGCGGACCTCTAACCACTAGATTACACGCAGGGTTCAGCTTATGCCCACACGCGATCGGGATTCCCGCTCACATGAAGTAGTCTTTGACCTTCTCGAAGATGCCCTTTTCCTTGGGTTCGTTTTCTTCGGGGAGGGTTTCGCGGAGTTGCTCGAAGAGCTTCTTCTGGTCGCGGGTGAGGTGGTCCGGGATGCGGACTTCGACGGTGACGTAGAGGTCGCCGCGGCCGTGGGACTGGAGATGGGGAATGCCGAGGCCGCGGAGGCGGACGCGGGCGCCGGGTTGGGCGCCTTCGGGGATTTTGACCGTCTGGAGGCCGTCGAAGGTTAGCAGGGGGACTTCGACGCCGAGGGCGGCCTGAGCGACATTGATGGGCACGACGCAGTGGAGGTCGTCGTCCTGGCGCTCGAAGATGGCGTGTTCCTTGACCTTGATGACGACGTAGAGGTCGCCGGGAGGGCCGCTGTTGGGGCCGGGCTGGCCTTCGTTCTGGAGGCGCAGGCGGTTGCCGTCGGCGACGCCGGCCGGGATAGTGACCTTCAGCTTGCGGTTGACGCGCTGGTAGGCCTGGCCGCGGCACTGGCTGCACGGACGGCGGATGATCTGGCCGCGGCCGTTGCACTGGCCGCAGGTGCGCCGGACGGACAGGAAACCTTGCTGGTAGATTACTTCGCCGCGGCCGCGGCAGACCGAGCAGGTGACGAGGCCGTCTTCTTTTTCCGCGCCGGTGCCGCCGCACTGCGAGCAGGCTTCCATGCGGGGGACCTGGATGTCGGCGGTCATGCCGCGGATCGCGTCTTCGAGGGTGATTTCGAGGTCGAATCTGAGGTCTTCGCCGCGCTCGACACGGGTTCTGCGGCGCCCGCCGCCGCCAAAGATGTCGCCGAAGCCGAACAGGTCGCCGAGGATGTCGCCGAAGTCGGCGAAGGCGTCGGGGCTGAATCCGCCCGCGCCGGCCGCGGCCGCGCCTTGGAGGCCTTCGTGGCCAAAACGGTCGTAGGAGGCGCGCTTCCGCGGGTCGCTGAGAACGGCGTAGGCTTCGGCGGCTTCCTTAAATTTCTCTTCGGCTTCCTGGTCGCCCGGATTGCGGTCCGGGTGGTGCTGCATGGCGAGTTTCCGGTAGGCGGACTTCAGCGCCTGCTCCCCGGCGTCGCGGGCGACGCCCAGAATCTCGTAGTAGTCCCGTTTCCCTGCCACGCTCACGCTTTCCGCACCGCGACTTTGACCATCGCGGGCCGCAGCAGGCGGCCGCGGAAGTTGTACCCGCGCTGGAACTCTTCCAGGATGGTGTTGTCCCCGGCTTCCTCGGTCTCTTCTTTTTGGATGGCGTGGTGGAGGTTATGGTCGAAGGCCGAGCCGACGCTCGAAATCGGCTCGAGGCCGAGCTTGACGAGGTTGTCGCGGAGGCGCTGGTAGATCAGTTCCATGCCCTTGGCGTAATCGCGGTCGGCGCTTTCGACTTTCAGGGCGCGTTCGAAATCGTCGAGGACGGGTAGCAGGGCGCGGACGGCTTCGGTACTGGCGTATTCGAGGAATTCGGCTCGCTCGCGCTCGGCTCTCTTGCGGAAATTCTCGAATTCGGCCTGCCGGCGCAACAGCCGGTCATTGAGGGAGGCGTTTTCTTCCGCCAACCGGTCGCGTTCGGCGGCGAGGGTCTCCAGGGTGACCGGCTCGGCGCCTTCGGCCGGCTGAGTTGCTTCCGGCTCAGCGCCGGCCTCGGCGACAGGTTTTGTTTCTTCCATAACTTTCAGTGTACGATCTGGCAACTTACGATTCGGGTTCCGGCGAGGGAGATTTCGATGCCGCGGTCTCAGGCAGGGAGGCTCCGCAGCGCTTCGCCCAAATTCATGACGGCGGCGATGGCTTTCGCGTAGTTCATGCGCATGGGGCCGATGACGGCGATCTTGGCCGGTAGGGCTCCGCCGAGTGAAAGCGAGGTTCCGATGAAGGAGAGCCCGGCCATGCTGGGGTGGGCATCGCCCAAGCCCACGCGGATGGCGATCTCGCCGGCGGGTTGCTCGAGGAACCGGTCCAGCATTTCGAGGATGCGCTTTTTCTCTTCGAGAGCGCGGACAAGATCCCGGAGGCGCTCTTCGTTCAGGTGGACCATGGCGGCGGCGAGGTTTCCGGCGCCTTCGACGTGGACTTCCGGCGCGAGATCGATATCAAGCAGGCCCTTGGCATAAAGGAGGGCGAGTTTGCGCAGAACGTCGTCGTAGGCAGCACGGTCCTCGGCGAGGCGGGAGCGGAGCTCGGCGCGGATCCGGAGCAGCGTCCAGCCGCCGAAGTTGCGGTTCACGTAGTTGCGGATGGAGGCGAGTTCGGCGGCGTCGACGAGTTCGTCGAGGGTGACGGCGCGGTTGCGGACGATACGGTCCCGGGTGACGACCACCATGAGGACGCGGCGGCCGGCGAGCGGGACCAGTTCGAGGGCGTCGAGGATCTGGCTCGAATCCGGGAAAGCGGCGGCGATGCCGAAGCCGCGGGTCAATTCGGTAAGCATGCGGGAGCCTCGCTCGACCTGCTGCTCGAAGGAGTCGGCTTCGGAAAGCTCAGTGCGCAGGCGGGCCAATTCGGCCGAAACGTTGCGCAGACCGTGAGCGGCGGCGTGGTGGAGGCTGTGCATGTCCTGGAGGGCGAGCACGTAGTGCTGGAACGCCTTCTGGGTGGGCAGCCGGCCTGCCGAGGTGTGGGGCTGCGAAAGGTAACCGGCGTCGCAGAGATCCGACATGATGTTGCGGATGGTGGCCGGGCTAAGCTGGTCCCGCCGTTCCTGGGAAATGGTCCGGGAGGCGACGGGTTCGCCGGTAGAGATATAGGCGCGCACCACCGCATGCAGTACTTCTTCGTGCCGCGGCTTGAGTCTCGCGCTTTCAGGCATATGACGGAGGTCGCGCTTCCGCCCGAGTTGGCTGGGCTTGCTCGCCCCTTTGATTTCAATTTATTGAAACACAGCCGTCCGGTCAAGCGCGGGGTTGAAGCGAAACGGCGTGGGAACGGTCGTCTGGTATCATTGGAGGGACTTTCCCCCTATGGATTCTCCTTCCGTCACAGAAATTGTCTGTGCACACAGTCCGGACTCGGACGACGCTTATATGTTTTACGGCCTGGCGACGAAGAAGGTACGTTCCCGCCTGGTGCAGTTGCGGCATGTCCTCGACGACATTCAAACACTGAACAAGAAGGCGATGGAGGGCGTCTACGAGCTGACCGCGATTTCCTATCACGCCTATCCCTATGTGGCGGATAAGTATTTCCTGATGGCCAGCGGTTCGAGCGTGGGCGACGGCTACGGCCCGATCGTGGCGGCGCTGCGGCCGATGGCGCCGGAGGATTTGAAGGGCAAGCGGATCGCGGTGCCCGGCAGCCAGACGACGGCGTACTTGACTCTGCGCCTTTTCCAGCCGGATTTCGAGGCGGTACAGACCCCGTTCGACAAAATTCTCGGCGCCGTGCAGGACGGTTCGGCCGACGCCGGTCTGATCATTCACGAGGCGCAGCTTACTTACAGCAAGAGCGGTTTCCATAACGTCATCGACCTGGGCAAGTGGTGGAAGAAGACGCAGGGTTTGCCTCTTCCACTGGGTGCGAACGCGCTGCTGCGGTCGCTGGCGCCGGAGATCCGGACCGAGTGCTGCCGGCTGATGCGGGAAAGCATTCAGTATGCGCTCGACAACCGCGAGGAGGCATTGAACTACGCGATGCAGTTCGCGCGCGACATGGAGCAGCCGCTGGCGGAGAAATTCGTGGGCATGTATGTCAACCATCACACGGTGGATTGCGGGGAAGACGTGCCGGCGGCGGCGCAGAAGCTGCTCGACATGGGTTATGAAGCGGGGATCATTCCAAATAAGGTGCAGGTTGAGTTCGTGCGGTAGGACGGCGCTGGCGATTCTGGCGCTGGCGGTTGGCTCGGGTGTCTATGCCACAGCCGCCCCGCAGACGCAGGCGGCGCCGAGCACTCCGAAGGACCGCATCAAGGCGGTTCACGACCTGGCGAAACAGGGCGGCACGGGCACCATCGCCTCGATCGCCAAGTATTTGAAGGACGGCGACCGCGACGTGCGAGTGGAGGCTGTAAAGGCGATTGTGGGCATCGGCACGGACGCGAGTCTCGCGCCGCTGCTGGCCGCGCTGAAGGACAGCGACCCGGAAGTGCAAATGCGCTCGACCGACGGGCTGGTGAATTTCTACCTCCCCGGTTACGTGCAGTCCGGGGTCACCGCCGGCATCAAACGCTTCGGCGGAGGCGTGGTCGGCTACTTCTCCGGATCCCGCAACGATGCCGTCATCCCGCCTTACGTGGAGGTCCGCCCGGATGTCATTCAGGCGATCTCCGAGTTGATCTCCGGCGGATCGAGCATGGAAAGCCGCGCCAATGCCGCGCGCGCCGAAGGCGTTCTCCGGGCCAAGGCGGCTCTTCCGGCGATCGAACAGGGGCTCCATGCCAAGGATGGCGACGTGATCTACGAATGCCTGGTGGCAATCGAGAAGATCAACGACCCCTCGGCCGCGCCATCGGCGCAGTTCCTGCTCCACGACTTCTCGAAGCGGATCCAGCTTGAAGCGATCAATCTCACCGGGTTGCTGCGGAACAAGGCCGCCCTTCCGGACCTGCGCGATGTCTTTGCCCTGACCAAGGACAAGAAGGTGAAGGCCGGAGCGCTGGAAGCGATCGCCGCCATGCCGGAGAACCAGGACGCACACCTGCTGGACCACCTTCTGCACGACAAGAACCCGGATTTTCGCGTGGCCGGCGCCGAAGGCCTGGGCCGCCTGGGCATCCCGTCCGACGAGCCCAAGCTCAAGTCCATGTTCGAGGGCGAAACCAAGCCCGCGCCGCGCATGGCTGCTGCCTTCGGCGACTCGCTGCTGGGCAATCTCGATATGTCGGATTTCGCGCCACTGCGATACCTGGTGAACCAACTCAATTCGTCCGCCTGGCGGGGCGTTTCGATCGGCTACCTGGTTGAGCTGTGCCGGAGGGAGAAGGTCCGGCAAGCCATTTATCCCGCGCTCGGCGGCTCGGCCACACGCGACGAGAAGACCGGGCTGTCCCGCGTACTGGAATCAAGCGGCGACCGCAACTCGATTCCCTACGTCGACACACTTTCGAAGGACCCCGATTCCGACGTGGCCACCGCCGGGCTGAACGCGCTGCGCACGCTGCGGATGCGGTTTCCATAGAAGCCGAGGCTTTGGCCGCCGGCGATATTCCTACTTAAACCATCGAAAAAAACGGCAACAAAAACTCTGGATTTGCCGCCATCGCCGGGTTATTCTGTGCGCGATGGGACCGGAGGGTAGCGATGCGAATTTTTCCCCGCGGCGGGTTGACGCGTTCAGCCGGCGTAATGCTTGGCTTGCTCACGACGGGTGTGGCCATCGGAGCGGTGAGCACGCTGGTGGCCGCGATGTGGACCATTACGTTCCACCCGCTGCCGGTCGCGGGCATTGACCGGGTCGCGGTTTTGTCCGGTCTGTCGGATCCGGTTGTCGAAGACGCGGTGGAGTGGTGGTCCGGGCTCAAGTCGGCCTCCGCGCTTGCCAGGTACAGGGTTGGCCGGTTGGCTGAGGACGAAGACGCAGGCCCGCAGCCCACGGTTGTTGCCGCGGTTTCGCCGGCCTTCTTCCGCGTGTTCGCGCTTCGGCCCGCCGCTGGGCGTTTCTTCAGCAGGCAGGACGAGACCGATCGCTCGCGGATCGCAGTGGTGAGCCAGGAATTTTGGTCGGCGCGGTTTGGTTCGGGGCCGGTCTTCGGCAGCGCCTCGATTCGTCTTCAGGGCATAGCCTTCACGATCACAGGCATCGCTCCGCCGCGCTTCAATTTTCCGGCCGGCGCGCAGGTCTGGGTTCCGGAGACATCGGCAGGCGATCTCGGACTAAACCAGCCGCAACGCGAGCGGCTGGCGATTCCGAGCAGGGAAGGTTGGGTAGCAAGGCTGGCGCCTGGTTCGTCGATGGGCCAACTGAAAGCCGAGGCTGCCACGAAGCTGCGTTATCTGAACACCGTCATTTCGCCGCGCACTGGTATCAATTATGGGGAGATCGTTAGCGTTTGGCCGATCGCGGCATACATCTCCGGGCAGTTCCGCCCCGCGCTGCTGGCGCTTCTTCTCGGAGCGGCGATGGTGCTGGGGATCGCGGCGGCCAACACCGCCGCGTTGTTCCTCCGGCGGGCCGTCGACGGGAGCAGGGAGGCCGCGGTGAGGCTGGTTTTCGGTGCGTCGCCCGGCCGGTTGGCGAGAGAAGTGGCGTTCGAGTCGCTCGGCTCGACGCTGGTGAGCGGATGCGCCGGATTGGGTATAGCGCTGTCGCTGGGCGCGGTCATCCGCCGGTCGATCTTCGGCGGCGTTCTCCTCGAAAATTGGGACGCCGGGGCCATGGCAGTGGCGCTGGTGGTTTCCGTGGTGGTTTCGGCGCTGGCGGGACTCGCGGTAAGCCTGCCCGCGGCGCTCCGGTACGGACGGCAGGATCCCGCCGGAGTGCTGCAAGGCCGCGACCTGATGGGGAGGCGCGGACGGATACTGCGGCGGGCCCTGGTGGTGAGTGAAATCGGGTTAGCGGCTTGCCTGCTGACGCTTGCCGATTCGGCGGTTCGCAGCGCGATGAAGGCTAGCCAGGCCGACCGCGGGTTTGCCGCTGATCAAGTCCTGACGGCGGAGCTGAACGCCCCCGCGGGAGGGAAATCCATCCTCCCGGCCCCCATCCTGAGCGAGATGCGCGGCGAACCTGCAACCAGCACCGCGGCTCTTTCGAACGGTCTCCCGATCCCGGGCGCCTGGCCGGGGTTGCTCTACCTTTGGTTGGGCGGCCGCGACACTTTCACATTCGCGTTCACCGTGACGGAAGATTACTTTCGCGCGCTGGGCATTCCGATCCTGGTAGGGCGCGATTTCGAGAGCGGCGACAGTAACGTTGCTATCGTGAGCCGGCGCCTGGCCGACGTGGTCGCGCCTGGGCGAAGCGCCGTGGGTTCCCAAATCAAAATAGAGGGCGAAAGCTCATTACGCCGAGTGATCGGCGTGGTTGCCGAACTGCCCAACGATGCGCACGAGCTCCGTCCCGTGCCCGAAATGTACCTTCCGTGGTCTCATCCCTACATCGGGCGGCCGGCCGGCCACGCATGGCTCGAGATTCAATGCCGGCAAGATTGCGGCGGGACGTTGTCGGCGCTGCGGGCCGAGACGGCAAAACTGGCCGGATATGCGTCCCTCTTCGACATAGTCCCGCTTTCGCAACGGATCAGCCGGCTTTCTGAGAACCAGAATAACCGGATCGGGCTGTTTACGGCTTTCGCGTTCTGCGCCACGCTCATCGCGTGGCTGGGAGTATTTGCGATGGCGTCCTATGAGACGGCTTGCCGGATATTCGAAGCCGGCGTTAGGGCGGCGATGGGTGCGCGGCCCGCGGACCTGGCGCTAATGCTGATCGAGGAACCGCTTGTGTGCGCAGCCGGAGGG
>JAJYCN010000279.1 GCA_021778335.1 Acidobacteriota bacterium | reverse complement strand
TGAGCAGAGCTCCGCGCCGTGTTCGATGGCAAGGGCGGCGAGGTGGGCATCCGAGGTGAGGTTGCCTGCTGTCCCGACGGGTAGCACGAGGTCGCGGAGTGTGCGGAAGTGGTGTGCCGTTGGCTCCGGCACGGTGACGGAGGGCTGTTTGAGCCATTCGCCTACGAGGCCGAAGGCCGTCTCGACGGGTAGTGGTTTCTGAAACAGGCCGGGCCGTGTCGCGAGGCGAAGAAATGCGAGAAGTACGATCCAGGGTAGTCCCACGGTTTCCGTGCCTGAGACCGCGGCCTCCAGCCATGCCTTGGCCTTTCGATGCGAGGGAGCGCCGGTATTGACGGCGTAGATGAGGAGGTTGACATCGACGAGAATCATTTGCGAAGCGCCAGCTTTCGACCCAATTCTTCGTCCTCAATGTCCTCCGCCGTTTGCAGGGCTTTGTCCCATCGGAAGTTTTGTTCCGCGCCGAGGGAGAAGGACTGTTGCGTGAAGTGACGCTTTCTGGGCCTGGCTTGTGCCAGGCCGGCTCTGACCGCGGAATTGATCGCCTCTTTGAAGGAGATCCCGCGCTCTTTCATAGCGGTTCGGACAAGAGCCTGGACATCGGGGTCGAGGGTGATCGTGGTCCGCATGGTTGCATCATAGCATCAAGATAATTGCTGTCATGATGCGCGGGATGCGAGCGCAACGAAACGGGATCATCGCGGCACGATACAAGGAACCACCTGCCTGCTATGACGGCGATAGATACGGAAGCCGGAATCCGTCGTAAGGATCAGTGGGTTGCTCGCCGTCTCGGACATACGCACCAGGCAAGCGTCAGCGAGGCTCATCGGTACGCTTGCGTATTTTTGTAAAGACGCCACGACCGCCTCGACGTTGCCGTCCAGATTGAAACTCGCGACTACGGCTCTCCGCGAAAGCATCGCGCTCAGTGCGGGCGCACCCCGTTGCCCGAGAAGATGGTAGGCTTCCGAGAGCACTGCGTCGCACGTATGCCAGGGCGGCGAATTCTCAGACGCCTGTTGGACCGCCCATTTGTGATGAAAGTCGCGGCGGCTAAGCAGCGCCACCAAGAAACCGGCGTCAACGAGGACGCTTCTTGCCATAGGACGTGGTTTTCAGGTAGCTCTTCTTCTTTTTGCTCAGATCGGCCGGCAAGCCGTCGACAGAGCCGATCAGGTCGGCGACGAGGTTCAGCCGCGCGGACGAATCCCGCGCGGGCCCAGCACCGCGTTGCAGACGTTCGCGGACGACGTCCGATTTTGCGCACTTGCGCTCGCGGGATTCCGCCTCGATTTCCATCACTAGCCGATCCGGAAGCCGGACTGTCATCGACCTCATGCGCCAAGCGTATTACACGAGCGTCATGTGTGCAAGACGCGCGAGCGCGCGATGTTACAAGGCCCTGAGGACGGCATCGGTGACTTCGGTGGTGCGGGAGGCGCCGCCGAGGTCGGGGGTTCGGGTTTTGGCTTCGGCGAGGACGGCTCGGATGGCGGTGTCGATGCGGGTGGCGGCGGATGGGTGGCCGAGGTGGTCGAGCATCATGGCGCCGGAGAGGATTTGGGCCATGGGGTTGACGATGCGTTTGCCGGCGATGTCGGGGGCGGAGCCGTGGACGGGTTCGAACATGGAGGGGAAGCGGCGTTCGGGGTCGAGGTTGGCGCTGGCGGCGAGGCCGATGCTGCCGGCGACGATGGCGGAGATGTCGCTGAGGATGTCGCCGAAGAGGTTGGAGGCGACGACGACGTCGAAGGAGGCGGGGCGGCGGACGAAGTTCATGGCGGCGGCGTCGACGAGGAGTTCTTCGGTGGAAATGTCGGGGTACTCGGCGGCGACGGAAGCGAAGACGCGGTCCCACAGGACGAGGCCGTAGCCTTGGGCGTTGGATTTGGTGACGGAGGTGAGGCGTTTTTTGCCGTTGCGCTTGCGGGCGAGCGAGAAGGCGAAGCGGATGATGCGCTCGATGCCGTGGCGGGTGAAGACGCCGGCCTGGACGGCGACTTCGGCGGGGAAGCCGGAGTGGACGAAGCCACCGACCTGCGCGTACTCGCCTTCGGTGTTTTCGCGGACGACGATCATGTCGATGGCGCCGGGGTTCGAGAGCGGACTTTTGACGCCTTCGTAGAGGACGGCGGGGCGGACGTTGGCGTATTGGTCGAAGGCGCGGCGGATGGGGAGGAGGAGGCCGTTGAGGGTGATGTGGTCGGCGACTTGGGGATGGCCGATGGCGCCGAGGAAGATGGCGTCGAAGGTGCGGAGGGTATCGATCGCGTCTTCGGGCATCATGCGGCCGTGTTCGAAGTAGAAGTCGGCGCCCCAGGGGAAGTGGCTCCAGGCGATTTCGGCCTGGTTTGCGAGGGCGGCTTCGACGACGCGGATGGCTTCGGGGACGACTTCTTTGCCGACGCCGTCGCCGGGGATGACTGCGATGCGAATGGGATTCATCAATTGGATTTTATATGGCGGGGGCGGGGGGATTCTGCGTGAGGATCCGGCCGGTCAGTCCAGGAACTTCACGTCCAGTTCGGCGAGGTGCTGGAGGACACGGTCAAAGCGAAACGGCGGAGGCGGCTGCAGGAAGGTGTGGTCGCCGCAAGGATCGCACATGTAGCGGAAGAACGGCTCGTTCAGGCCGGGCGCGTGGAATTGGATAAACCGGGTGTTGTTGCCGGTCAGTTGAAAGGTGTGCGGCGTGCCGGCGGGCACGTGCAGAAAATCGCCCGGGTGCAGCGATACCAGCTCTTCGCCGGCTGTCATGCTCACGCTTCCGTTCAGGCAGAAGAAGGTTTCCGTGTGTTTGAAATGCACGTGATTCGGGATGCGATGTCCTTTGGGTCCCTCGGTCATCAGGGCGAGGAACTTGCCGCCGCTCTGGCGGCGATCGGTGAGAAATGTGAAAAGCCGATCGCCCGCCATCATGTGCTCCCCTTCGCCGGCCGGGATGACGCATGGCTCGAGACCAGCGGGGGCGAGGATGGTTTTTTCGCCCGGCGTGATGGCCGAGGAACTGTCGAAGAGAAACTCAACGTCTACGCCGGGCAGCGGCTTCGTCCAGTCCGGCGGCTGGTGAAGGTGAAGCTGTGCGGCGTGCCGGGCGGGACGCTTGCATAATCGCCTCCACCCAGCGCAAAGTCCCTGTCTCCCAGCCGCAGAGCGGCGGACCCCTCAAGGACGTAGATCGCCTCGTGCGAGCGGTGGCGCCGATGCAACGGCACGACGGAATCCTTTGCGCCGATCAGGACGACGCGCTCCATGAGCGCGCCGGTGTCCTCCCCGCGGCCGATGATTGTGGCGAGAAACGGGCCGAGCAGGTACCGCCGGCCTTTCCCGCTTTCGAGGAAATAAGGCTGCTGTTGGCCGGGAAGCACGTTTTGGTGCATGGCGACCTCTTAAGGGCGAGAGTAGCAGTTCGTCGAAAGGCGTAGGGGTTGGGTGAGGTTTGGTTTGACACTTGCGGGGAGCGGTCACTACACTGAAAAGCATGGTTTGGGGAGCGCTCGCGGCGGTTAAGCACGAGGGGGCGCCCAGGCCAGGGAGTTGTTCGCTTCGGGATGCTTCTCGCTAGAGAGTTAGTCGCCTATCTGTCGCGCCGGATTGTCACCGGCCTTTCTCCACAATATTTGGAAACGCACTATCCGGACGCCGCCGTGGACACGGTTGGGGCGGTGATTGAGGCAGAACTGCAGGTCGAGGACCGGCTGAACGAGGAAGTCCGGGAGATGCTGAGCGAGTACAGCGAGTACATGCGGCGGGAGGGCGTGAGTTACCAGGAGATGTTCCGGCGGATCAAGAACACGCTGATGAGCCAGCGGAAGGTGATCCGGGCGTCGGGGCGGGACACGGGCGACGCGATGAAGCTGTCGCGAGATAAGATCAACGACATTTCGCACAAGGTGGTTGCGGCGCTGCGGAAGGGGCGGGATTTCCGGCTGAAGAGAGACGCGAATGAGATGCGGCTGGAGATTGTGAAGATCATGACCGATCTTCTTGTGACGGAGGAGAAGGTGGACCGGGCGGCGCGGACGAAGATCCGGACGCAGAAGCGGGAAATTCCCGAAGGCACGGAGGAGTGGGACCTGCTGCACCGGCGGTATTATGCCGAGGAGATGAAGAAACTCGGCATCGACCTGAGCCGATGAGACCCGCGCTGGCCGTCGCGGGCAGCCTGAACATGGACTTTGTGGTTTCGGCCGCGCGGCTGCCGGCGCCGGGCGAGACCGTAACCGGCCACAACTTTCACACGGCTCCGGGGGGCAAGGGAGCGAACCAGGCGTGCGCGGCGGCGCGATTGAGCGCGGGACGGCTGGCGGTGCGGATGATCGGGCGGTGCGGGTACGACGCGTTCGGCGATCAACTGAAGGCGGGGTTGGCGGCGGCGGGCGCGGACGTGAGCGGCGTACACGCGGTGCGCGCGGCGGCGACGGGCGTGGCGATGATCGAGGTGGACGCGGAGGGGCGGAACTCGATTGTGATCGCGCCGGGGGCGAACGCGATGCTGAGCGAGGCCGATATGGAGCAGATGCGGCCGGTGTTCGCGGCGAGTTCGTTCGTGCTGTTTCAGCTTGAGTCGCCGATGGGGACGGTGGCGGCGGGCTTGCGGATTGCGCGGGACGAGGGCGCGGAGACGATGCTCGATCCGGCGCCTGCGCGGGCGCTGGATGGGGAGATGCTGCGGGCGGTGGACGTGCTGACGCCGAACGAGAGCGAAGCGCGGATTCTGTTGGGGCGTGAGCCGGGCGAGATCGAACTTCACGAGGCGGCGGAGGCGGCGCGGGCGCTGCTCAAGCTGGGGCCGCGGGCGGTGGTGCTAAAGCTCGGACATCAGGGCGCCTTCTTCTTCGACGGTTCCGTCGAACTCTTCCAGGCCGGTTACCTGGTCGATTCCGTCGACTCCACTGCCGCGGGCGACACTTTCAACGCCGGTTTCGCGGTTGCTTTGGCCGAGGGCAAAGGAGTTGCGGAGGCACTCCGGTTTGCCTGCGGGGCCGCGGCGATATCGGTCACACGCAGCGGCGCCCAGCCTTCGATTCCCAGCCGAGCTGAAGTCGAGAATTTTCTCTCCACTCGGGCCTGAGGCGCCGCCGGGCAGGTCAGCGACTTTGTACATAGCGTAGGCTCCGTTTGTGTAAATGGGGCGCCAGCCCGCGGGGTGGGCGGTTGCCGGGAGGACGACGTAGTCGATGCCGCGGTCGCGGAGGCCGGGGCCGGGCGGGGCGTCGACGGGGAGCGGAGGGTTGGAGGATTGGGCGGGGTCCATGAGGGCGGTCCAGCGGTTCCACCATTCGAAGGCGAGGTCGCGATAGTAGTTGGCCTGGCCGCCGGTTTTCCAGTCGACGTAGACGGTGCGGACGGCTTCGGCGCGGAAGATGCCGGGTTCGAGTCCGTGGCCGGCGGCGGGGAAGAGGAAGACGGCGGTGGGCGGGGTGTTGTAGTGGGCGAAGTTGACGAGGGCCTGAAGTTCGGGGGTTTCGAGCGAGGGATAGTTCGAGACGCGGCCGAATTGGGGGATGGCGAAGAAGGTGGCGAGGGTGAAGAGGGCGGCGGCGGGCCAGGTCCAGAGGCGGGAGCGGAGGGTGAGGAAGGCGGCGGCGATGGCCGCGCAGGCGAGGGTGACGGCGAGGCGGCGGGCGAGGAGGGGATCGGTGAGGCTGGGCCAGACGAGGTCGAGGAGGCGGCCTTGCTGGGGGGCGGCGAAGACGGGGATGAGCCAGAGGAGGGACTCGATGTAGCGGCGGCCGGCACCGGCGCGGGCGGCGGCGCCGGCGGAGAGGGCGACGGCGAGGAGTTCGACGAAGAGGGCGGCGCGGGCGGGTTGGAACTGGGGCATGAGCGCCCAGCGGAGGCGTTCGAGGAGGAGCCAGGAGGCGGGGATGCTGAGGAGGCCGAGAAGGGCGAGGCCGCCAGCGAACCAGCGGACGACTTCCGGGGGCTTGAGGCGGCGGAGGGCGGCGATGGCGAGGACGAAGAGGAGCGGGTACTGCCAGAAGATTTTGGGGCCCCAGGTGGAGACCCAGTTGTAGGGGGCCCGGATGCGCTGGAGGGCGGCGAGGGCGGGATCGAGGATAGCGAAGAAGGTTTGATGTTCGGTTTGGCCGGGTTGGAGGGCGGCGGCGATGGCGAGGACGATTGCGCCGGCGGCGAGGGGGATCAGGCCGGCCCAACGTTTCTGGCGGACGATCCAGATGAGGAAGAGGGCGAGCATGGGGGCGGCGGTGGGGGCGTGGTAGAGCAGGGCGAGGGCGAGGGCGGATCCGGCGGCGACGGTGTAAACGTTCGCCTCGAGGCCGAGGGCGAGGAGGGTGAGGCCGAGGGAGAAGCCGCGGGGGACGGGTTCGTATTCGATGCTCAAGACGGCGGGGCCGGCGATGACGGCGCCGAGGGAGACCCAGGCGGCGGCGAGGAGGGCACAGCGGCGTTCGAGTCCGAGGGCGATCGAGAGAAGATACAGGCCCCAGACGCCGGCGGCGCGAGAGAGGAACTGCTGGGTTTCGAGGGCGCGGCGCCAGGTGGTTCCGAATAAGCGGCGGAGGGCGCGAGTTACTTCGTCGTAGATGGTGAAAGTAAGATGGGGGCGGGTGGCGCTGAGGTCGCGGGCGAGAGCGGAGGGGTTTTCTATGTGTTCGAACATGGGCACATAGATTTGGGTGTCGGATTGAAGATAAGTGTGGCCGGGGAAGGAGTAAGTGAGGAGCGTGACCGCGAGGATGGCGGCGGCTTCGAGGGTGCGATTGCGGAGGAGGTCCGCGGTCATCTGGCGGGCGTCATGGGCGGGGAGTTTTGTCGAGTTGCTGGCGAGCCCAGAGGCGGTTGGGGTTCAGTTCCAGGGCTTTCTCGAAGGCGTTGCGGGCATCGGCGGGGCGGTTGGCTTTGCGCTGGGCGACGCCGAGCCAGATATAGGCTTCGGCCGAGCGCGGGTTCAGCTCGATGGCTTTTTGAAAATCCTTGAGGGCGACGTCGACGCCGCCACCGAAGGCGGTTGGGAGGTAGAAGTTGCCGACGCCCCGGCTGACATAGGCGCCGGAGGATTTGGGGTCGAGTTCGATGGCTTTGTTGACGTTTTCGAGGGCGCATTTGCCGTACTTGAGGGCGGCGAGGCCGTTGCCGGAGATGGCCTGGCCGCAGAGGGTGCCGAGGATGCGGTTGTATTCGGATGAATCGGGTTTGAGGGCGACGGCGCGTTCGGCGAAGGGCATGCCGGAGACGGCCGCGGCGTAGGCTCCGGACTTGTCGTGGAGTTCCTGGGCGACCTCAGCGACGTAGGAGGCGGCGAGGGCGGCGCCGTACTGGGCTTTTGCGTCAGTTGGGGTTTTCGCCGCGGCGTCGCCGCGCTGAGCGGCGATGCGGGCGAGGACGGCGCGATCCTGTTGGTCGCGGGCCTGGCGGAGCGAAGGGGTATCGGCGCCGGGCGCGGTAACGGGGAGAAGGGCGAGCAGGCACAGAACCAGCATGCACTTCCGATTTTACCGTTGGAGGCGCGGGGTGCCGGGATTGGGGCGCGCGAGAGGCGGCGAGCGGAAGCGTGCTGCTGCCGCTCGTGGGACCAGGGAGCTGAGGCGCGAGGACCGCTTCCTTGCGGCCGCGGCTCGGTTTGGGGGTCGTGGGTCAGCCGGGGTAGGCGCCGGAGATGTATTCGCTCAGGTGGCGGATGGTCTGGCGCTGGGAGTGGATCATCCAGTTGACGAGGTCGCCGATGGAGATGACGCTTTTGAGTTGGGCGTCCTCGATTACGGCGAGGTGGCGGACGCGATGTTCGGTCATCAGGCGCATGCACTCGTCAACGGTGGCTTCGGGGCTCACGGTGAGCGGCGGGGTCATCATGATGTCGGCGACGAGGGTTTCGCGGGAGGCGCGGCCGCGGAGGATGACTTTGCGGGCGTAGTCGCGCTCGCTGAGCATGCCGACGAGGACTCCGCCGGCTATGACGGGCAAGGCGCCGACCTCCTTTTCGGCCATGCGTTCGAGGGCGTCGTAGACGGTCATATAGGGCTCGGCGGTCCAGACCGGGCCGGTTTTCCCCGAAAGAATTTGCTGAATCGAATCTTGCAGTTCCATCGCGGGTGCTCCTTTCAAGGGTT
>JAJYCN010000278.1 GCA_021778335.1 Acidobacteriota bacterium | reverse complement strand
AGTTCCTTGTCTGGGCGCTGGGTTACAAATCCGAGGGCCTTTCCCAGATTGTCAAAGGCCGCTTCGAAGTCATCCGCTGTCACGCCGAAACGAAGGTTGGACACAATGGCGTCAACCTCCACGAGTAGCTCGTCGGCAGTTGCGAAGTCCTTGATCCATGCGATCATGCGCTCGATCCGCTTCTGGCCCTTGGTCGAGATGGTCTCAAACCGCATGCCCTGCCGCGGTCGTAGCAGATAGCGGTTATGGGAATGTGCCTCGACCTGAAGCTCGTTCGACCGCGGGTTGTCGTAGGAATATGCGTAGCGCGCCATCTCTTGCAAGTACCATCCCTTGTCCGCGCCGGTGATCTTCTCCTTGTCCATCAATTCCTGAAGGATCGCCATCGCCTTATCCGGTCTCTTGGCCATGAAGGCAACCTCTGCCGCTTGTTCCGCTGCGAAGATATTCAGCGCCGCCGGGGCCGTTGCTTTACCGGTGATTGTGGACATCTGCTGCTCATAGTAATTCTTCCACCCGGCATCTCGTTTAAGGCACTGATTCATGAGGTTGGCAAATACTTCCCCTGGACTCTTTCCGCTCGAGACGTCCTCTTTGGCCAAATCCGCGATGTCCAGGCCGATTGTGATTTGGGTCTGAGTCTGCTCGGAGAAATACCCGCGGGTTTTCCTGGAACGTAGCTGCTTGACCAGATCGGTGCCAATGACAACGATGACGCTGTAATCCTTCTCGCCCCTGACCGACCGGCCCAGCCCCTGTTCGACGCTTCGAGCCATCTTGATCAATGTCACCTGGCTTTCAGCGCGGCAGACCTCGCTCCATCGGTCCGTCAGCGTTTCGCCTTGCGGCTTTGAATCGAGGACGAGAATCCGGCAGGATGCATCCGGCAAGTCGATCCCGTCATAGCGGTTCGCGATTACGATGACATCTTCGTACTGGCCATGCCGCAGGGCGTCGATCACTGAATCAATCGTTTCCGTTTTGGCGCACTTCGCACCTTTTGCGGTCCAGTCTTCCGCGAGCTTGAAGCTTGGCGTAATCGCCACAATGCCGTAGCGAGCGCTCTTGCTGGGCTTTGTCAGTATCTAAATTACCTTGGAGCGGTTGAGATCGGTATTGATCAACGACGGGATGAGAACCATCTTTTCGCCTGACCAGCGCTCGTTCTTATCAACCAAAGGGTTGCAAATAGCTTTTTCCGACAGTCCGAGACCTTTCACAAGGAAGGCATCGTTTGTAACCGTCGCAGACATAAAGACCCTGTGCTTTGCGTTTGTGTAGGAGCCGAAATGATCGAGTGGCGGCAGATGCGGCTCGATTTCAATGCTGGAACCGGAAATGATGCAGTTGCAGTGGGCGAGAATGTCCTTGATCAGGGGCCACGCGAATTTGACCGCATCGGTCTTGGCTTGTTTGGCTAGGATTCCCGCGACGCTGTTTTGATGCGTGACCCACGCCCAGTAGGGGACCGGCAGGAATGTTTTGTAGTCACCTTGCTCGACTTCGGCGAACGTTCCAGCGCCCTGTTCCTTGAGGTCTGGACCGAAGATCGCCAGTAAGGGTTGATAGGCCGCATGGTCGCGCTTAAGGGTTATCTTGATGTTGTCATGAATGGCATCGATGCAGGCATGGCAGTCGTCCATCACCATCGCGCCAACGTTAAGGGAACGCGGTCCTAATCCGAATTTGGTGATCCCATTGAAGACCTTTTGCACGGTCGTCACGAGGATTTGCACTGCATCCGTGAAGGCTTCTGGAATATCCCCATCCGTGGTGGTGCAGCATTGAATTCCGAAGCGCTTTGCCTGCGTCAGGGTTTGTTGAACCAGATTGTTGTTGGGGCAGATATAGAGCGCTGGCTCGCCCGTCTCGTTCAGTTTTGATTGCAGGATTAGCAAGCCGATCAAGGTTTTGCCCTGGCCGGTGTGCATTTTGATGATCAGATCCTTCAACGTGCGGCGATCAGCGAACCATTCCTGCAATACTGAGATTTGCGCCGGCCGCAGCGGCCCGGTGTCGCTCGCCCGATCTGCGCTTTCGTATATCTTTTCGGGATCGACAAGTTTCGCCGCCTTCTTGCCACCATTGAGGCGCTTATTGAAATCGACCATAGGGAGGATTGTAGTACTTTACGGTGCGTTCCGTGGCGTTCCAAGCATGAGTCCAGCATCGACTTCCACCGAGATAAGACTGCCTTCGGCCTGTTCACCTTGATCGGCCGGAGCCTTATGTTCGGGCCGTTAATTTAACATCGTGCGAATTCACCTGGACGGGTTGTCGCCGGCCTGCGGATGCTCAGCTACTGGGCTCGATGCCGATTCTGTCGTTGACGGCGTTTTGTAGTCGTTGCTTATAGGCGAGATATTTCTCCGTCGTCTGGACCGAAACGTATCCGAGCAGAAATTGGATTTGGCCCGGGCCCTCTCCGGCAGCGCGGCAGAGTCGAGCGCAGGTCCGGTGGAGGTAATGTGGAACGAGATTTTCAATGGCTGCTCTCTTGGGGCAGTCCTTTACGACATGCACACGACGCGCTTAGTTACACCTTCTCCCCAGGTCTTGCCTGCTCGGCAAACGCACCGAAAGACGCGGCTTTCTCTCACGCGACCCGCGAGATCCGGGCTGCGCAGGCCGGATTCAGCGGCCTCGTACGCAAGCGGGCGGACGGAGGCGACGGCGTTTGCCACGTCTCATCCGTTGGGGCCTCCGGACCCCCGCGGTGGAGTAAGTGGCGATATGGTCGAGGGTCGATGGCGCTAGACTAGGAACGAGAGCAGGAGACATCGTGGACGCCTTGGCGGAGAAACTGGACGCTCGATTGCGCGAGTGGAAGCCGGAGACAGCGGCAGAGGCCAGGGAGCGTATCGCCGAAGTCATAGAGCTCGCCGATCACGACATCCTCGATATGGCGCGCTCACGCGCCGCCGAACAGGAGGTCCTGGACCTGCTCGATGAACCCCCAACCCGGTGAGGTCTGGCTCGCTGATCTGGGACTCGCTGCCAAGGTGCGTCCCGTCGTTATCGTTTCCCGTCAAGACCCTGATCCGCCGCGGGCTCTCGTCTTGTACGTTCCCCTCACCACCCAGCGGAGAAGCAGTCCGTATGAAGTGCCGCTGCCGCTGCTTCCGTTCCTCGATCGTGAATCAGTGGCCAACGTTCAAGGACTGGGATCTCTGCCGACCTTGCGTCTTGAACGGAGAATTGGCAGGCTTTCGGCGCAAATCATGGAGCAACTCAAAGAGGCATTGGCGTTCGCCCTGGATCTTTAGCGCGGTTTCGAGTGAACGCTAAGCCGGATGGGGAACGGGAGGCCCGGCGGCGGGGTTCAGGACAGGGCTTTTCCGTAGAGCACGAGGAGGCGGCTCCAGGCCTTCTCGGCTTGGGGCTCGTTGTAGACCCGGGAGTCCGGGGGACACCAGCCGTGGGCTGTACCTTTGTAGACTTCGATTTCCGCGGGCAGGTTTGCCTTGGCGAAGGTGTCCTTGAGGGCGGTTTTGTCGTTGGGCGAGCGGGCGTCGTCGTTTTCCGCGATGGCGATGAGGAACTCGGCCTTGGACTTCGCGGCTTCCAGGTGGGGACTGTCGGGCCCGGGGGTGACGAGTCCGCCGCCATGGAATGAGGCCACGGCTCCGACTCGATCGGGCACGGCGGCGGCGGTACGAAACGCCATGGGCCCGCCCATGCAGTAGCCTTGTGTGCCCATCTTCCGATTTGCGGCGACCGATTTTTGCCCATCGAGCCAACCGATAAAGGATTTGGCATCCGTCATTTGGGTGGTTTCGTTCAGGGATCGCGCGAGGGGCATCAGGTCCTGGATGGGAGTGGCGGAGCCGGCATCCGCGGTTGGAGCTTTCTTGAGACGGTAGAAGGGATTGACCACGAGCACCGAATATCCCGATTGGGCGAGGCGTTTGCCCATGGTGCGGAAGGCGGGGCGAAGCCCGAAGATGTCCGGCCAGATGAGAACTCCCGGAGCCGTGCCGGTTGCCGGATGCACGAAGTAGCAGTCGGCGGCGCCGTCGGGCGTCGTCACGGTTACGTCCGATTCGGCGACGGTGACGGCATTGGCGACCTGGGGGAGCATCATGGCGACGCCCGCCCCTAAAAGGACGCCGAACTGCTTCCGCGTCACCAGACCGAGAGATTCGTACTTCTGCCGGTCCTCTTCGAAATGATCCTGATCACACATGCTATTCCTCCTCGCCCATCGATTCCGCGGTAGAACCGCGCGCGTATCGGGTCATTATACCGATCCGGCCGCTTCACTTCGGCCGGGGCATGGTGAAGGCGGTTGTCGCTTCGGTGTAATCGGCGGTGTAACCGGCGCGCTGAACGGGATGGGTTGCCAGAAGGTCGAAACGCCCGTCTTTGAGATACGCGCGATCGATGTGTACGCCGACGACTTCTCCGATGGCCAGGTACTGGTCGAGCAGTGAGCCGTCCGCGCGATGCAACTGGACGATTTGCGCCAGCTTGCATTCCAGGGCGGCGGGGGCCTGGGCGACGCGCGGCGGTTTGACCATGCGGCCGGGAGCGGCGTCGAGGTTCGCGAACCGGAATTCATTGGTTCCGTGCGGCAGGACGGCGGAGGTCAGGTTCATTTTTTCGGAGAGCGCGCGGGTCACGAGATTGCACACAAATTCGCCGGTGGCTTTGATATTGGACACCGAGTCCTTCCAACCCGCTGAGCTGAACATGACCATGGGCGGGCGATCGCACACGGCGTTGAAGAAGCTGTAGGGCGCGAGATTCAGGCGTCCTTCGGCGTCGCAGGTTGAAATCCAGCCGATTGGCCGGGGCGCGACGATCGCCTTGAAGGGATCGTGGGGGAGGCCGTGACCTTTCGATGGTTCGTAGAAATGAAAGCCGGTCATTGTGTCCATGATAGGCGGAGCGGCTTAGCGGACGAGCGGGCTGAGCCAGACGCGGGCGAGGAGTTGTTTGAGGAGGGCGAAGTCTTTGGCGCCGAGTTCGGCTTTCCATTCGCGCTCGATGCCGCGGAGGATATCGATGATTTTCGCGTAGGCGGCGTGGCCGCGTTTGGTCAGGCGGATGAGGCGGGCGCGGCCTTCGTCGCCGGAGTCCGAGCGGGTGATGTAGCCGGCGGCTTCGAGGCTGCGGAGGAGTTGGTTCATGGCCTGCTTGCTGATGCCGGCGCGGCCGGCCAGAGTGGTGGGGCGGACGCCGTCGGGGCCGGGGTACTGGAAGACGGCGATGTGGGGGAGGGTGAGATCGGTGTAGCCGGCGGCATTGAGGCCGGAGACGATGCGGCGGTGGATGGCCTGGGCGGGGACGCGGAGGAGGGCTCCGATGAGGAGTGCGGCGGATGGGGTGCTCGAGGTTTTTTGCGGCGAAGGGATTGACATCATGGTAAACTCAGTTTACTTTTGGTTCAATAGTAAAGCAAGTTTACTACAAGGAGAAATGCGATGACCAAGCAGATGACGGGACCGGGCGTGAATCCGGCGGAGGAGACGATCAGGCTGGGGCCGCTGACGGTGCGGTTTCTGGTGACGGGCGGGAACTCGACGGGGAGCGTGGCGGCGTTTGAGTTGTTTGTTCCGGCGGCGGAGCGGCTGATGGCCCCGGCGCACAGCCACGACCATTATGAGGAGACGATTTACGGGATCGAGGGTGTGTTGACGTGGACGGTGGACGGGCAGCGGGTGGAGGTGGGTCCGGGGCAGGCGCTGTGCATTCCACGTGGGGCGGTACACCGGTTCGACAATAACGGCGCGGTGGACGTGAAGGCGCTGTGCGTGATCACGCCGGCGGCGATTGGGCCGGAGTATTTCCGGGAGGCGGCCGAGCTGGTGCGGGCGGCGGCGGGCGGGCCTCCGGACCGGGTGAAGATGGTGGAGATCATGCGGCGGCATGGGCTGACGCCGGCGCCGCCTCCGGCGGCGTGAGACGAGTGAGACGGTGAGACTCCTGTGATAGGATCAAGGGGGTGGGGACGAATCTGCTCACGATTGAGGAGGCGGCGCGGGCGTTAGGAGTCTCGCGTTCGACGCTTTGGCGGCGGCTGCAGCACGGCGACCTCCCAAGCGTTAAGCGCGGCGGACGCCGGCTTGTGCGGCTAACGGCTACCCGGAAGGCTGCAGGCGGAGGGGCCACAGCGGAGATCCGGCCTTTCACGGACAGCCACCCCATCTTCCGCCTGGCCGGTGCGGGGCGCAGCGGCGGACGGCCACCAGGCGCGCGCGATAAACACGCGGTTCTCGACTCATGAACATGAGTCGGGGTGTTCTGTGGGATTCGAGCGCCATTCTCGCGTTGCTGGACGCAGACGACGCCGATCACGAGCGCGCGGTTTCGATTGCTCGCCAAATTGCGTCGGAGAGGCTGCCAAGCTTCATCACCAACTACATTGAGGTGGAAGCACATGCGTTGTTGCTACGGAAGCTGGGAAGGGCGCTGGCGCGAGAATGGCTGCTCACTGGCGGTCTGCCGGTGATCCGCGCGCTTGTGGAAGAGGAGGATCGTGCCCGGGAGATTGTCGCGCGGCACTCCGATAAAGACTGGAGTCTTTGTGATGCGATTTCCTTCGCGGTCCTAGATGGGCGGAGAATCCGCCGCGCCTTCACGTTCGATCATCATTTCCTTCAATACGGCCGGATCGAGATTCTCGGTTTATCGCGCTGACGCCGGCGCCACCGCCGGCGCAGGTGTGAAGGCGCGGGTTACCAGGCGGCGGGGCCGGGGAGGGTGCGGGTGTGGTTGAAGGTGTATTCGCCGAGGAGGTGTTCGCGGCCGGATTCGTCGAACGAGAGGAGGCGGGCCACCATGGTTTCCGAGGGAGCGGCTTTGGCGTAGGTGATGGACTGCTCGAGGGCGACGCCGGGGGTGGCGGGATTGAAGGGGATGTCGGCGAGGCGGGCGCGCTCGACGCCTTGGGCGTCGCAGAGGCTGAGGTCGATGCGCCTGGCGGCGGTCAGGTCGGCGGACAGGCGGCCGATGAGGAGGTCGTCCTCGGCGGTGACGGTACATTCGACGCTGCCGCCGGCGGGCGGGCTGTACTGGCGGACGCGGAGGCCTTCCTGGGCAGCACGTTGGAGGAAGGCGTCGCTGACGATCATGGTGAGAGAACCCTGGCGGGCGAGGTTGCGGAGGGCATTGGCGAGGGCGGCGACTTCTTCGAGGCGCGCGGCGCATTCGGCGCAGGCGAAGAGATGCTCTTCGATCTGGTCTTCTTGCGGTTTGGGGAGCGCGGCGAGCCAGTAGTCGGCGAGGAGGGCGGCGTCGATGGGGTTGGGGCAGCTCATGCGGCGACTCCCATGCAGCCGCGCAGTTGGTGGATGGCGCGATGGCGGATGACGCGGACGTTGGCTTCGGAGACGCCGAGGAAGCTGGCGACATCGGAGCCGGACTTTTCGTCGTAAAAGGAGAGGACGATGACTGAGCGCTCGCGTTCCCGGAGGGTCTGAACGCAACGGGTGAGGCGTTCGCGGTCGACGTGGGGCGTGGGCGATGGGGTGGGCGGGATCAAGGGCGGGCCGTGTTGGGCGAGGAGGCGTTCCTTGCGCTGCGCGTTGCGGCGGAGGTCGAGGACAGTCATGCGGCAGGTTCCGAGGACGAAGGAGGCGAGTTTGGCGTGGTCGTGTAGGCGGCCGGCGCGGAGGGTTTCGAGCGCGGTGAGGATGACGTGCTGGACGAGGTCGTTGGCGGCCTGTTCGTCGCGGAGGTGGCGGAGGCCGTAGAGGCGGATGCGCGGGGCCATGCGGCGGAAGAGTTCCGCTTCGGCTTCGGGAGCGTTCCCGGCGTCGATGGCAGCGGCAAGTTCGGCGTCGCTGAGAAGGTCCGGCACATCCACATTGTATGTGCAAAGGAGGCCAGACCTCGCCGGGAAGCGCACCAGGAGTGTATTAAGATAACTTGCGTAAAGTTTGGCGACCTAATGGAGACCCCGCTGACTCCGCTCGATTTTGCACGCCGCGCGCGCCGCTTGTATCCAGACCGCGAAGCCGTCGTCGACGGTGACCTCCGGTTTACTTACAAGGCGTTTCTGGACCGCTGCGACCGCTGGTCCGCCGCATTGCAGGCGCTTGGCGTGCAGCGAGGCGACCGCGTTGCCTACATCGCTCCGAATACTC
>JAJYCN010000277.1 GCA_021778335.1 Acidobacteriota bacterium | reverse complement strand
GTTTCGGTGATGGAAATGGGGCTGTTGTCGAGCGAGTAGGTGGTGGCGTGGTCTTCCGGGGCGACCCAGAGACGATGGCCGCCGCGGTTCTCCCAGTGGTCTTCGCCGGAGCCGCCCATGGCGCCGTCATAGTTCTTGAAAAGATTCCGGCCGCCGGGGAATCCGCAGGAAATCACGCGGGGGCCGACGTCCGCCGTCACGATCAATTCGATCGCGCCGTTGCTCAATTCGCAGTTATTTGCCCATCCGCGGTAGGACCGTTTGGTTACGCTCATCCCCCGTATGGTGACAAATTTCGCGCAGAATTGGTGAGACCGTCAGCGGCGGTGGCAACTCGCGGCGAGATAGTCGTGATTCATACGAGCGATGACCTCGAGACGGATGCCCTTGGGGCAAGCCGCTTCGCACTCCCCGAGATTCGTGCATGCGCCGAAGCCCTCGATGTTCCACTGCGCGACCATGTTGAGCGCGCGTTCGTGGCGCTCGGGTTCGCCTTGCGGCAGGAGGCCGAGATGTGTGATCTTGGCGCCGGTGAACAGAGCGGCGGCGGCGTTGGGACAGGCCGCGACGCAGGCTCCGCAGCCGATGCAGGCGGCGGCGTCCATGGCGCGATCGGCGTTGTCCTTGGCTACGGGGATCGCGTTGCCGTCCGGCGCGCTGCCGGTAGAAACCGAGATGTAGCCACCGGCGGCGATGATGCGGTCGAAGGCGCCACGGTCGACCATCAGATCCTTCAGGACCGGGAAGGCCTTGGCGCGCCACGGCTCCAGATATAGTTCGTCGCCGTCTTTGAAATGGCGGAGCGTGAGTTGGCAGGTGGTGGTCAGACGCTGCGGCCCGTGGGCGACGCCGTTGATCATGAAGCCGCAGGAGCCGCAGATGCCTTCGCGGCAATCGTGCTCGAACGCCACCGGTTCTTCGCCCTTCTCGATGAGCCGCTCATTGAGAACGTCGAGGGCTTCGAGCATGGACATGTCGGGGTTCATATCGCCGGCTTCGTAACGAACCATGCGGCCAGCGCTCGCCGCGTTCTTCTGCCGCCAGATGTGGAGAATGAGTTTCATTACTTATAGCTCCTCTGGCTCGGATGCACGTACTCGAACTCGAGCGATTCCTTGTGGAGCGCGTGGGGAGCGCCGCCGCCCTGGTACTGCCAGGCGGCGGCGTAGGAGAACTCGTCGTCGTTGCGGCGCGCTTCGCCGTCCGGCGTCTGATACTCCTCGCGGAAATGGCCGCCGCAGGATTCATTGCGCTCGAGCGCGTCGCGGCACATCAACTCCGACAACTCGAAGAAGTCGGCGACGCGGCCGGCTTTTTCGAGCGACTGGTTCAGATCGCCGGCAGCGCCTAGGACACGGACGTTTTGCCAATACTCCTCGCGGAGTTCGCGAATTTTTCCGATCGCGTGTTCGAGGCCGTGGGCGTTGCGCGACATGCCGCAGTCATCCCACACGATCTTGCCCAATTCGCGATGGAAGGAATCGACCGAGCGCTTGCCCTGGATCGACATGAGGCGCTGGGTGACGGACTGGACACTCGCCTCGGCTTCACGAAACGCCGCGTGCGAGACGTCTGCCGGGGCGGGTTTGGCCTTGGCCAGGTAGTCGCCGACCGTGTAGGGGAGGACGAAGTAACCGTCGCTCAGCCCCTGCATCAGCGCGCTCGCGCCGAGACGGTTCGCGCCGTGATCGGAGAAGTTCGCTTCGCCGGCGACGAACAGTCCGGGGATGGTGCTCATGAGGTAGTAATCCACCCAGAGGCCGCCCATGGTGTAGTGAATGGCCGGGTAGATGCGCATCGGGGTTTTGTAGGGATTGTCGTCGGTGATGCGCTCGTACATCTCGAAGAGGTTGCCGTAGCGCTCGCGGATTTTGTCCTCGCCGAGGCGGCGGATGGCGTCGCTGAAGTCGAGATAGACACCCAGCCCGCCGGGCCCGACGCCCCGGCCCTCGTCGCAGACGTGCTTGGCGTTGCGCGAGGCGACGTCGCGCGGGACCAGGTTGCCGAAGCTCGGATACTTGCGTTCGAGGTAGTAGTCGCGCTCGTTTTCGGGGATGGCGTCGGGACGCCGCTTGTCGCCTCCGGTCTTCGGCACCCAGATGCGTCCGTCGTTGCGGAGCGATTCGCTCATCAAGGTGAGTTTCGACTGATAGTCGCCCGAAACCGGGATGCAGGTGGGGTGAATCTGCGTGAAACAGGGGTTGGCGAAGTAAGCGCCTCGCTTGTGGGCGCGCCAGATGGCAGTGCAGTTGGAACCCTTGGCGTTGGTCGACAGATAGTAGACGTTGCCGTAGCCGCCGGTGCCGAGAACGACCGCATCGGCGACGTGACATTCGATCTTTCCGGTGACGAGGTCGCGCGTGACGATGCCGCGCGCCGCGCCGTCGATGACGACCAAGTCGAGCATCTCCGTCCGCGGGTACATCTCGACCTGGCCGGCTTCCACCTGCCGCTCGAGCGCCTGGTAAGCTCCCAGCAAGAGTTGCTGGCCGGTCTGCCCGCGGGCGTAGAACGTGCGCGACACCTGGGCGCCACCGAAGGAGCGGTTGGAAAGCGTGCCGCTGTACTCGCGCGCAAAGGGAACGCCCTGGGCCACGCACTGGTCGATGATATTCACGCTGATCTGCGCCAGCCTGTAGACGTTGGATTCGCGGGCGCGGAAGTCGCCGCCCTTGACGGTGTCGTAGAAGAGGCGGAACACGCTGTCGCCGTCGTTGGGATAGTTCTTGGCGGCGTTGATGCCTCCCTGCGCGGCGATGCTGTGCGCCCGGCGGGGCGAGTCCTGGAAACAAAATGACTTGACTTTGTAGCCCAGCTCACCCAGCGATGCGGCAGCGGATGCGCCGGCTAATCCGGCGCCCACGACGATGATGGTGTGCTTGCGTTTGTTAGCCGGATTCACCAGCTTCATTTCGAAACGGGCCCGGTCCCACCGGTTTTCTATCGGCCCGCTCGGGGATTTTGCGTCGAGTGCCATGATTACTTTACCCACCCTGCCAGTACCGAGATTGGTATAGAAATGTTGCCAATCACAATCAGTGTGCCGATCGCGATCGCGAGGTGCTTGATCACGGGCGTGTAGCGGGGATGATCGAAGCCGAGCGAGCGGAAGAGGCTCGAAAGGCCGTGGCTTAGATGCATGCCCAGCAGGATCATCGACAGGATGTAGAAAGCCGAAACGGGAAGGACCTTGAAACCGGCGACGACGTTCGCGTAGACGTTGCCTTCCTGATAGGGCGTGCCGCCGACGCCCAATGTGAACTCCATCAGATGGTAGATGACGAAGCAGAGGATAATCGGCCCGCTCCAGTACATGGTTCGCGCGGCGTAGCCGGCGGTCTGGCTCTTGTGGCGCACGTAGCCGGTGGGCCGGGCTTCGAGCTTGTTCAGAAGCGCCAGTTTCACCGACGACCAGATATGCAAAACCACCATGAGGAGCAGCGTAAGGCGCGCGCCCCAGAGCGCCGCCGGCATGGCGCGTAAGAGTTTCGCGTAAGCGTTGAGTTTTTCCGGACCTTCGTAGATTTGCAGGTTGCCTGCCATGTGGGCGAGAACAAAGCCGAATAAAACGACTCCGCTCACCGCCATGACCGCCTTCTTGCCGACGGTCGTGTCATAGAAGCGGAGGCTCTTTCGGGTGGCCACCGCAACCGCGGTCGTGCTCATTCGATATTCACCTGTATGGATGATGGCGAGTGGCGACTGCGTTCGAGAAGCTTGCCGCCCGCCCTCATTCAGGATAGAACCGAGCCGAGGTTGCAAACAACTCGATTGGGTTAGATCGCGCACAACGGAGCCGCGCGGCTGACGCCGCTCGCGGCCCTGTGGACCTTTCCTCACATCGCGCACAACGGAGCCGCGCGGCTGACGCCGCTCGCGGCCCTGTGCGCTCGGGGGCGGTCCTTTGGGGGGACTTCAGGAGCGCGGGAACCCGGTAGAATAGGCTCTGTCCCATGAATCGCCGCCAGTTTCTCGCTACCTCCGCTCTCATGGCCAACGCCGCCGCGCAGCCCGCCACGCCTCCGATCAAACTCGGCATTGATTTGTTCAGCATCCGCAACCAGAACTGGACGCCGATCCAATATCTCGACTACTGCGCCAAACAGAAGGCGCGCGTCGTGCATTTCTCGGAGACGCGGTTCCTGGGTTCGCTCGAACCGGCTAACCTTCGGTCCATCCGCGAGCACGCGGAGAAACTGAACATCGAGGTGGAGATCGGGATGACGTCGATCTGCCCTTCGTCGAAGGCTTTCAAGCCGGAGTTGGGCACCGCGGAGGAGCAGCTCACACGGATGATCGACGCGGCCACCATTGTGGGTTCGAGCATCGTGCGCTCGGTGCTCGGAACCGCGGCCGACCGGGATCCCGGACCGATCAGCAAACACATCGAGGACACGGTGAAGGTGCTTCATTCGGTTCGCCCGTACCTGCTCGATAAAGGAATCAAGGTTGCGATCGAGAATCACGCGGGCGACATGACGGCGCCGGAGGTGGAGACGCTGGTGCGCGAGGCCGGCACGGACATCACCGGCGTTTGTCTGGATTCGGGCAATCCGCTGTGGACGCTCGAAGATCCTCACTACACGCTCGAGACGCTGCATCCGTACGTGCTGACCAGCCACACACGGGACACGATGGTTTGGAATACGCATGACGGCGCGGCGGTGACGTGGGTGCGGATGGGGCAAGGCAACGTCGGCATCCGCGATTACATGCTGCGGTTTGCCGAACTCTGCCCAGGGAAGGCGCTGTCGCTCGAGAGCATCGTCTTCGGGCCGCGCCAATATCCGTGGCGCAAACGGGAATTCTGGCGCACGTATCAGGACGTCCAGGCGGCTTCGTTCAGCCGCTTCCTCACGATCGCCGAAACCGGCAAGCCAACTCCGGATTACGCTTTCAACCGGGGTGTCGAGCTCGAGCGGGAAGATCTGGAAGCGAGCCTCGCCTACGTGCGCGAGTTGTTCCATATATAGAGCCGGCATGAAGCGACTGGAAGGCAAGTCCGCCATCGTGACGGGCGGTACAAGAGGAATTGGCGAAGCGATCGCGCGGGCCTTCGCTCTGGAAGGCGCGGATGTGTTGATCTGTTCGCGCAAGCAGGAGGGTGTGGACGGCGCGGTGGCCGGGTTGCAGGGATTGCCGGGGCGCGTGGCGGGACTGGCGTGTCATGTGGGGCGGGAGTCAGACTGCGAGAAACTTCGCGACACCGCGCTGCGAGAGTTCGGCAAGATAGATATTCTGGTGAACAACGCGGCGACGAACATTGCGCAGGGTCCTTGCCTCGGCTTCGACGACGGGCAGTTCGACAAGATGGTGGAAGTGAATTTGAAGAGCGTGTTCCGCCTGGTGCGTCTGGTGGCGCCGGCGATGCTGGAGAGGGGCTCGGGGGCGATATTGAATATCGCCTCGATCGCGGGGCTGCGCCCGCAGTTCGAGAGCCTGCTGTACAGCATGACCAAGGCCGCGCTGATCATGATGACGCAGTCCTACGCGATCGAGTTCGGTCCGCGGGGCGTGCGCGTGAACGCGATTGCGCCGGGCCTCATCAAGACGACGCTGAGCGAATTTTTTTGGAAGGATCCCGCGCGCGCGGAGAAGCTCATGACACTGCAGCCGATCAAACATCTTGGCCAACCGGAGGAGATTGCGAGGATCGCGGTAACACTGGCGAGCGACGAATCGTCGTATCTCACGGGCCAGACAATTATTGTGGATGGAGGGCGTTTGCTTGGCTGGTAAAGGAATCAGACGGCTCATTCTCTTACTGCTTGTTGCCACCGTGGTTCACGCCGACGGCGAACTCGTGAAACAGGTTGTGGCGGCTTTGAACCGCGGCGACTTCCGCATGGCGGAGTTCGAATTGGGAGTGGCGCGGGGCGAAAACGGGGTGACGCCGGAGTGGCTCGAGGCATCGTCGTGGTACGCCCGCGCGCTGCTGCTGTCGAATCAATTCGGCCCGGCAGAGGCGCGCGCCGAAGAGATTCTGAGCCTGGTTCCCGCTGGGGGAAGGCGTGCCGGGCCGGACGAAAAACAACTGGACACCGCGGTCGGCGCGGCGATTGAAGTGAAAGGGCAGGCGTTGGCGAAATCCGGCGAGCGGGACGCCGCCATTCGGTTCTTCCGGGCTGAACTGGCGCAGTGGCGTAACGCGTCGTTCATTCCGCGGATTCAGAAGAATCTTCTGCTGCTGACGCTGGTCGGGCAACCGGCGCCGGCTCTGGTGGAGACGGCGTTCGTCGGTCCGAAGCCGGCTCCGCTGGCAGATCTTCGCGGCAAAGTGGTGCTGATGTTTTTCTGGGCGCACTGGTGCCTGGATTGCCGCGCCGAAGTGCCGATTATCGCCGCGATCCACTCCGAGTTTGTGTTGAAGGGGCTGGTGCTCTGCGGGCCGACGCGGTACTACGGCTACACGGCCACGTCGGATCACGTTACGCCCTCCGAGGAAATAAAGTACATCGCGCAAGTTCGTAGAGCTTTCTACGAGCCCGTCGAGGACGTGCCGATGCCGGTGAGCAACGAGAATTTTGTCGCGTACGGGGCGAGCACGACGCCGACAATCGTTCTGCTCGACCGCAAGGGCATTGTCCGGTTGTACCATCCCGGCGCGATGACCGAAGACGAACTGCGACGCGCGATCAAGTCGCTGCTCTAGTAACTCCCGCCGCTCGCTAGGCGAGTTTCAGCCTGGCGGAGACAAGCTTCGTCGCTCTCACGCGCGCTTCGATTTTGGCGAACGCGGTGTCGCGCGAGGTGGAAGTATCGTCGGAGAAGGGCGAGAAGCCGCAGTCGTCGGTGGTTCCGAGCCGGGCGATGGGTATGTAGGACGCGGCCTGCAGGATCCGGTCGACGATCAAGGCCGGGGTTTCGCGTTCGGGATTGATCGGGTCGATGACGCCGACAAAGACGGTCTGGTCCGGCCGCATGTTTTCGCGGATGATCCTGAGGACGCGTTCCGGGTCCTTTTCACTCGCCAATTGGATATAAAAGCGCCCGGCGCGAAGCTGGAACAGAGACGGCAGGAGTTCGGCGTAATCGACGCCGGCGCTGTGCGTGGCGTCGCGATCGCCGCCGGGGCAAGTGTGGACTCCGATGCGGCGGCGTTCCTCGTCCTTGAAATGAGAGAGCACCCGGTTATTGAGCGCGATGAAATATTTCAGCAGCCCGCCGGTGGGATCGAGCAGGAGAGACAGCCGGCCCTCGGTGAAGTCGATCTGCACGCTGTCTGCGCCGAGGTCGAGGCACTGGCGGATGTCGGCGACGGACTCGGCCACCAGATCGGTGAGAAACTGTTCCGGCGAGTAGTCCGGAAGGCCGGCATCCGGATAAATGAGGCTGAGCGCGGATGGAGAGATCACGGCCTGCTTCACCGGCATGCGGGTGATGAGCTTCGCCGCGGCCAGATATTTGGAAGCGTGCGTCGAGTAGCGGAACGGGCCTTTCACGAGGCGCGGCAGTTGGCGGGTGTGGCCGTCTTCGAAAGGAATGACAACGCCGTCGGGCGCCAGGTTCTGGAGACCGGCGAGCGGGTAGGTGGCGAAGCTGGGTTTGGTCTGTTCTCCGTCGGTGATGACGGGTGAGCCCGTTTGTTCGAAGCGTTGGATGGTGTGGCGCAGCGCGTGGTTCGCGATCGGGTCAAACTCGACGGCCGTAATCCGGCTCTCCGCGAGGTCACGCCACGCGGCGATTAGCTGCGGCGTACGAGGGATGCTGCCAATGGGCTCTGTTGGGATGGGCATAAGGACCAGTCACGCGCTACCGGGCCAGCGCTTCCCAACAATAACAGAAATGTAGTCGCGTGTTGACTCTTATTCGATCTCTAGCGAAACCCAGCCCGGGAGCGTCGCTGGCTCGTTGTTTAGAAAAACGATGCGGCGAGTTTTGGGGAATGGCAGGCCGCTCTGGATGGGGCGGGCGTAGATGCCGGACTGCTTCAGGACGGTGCGGAAACTCGAGTCCGATGTGTCGAGGAAGCCGCTTTTGGACAGGAAGCCTCCGCCCCAGCCGATGCAGGTAAGGCAGGTGTTTTCGCGTGCGCGGATCTCTTCCAAACGTGCCGCAAGGGCGGCGACGTATTCGGCCAGACGGGGAAGGCCGGCCCACTCGGCGAGATC
>JAJYCN010000276.1 GCA_021778335.1 Acidobacteriota bacterium | reverse complement strand
CGCCCGATTCGATCGATCACGACTTCCCCATCTCCGCCATCCCTGGCGACACCCCGCGCGAGCCGCAAGGCCCGATTGTCGTCCCCGGCCGCTACACCGTCCGGCTAACCATCAACGGCGCCCGCTACGAGCGCCCGCTCACGGTCGAGATGGATCCCCGCGTCAAGGTCAGTGCCTCTGCTCTTGAAGCCGAATACGCCCTCGCCTCCCGCCTCTCGCGCCTCATCACCGCTGGTACCGATGCCTGGCGCGCCGCCCACGCCCGAGGCGACGCAAAACAAGTCGAACAACTCGCGCGTTGGAACGCCCAACTCACCGCCTTGCTTGCGATCGTCGAGGGAGCCGACGCCGAACCCACTACCCAGGCCGTCGCCGCTGCCGCCAATCTCGAATCCTCACTCAAAGCCGCCGGCTTGACTCCCCGCTAACCGCGCCCCAGGCTCCTCTCTGAAGCCGTTATCATTTGATCGCATGAAGATCACCGGCATCGACACGTTCATCGCGGGCAACCCCTGGAAAAATTGGCTCTTCGCCCGCGTCTCCACCGACGAAGGCATCTACGGTATCGGCGAGGGCACTCTCAACGCCTTCGGAAAAACCGTCGAAATGGCGATTCACGAACTGAAACCCCTCGTCCTCGGCATGGACCCTTTCCAGGTCGAGATTATGAGCCAGAAACTCACGCGGGATGTTTACAGTTGGGGCGCCCAGATCCACATGTGCGCCATCGCCGCCATCGAAATCGCCTGCTGGGACATCATCGGCAAAGCCTGCAACCAGCCCGTCTACAACCTCTGGGGCGGCCGCTGCCAGGAAAAACTTCGCGCCTACGCCAACGGTTGGTATCGCGGACCGCGCACGCCGGAAGAGTTCGCCAAGAAAGCCAAAATCGTCGCCGGGCGCGGCTACACCGCCCTCAAGTTCGATCCCTTCGGCAGCAACTGGCGTACCCTCCCGCGCGCCGAATTCGATTTAAGCCTCGACATCATCACCGCGGTCCGCGAAGCCGTCGGCGCCTCGGTCGATCTCCTCATTGAAGGCCACTGCCGCTTCCATCCCGCCACCGCCATCGAGTTCTCCTCCGCCATGGCCCGCCTCCGCCCCGCGTGGTTCGAAGAACCCGTCCCCCACACCAACATCAACGGCCTGGTCGAAGTCGCGCGCCGCAGTCCCGTCCCCGTCGCCACCGGCGAGAGTTTTTCTACGAAACAGGAATTTGCGGAATTGTTGCGGCACGACGCCGTCATGATCCTTCAGCCCGAACCGCTAAACCTCGGCGGCCTCTACGCCACGCGAAAGATCTGCGACATGGTCGACGCGCACTTGGGCATGATCGCCCCGCACAGCGCGCAAGGCCCGGTCTGCTCCGCCGCCTGCGTGCAATTGAACGCCTCGCTGCCCAACTTCTTCATCCACGAAATCTTCGACGAGTTCAACGAACCCTGGGAAAAGCTGATCGTTCAGAACCCCGTCGAAGTCGTCAACGGCTACATCGAAATCCCCGAGCGCCCGGGCCTCGGCATCGACCTCAACCTCGAGGAAATCGCCCGCCATCCCTACCAGCAGGAGCACTTCCTCCCGCTGTTCCGCAGCGGGTGGGAGCGCCGCCAGAAGGTGAACGCGCAAGGAGAGGCGCATTGATCGAACGCGAACTCGAAATCCAGGCTCCCGGCGGCGTCTCCGACGCGGTCTTCTACCAACCAGAAGCCGGCCGCACTTTGCCCGGAGCGTTCTTTCTCACCGACATCGGCGGCATTCGCCCCTCGCAGCGCCAGATGGCCCGCCGGCTCGCCGAAGCGGGCTACGCCGTCCTGATGCCGAACGTCTTCTATCGCACCCGCCGTCCGCCGATGTTCGATTTCCCTGTGAACTTCCGGGAAGAGCGCACGAGGGCACGTCTTGCCGAACTCTCCTCACCGCTCACCCCCGATGCAATCGAGCGCGACGCCCACGCTTTCGCCGCCTTCCTCGCTGCCCAGGTTGGCGTCGCTCCCGGTCCGATGGGCGTAGTCGGCCTGTGTTTCTCCGGCGCACTCGCCGTCCGCTTCGCCGCCGCTCTTCCCAATCTCATCGCCGCCGCGGCATCCTTCCACGGCGGCCGTCTATTCGTTGACTCGCCAACCAGCCCCCATCTCCTTCTGCCGCGCATCAAAGCCCATCTCTACTTCGGCCACGCCATCGAAGATTCGAGCATGCCGGCCGACACAATCGAGAAATTCAACGCCGCCCTCGCCGCCTGGGGCGGCCGCTACACGAGCGAAGTTTACGACGGCGCCTACCACGCCTGGACCGTCCCCGACAGTCCCGTCTACAACGAACCCCAGGCAGAGCGCGCCTTCGCCAAACTGGCTGAGCTATTCGCAACGGCGCTTCACTAAATCTCCGCCCATCCGCCGCCGCATCTCGCATATACTCGTTTCCATGTTCGAAACGACGTCCTTGCCGCCGCGTGGAGCGTGCTCTCGATGAACCGCCGCGAATTCCTTCAGTCCGGGACTGCGGCCCTCTCACTCGCCGGCGCTTCCCCGGCCTCCGCCGCACCCGCGTATGACGACCAGAAAGTCCGCCGCGTCGGCCTCATCGGCAGCGGATGGTACGGCAAGAGCGACCTCTTCCGCCTCATCCAGGTCTCCCCCGTCGAAGTCGTAAGCCTCTGCGACGTCGACAGCACCATGCTGTCCAACGCCGCCGACATGGTCGCCACCCGCCAGCGGTCGAAGAAACGCCCCCGCACTTACAGCGACTACCGCAAGATGCTCGCCGAGAAAGACCTCGACATGGTCATCATCGAGCCGCCGGACCACTGGCACGCGCTCATCATGACCGAAGCCGCCCGCTCCGGCGTCGACATTTACGTCCAGAAACCCATCAGTGTCGACGTGCTCGAAGGCCAAGCCATGCTCCACGCGGCGCGCAAATACAACCGCGTCGTGCAGGTCGGCACCCAGCGCCGCAGTACGCCGCACTTAATCGAAGCCCGCGACCGCTTCATCCGCGAAGGCAAACTCGGCAAAATCAGCTACGTCGACGTGTATTGCTTCTACCACATGCGCGCCAGCGCCAACCCGCCGGACATCGCGCCGCCGCCCAACCTCGACTACGACATGTGGACCGGACCCGCGCCCATGCGCCCCTACAATCGCCTCGTCCATCCCCGCGGTTGGCGCGCTTTCATGGAATACGGCAACGGCATCATGGGCGACATGTGCATCCACTTCTTCGATATGACACGCTGGATGCTCGATCTCGGCTGGCCCACCCGCATCTCCTCGAGCGGCGGCATCTTCGAAGACAAAGCCAGCAAGGCCGACATCGCCGACACACAAACCGCCACCTGGGATTACCCCGACCTCAGGGTCGTCTGGACGCAGCGCTCCTGGGGCGACGCGCCCGACCCGAAATACACCTGGGGCGCCACCTTCTACGGCGACAAAGGTACGCTCAAAATGAGCGTCTATAGCTACGATTTCATCCCCCTCAACGGTGGTCCCGCCATCCACCGCGACATCACGTACGAATTCGACAAATACCCGGAGGACCGCACCGAGAAAGACCTCGAACGCCATGTCGCCCCGGCCGTTCGCGTACACATGAAGGACTGGCTCGCCGCCATCGACGCCCGCTCCAAGCCCGTCGCCGACATAGAACAGGGCTATATTTCAACCGCCTCCTGCATCCTCGGCAACCTGTCGATGAAACTGGGCCGCTCGCTGAAGTGGGACGAGGCGTCGCAGTCCGTTGCCGGCGACGAAGAGGCCAATCGCCTTCTGGCGCGTGCTTATCGCGCGCCTTGGGTGCATCCCGCTCCGGACAACGTCTAAGTTACTGGAAGTCCACCAGCACGGTGTTCGATACCGCACCGTCCACGTGAAGAGTAACTTCCACCGCGCCGGCTCCGGCAAGACTCGCCGGAACGGGGATGTTGATCTGATCGAGGCCGGCGTAAGTTCCCTGCGCGCCGGCATAAGTTGCCGTGGCCGAAGCCGCGCCCATCGACACTGTCACCGCGGTCGTGTGATTGCGGATGCCGGTTCCGTACAGAACCAAGTAAGTCGGCTGCCCCGTCGCCGCCACCGGAACAGGAACGGGTGTTCCCCCACCGCCGATCAAACTCGTATATGTCTGTGCCCCGTTGTTGATCGTCACCGCACTGCCTACCGCCAGCGTATTCACGTTGAACAGCCCCGGCGAGACGTTGGCGATCTGGACCTGCGCCGCCGTCGAGCCTCCGGAACTGGAGACCGTGATGTTTGCCGTGCCCAGAGCGAGCCCCGCCGGGAGCACGTAGTTGACCTGCGACGGCGAGACATAGAGCATCTGGGCCGGCCTGGCCACGCCCGCCGAGTCGAGCACGCTCACCGAAACCCCGCCTAAGGTGGCCGGCGGCGGCATGGCGGAAGCACTCGCCGTCCCCGGCGCCAGGTTCGACCCGAATGCGCTCGCAATCGCCGACGCGGCCAGCGCGCCCGGCGCGAAACTCGCTCCGTTTACGTGCACCGGCGCGGGCGGCGCCACCCCCGTCGTATTCAAAAGCACCAGCGCGTTGCCCGGCGGCAGCAGCGAATACAGGCGCAGCGCCGTGGTCGAATTGTTCGCGCCTCCGTTGATCAGTCCGGTCATCGAACCCGCCGGCTCGCCTAGAAAAACGAGATCCGTCCGCCCATCGCTGTTCAAATCCGCGGTGGCCAGACCAACCGGAAGCGTGGCCGCCGGGTAAATATTGACGATCACCGGGGACTGAAACGTACCGTCGCCATTGGAGAGCCGCACCGCCAGTGAGCCCGAACCTGAAACCCATTGCGATTCGACAAGGTCGAGCTTCCCCCGGTTGGCGACATCGACCAGCGCGCTGTATTGCGTCATCGAGCCCGATCCGCCGGCGCCGGTGAAAAATGGCTGAAATGTTCCATCGCCCATGCCGAGATACACCGCCACCGAAGAACCGGGCGTGCCTCCTCCGCCGAGTGCGATCACGGGGCCGTCGGAAACCAGGTCCGGAATACCATCGCCATTGACGTCGGCAACCTGGATGTTGTAAGTTCCTCCGGACCACGCATAGCTTGCGACCAACGAATAGCTCCCGTGGCCGGCGCCCGCTTCGATCGCCACCGATTCGGAATACTGCGCCTGGCCGGCGGTGTTCGTGCTGGTCTGCGTCACATTCAGAACCGCCAGGTCGGCGATACCGTCGCCATTGAAGTCCCCCGTGGCAAGACCGACCGGAAACCCGATCGAGCCCAGCACAACCTTCTGCGGAACATTGAATGTGCCGTCCCCGCGGCCCGATAGCAGATACAGCGCGTTGTTCTTTACCGTTGTATAGTCCTGGGCCATCAGAAGCAGCAAATCCAGCGTCCCGCTGCCCGTGAAGTTTCCGGCCAACGCTCCACCAACCAGAGAGGAAATCGCGTTGCCCGCGATCGCTTCCCGCGGAAGTTGAGTCACGATCGGCGAGCCGAAGGTCCCATCGCCGCGCCCCGGCAGGACGAAGACTTCCGGCCCGAACAGACACACGCCGAGTAAGTCCCGGTTGCCGTCGCCATTGAAATCCCCGCTAAGTAACGCCCCGGCCGCACAATTTTGTGGCGTGCGAAACGTCGCCGCCGGCCCGAACGTTCCATCTCCCTTCCCCGCCCGCAGCGAAACCGTCTGGCTACCCCCGTTGAGGGCCGCAAGATCCACGCGGCCATCGCTGGTGAAATCGGCCAGCACGACCGCTGTGGGTCCGTTTTGCAAGGGGTAAGTAGCGGGAGGGGCGAACTGAATGCGTTGCGCCAGTGCCGCCGAGCCAACGACAAGGAGGGCGGCCGTCGTGCGAAAGCATCGCGGCATAACGGCTGCTTCGATTCTAACCTGACCGGTAACCGCCGCCGCGTAGCTAAGGCGAAAACCCGTTCACAACTCGGCATGAATGATTTCGCCGAATAAGATGAAGCGCTTAGCCGTAACCCCTCGGAGGCGGCGACCGGCCCCGCCGGACACTCAGGGCGGAATAGGAAACCTCCGCACAACCATGGAAAACCCACGCGCTTTTCTTCGCCGCCTCGCCGCCGGAACTCCCGATGATCTGGCCGAGGCCGTACTGCGCGCCACCGGCGACGAGCGGCGCGCACTCGAAACAAGGCTTGGCGCGGCGCAACTCAATGCCATTCGCAAGCTGGCGGAGGGCCGCGACCGTTCGAGCGGCGAGAAACTCGGCAACGTCGTTGTCCTTCACGGCATCATGGGCGGCGAACTCGCGCGGATCGAGAACGGCGACGAGGACACCATCTGGGTTTCGCTCTGGCATCTGTTCTGCGGTGAGTTCGCCCAACTCGCTCTTAACGGGCAGACGGGTCTCAGCCCGCGGGACATCCGTGCCTCCGGCATCCTCCTGCGCTACTACGGCAAACAACTCGTCTCGTTGGCGCGCGACTGGAATGTCCGGCCCTTCTATTTCGACTGGCGTTCTGACATCCGAACAACGGCGCAGGCGCTGCGGCAGAACCTGGACGCCTGGTTCGGCCCCGCTGGCCAGGCTCACCTCGTTGCCCACTCCATGGGCGGTCTCGTGGCGCGCTGCTTCGCGGCGATGTATCCGGACCGCTGGCGCACGCTCGCCGGACGTCTGGTCATGCTCGGCACGCCCAACTACGGCTCCTTCGCGATTCCCCGGCTCCTGTTCGGCAATAACAGCGTCCTGCACCTGATCGACAAGATTGACTTCCATCACTCACTCGATGACTTGCTCCGCGTGGCGGCGACGTTTCCGAGCACCTATCAAATGCTGCCTTCGTCTGACCGTCTTCCCGGCCTCGAACGTCTGTTTGACGCGGCAAGTTACACGCAGACGCCCGTGCTTCAGCGCGCCCTCGACGAAGCGCGCGATTTCCAGCGGCAGATCGCGCCCGTGGTCGACCCCGGCCGGATGCTCTACGTTGCCGGCTACAATCTCGCAACACCCAACGAAATCGCCGATTACGAAAAACTGGGCGTCGATGCCGGCTACCGCTTCTCCCTCCACGGTGACGGGACCGTGCCCCACAACCTCGGGCTGCTCGATGGCGTTACGACTTACTTCACTAACTGTGACCACCAATCGCTGCCGGCCAACGACGACATACTTGGCGCCATGACGTCGATGCTCACCACCGGCGCCGCGCCTGAAGGCTCGAAGCTCCTATCTGCCCTCCCGCTTCCTGCCGAGGCGCCCGCCGCGCCACCCCGCGAATCGGCGAAACGTCTGGCGGCCATCTCACGCTTAGTCGCCGCCTCGGCCCGCCTGCGTGGCGAGGAGACTCCGGCTGCGGTTTCGCCCGAAGACGGCACGCTCTCTGACCTGCTGCTGGGAGTCGAGCCGGAAGAGGCGCATCCGAAGATTGAGTGCAGAACCCTGCGCATTCGCATCGTCGAGACGCCGATCGAAGCTCTCGATCCCAGTGCCGGCCCGGATCCACTCCCGATCGACGCGATCGCCGTCGGCCATTATGACCGCGTCGCCCCAACAGGCGCGGAGCGCGATCTCGACCAGAGCCTCGCCTCCGATCTCCCTCTCACCCGCCTCCACGAGCGCGGCGTGCTGCGCGGCGCCCTCGGCGAGCAGTTTCTGCTGCCCGACCCGCGCGCCGGCCGCGAAAAGGGCCTGATCATCGCCGCGGGCATGGGACGCCCAGGAACGTTCGGCTCGGCTGAGTTATCGGTGCTGGTTCGCGAACTCTCCCTTACCCTGAGCCTGCTTGGCCGCAAGCATCTGGCTACGGTGCTCATCGGCGCTTCCAGTAACAACCTCACTGTGCAAGACGCCGCGCGCGCCTGGGTGGAAGGCTTGAAGCGCGCCGCCGCATCCAGCGGCCTCGAAGCCGTGACTTTCGCCGTCCTACCACAGGAAAAAACGAAACCACGGCTCACCGCGGCCCTGTTCGCCGAAGCGGTGCGGCTAAGCGCCGGCAACGCGCCGCTGGCCCTCGACCTCTCCAGGCTCGACCCATCCCCCGCGCAAGTCGCGCAGGAGCCTGAACGTGAACCCGCTGCCGCGCGCCTCTCCATGGAATTGTCTTCCGGCGTCTGCGCCTACAGCGCGCTCTCCGACGGCGCCTCGCTCCCCGAGCGCGAGATACGAATCCAGCCCCGCCGCATCGCCGAACTGAACCAGAGATCGG
>JAJYCN010000275.1 GCA_021778335.1 Acidobacteriota bacterium | reverse complement strand
AAATTGTTTGCGCCTCATCGCTCATCAAAAACTTCACCCACTCCCGCGCCGCTTCCTTGTGCGCGGCCCCGCGCAAAACCCCCGCCGCATACGTCGCCGTCGTGTTCTCATCCTTCGGAATCGCCACGCCCTCAATCGGATTCCCGATCTTCTCCTGGAACCGCGCCTCCGAAGCCCACGTCACCCCCGCATCCGACTCGCCTTTCAGAATCCGCATCGGCGTCTGCCGGTGATGTATGTGCGTCAGATACGTCGTCCCCGCGCTCACCTTCTCCTTCATGATTTTATTCACCAGCTCCGCCCCGCCGCTCCGCTCGAGCGACGCCGCAATCTGCCGAGCCACTCCCTCCCACTCCGGATTCGGCATCGACAACTTCACGTCATCCCTCCCGAGGTCCCGCGGCGACGTAATCTTCCGCGGATTCCCCGCCCGCACCATGATTTCGAGGTCGTTCGTCGCGTACGCCGAAACACCCTCCACCTCGCCCGCCTTCTCCATCCCCTGCACCACTCGCAACCCCGCCTCGTACACATCCGCCCTCACCGTCAACGTGAGGTTCCCTAACGTAAGTGTCCCACCGTGCGCCAGTTGCCGCCGCAGAATCCCCGGCGGAAGCGTCTCGTAAAAAATCCGACCGCGCAGCTCCGGATGCCTCCCCTCGAACGCGCTCACCAACTCCGGCAGCACAAAGAACTGATTCCCGCCGATAAACAACACCAGCCGCGCGTCACCAGGATTCCCGTGCAGGTCCGGCACGTTGTCCACGTCCTCCACCTGAAACACGTACCCTTTGTCCGCCGCCGGATTGTTCTCTCCCTTGCTCCAGGGCGGCGTCACCTGCCCCGCCGCCCCCGCCGCCAAAATCAAAACCAACGCAAAATGTTTCATTCCGAAACCAGCCCCTACACCGCCGCATACGCGTAATGCCCATCCACCTGAAGCAGCGCGATCGCCGCCACCATCGATGGAACCAGCAGCACTTCCGGCAACGCCCGGCTCTCCAGATCCTTCACTAATTCATCGCGTTCCACGCTCAACTTCAACTCATGGATCAACCGGCCCGCCGTCTCCTCGTTCGCCGAGTGGCAGCTCAAAAACTTCACCCCGCGCCCCTGCAACCCCTCCACGCTCGTGTCCTGATACACCGAATCCGCCCGGTTCGGATCCTTCGACGCACGGTCCGCCTTGCTCGCATAAAACAAATTCCGCGTCGCCGGCTGTCCCGTCTTCGGATCCATCACCTTAAACACTTCCCCGAACCGGTACTTCTCCCAGGCCGAGTCGTTGAAGTTCACCGTGTTCGCCGGCCCATGCAGCGCCGCGATCATCTGCAACTGCGCCGCCGGAATCTCAAACCCGAACTGCAGCCCATTCAAAGAATTCTTGATGTTGTTCAGGAACCGCCCGTCGTTCACCTGAGTTGCATCGAACACCTGCTTCACCCTCGCCTTCGAGTGAACCAGCCGGTCGAACTCGGCAAACTTCCAATCCGAATGCCGGTAAACCAACTGCGCCTCCGCTCCCGAACCCGCCCCGGCAACCGCCGCCAAAGCCGCCGCCGCCCGTCCCACAAAATCTTTCCGTGAAATCTTCATCCTTATTTCTCCTTTGCTCCTGGCTTCTTACTTCTTGCTTCTTCTCCCCCAATCCCCAACCGCGCCAAAAACCCGTACTTCGGCAACTCGCTCCGCCGCCTGAACTCCGGCGCCACGCTCCGCCCCACCACCAGCACCACCAGCAGCAGCGTCACCACGCCAATCACCGCGGCGATCATCTCGCCGCCCCCGTCGAAAATCCGCGGATGTAAAACGTCACCGCCTGAATCTCCGCCGGCGTCAGCAGCGGCCAAGCCTGCATCGCCGTCCCCGCCACGCCCTCATGAATCACTCGAGCCGCCAGCGCGTACGACGGCCTCAGCTCATGAAAATTCGCCGGGTACGGCATCTTCTTCTTCGCGTCTTTCCCATCCGCCGCCCCATTTTCGCCGTGGCACCGCGAGCAGTGCGTCACATACACTCGCCGCCCGGCCTCGCCCAATACCGCATCCGGAGCCCACCGCTCCTCCTCGCGCAATTCGCCCGCCTGCCCCAGCGTCGCCGTGTACGCAGCCACCGCGCGAATCTGTTCCGCCGGCAGCGTATGCCACGCCGGCATCGAAGCCCCATCCACGCCATGCCACAGCGCCCGCCAGATCAACCCATCCTGCATCGCCGCGCCCGTCAGGTCGAACGCCGGAGGCTCCAGCGCCGCGCCGCCCGCCGTTTTCCCATCTCCCGCCGCCCCATGGCACCCGGAACAATTATGCAGAAAAATGTTTTTCCCCTCCGCCGCCCCATCAACCCCGCGCAACTCCGGCGCCGCGGGCATGGCCGGCTCCGGCGGCTCTGCGCCCATCCCCGCCGCCCGCCCCAAAGTCGTCAGATACGCCAGCAGGTCCCGCGCATCCCGCCCCGGCCGGTCCACACCGCCGTCGAACATCCCCGGATACGCCGGCATCACCGAATCCGGAACTGTCGCCCGCGGATTATACAAATGCACGAACTGCCAGTCCGCCCGCCGCCGTAACCCCTCCCGCGCCAAGTCCGGACCAATCCGCCTCGTCCCCCAAATCTGCGGAAACTCCCCGCTCGTCTCCCACACCGACGTCGGCCGCCCGAACCGCCGTATGTCCGCCCTCGTGTTCCGCACCTGCTCCGTATGGCAGTACCCGCAACCCTCCCGCGCGTAAATCTCCCGCCCATGCGCCTCCGCCGCCGTCAGTCCAACCACGCCTCGCGGCGCCGCGCTCACCATCTCCGCATGAAGCCTCACCGCCGGCAAAATCCCCAGCACCGTAAACGACACCACGAAGAACACCAGCCCCGCGCCGAACGTCGCCGCATACGCCGTGTTCAGCCACAGCGCCGCCCGCCCCGTCTGCGGCTCCACTTCCTCCACCGCCCGCTCCTCCGCCGCCTCGTTCACCTTCCCCGTCAACAAACTCACCCCAAACGCCACAAACCCCAGCAGCAGCATCGAGCCCACGTGCGTCCGCGCCACCCAATAAACCCGCGACGCCCGCACCGAATCGATCCACGGCAGCGGACCGCGCCACAGATGCCCCTGCGCAATCCCCGCCATCGTCAGGTCCGCCACCATCCCCACCAGTCCCGCCACCATCAGCCAATACGCCCACCCAAGCATCCGACGGTTCATCCGCAGCCCCGGCGTCCGCTCCCACACATGAGCCAACCCGCCCATCGCCGCAAACGAAGCGAACCCGATCATCGCCAAATGCGAGTGCCCGATCACCCAGTCCGAATAATGCAGGAACCGGTTCACCGGCATCACCGCCTGCACCGACCCCTGCAAACTCACAATCAGGTACAACACCACGCTCGTCCACACAAACCGCAGCGGGACATCTCGCAACGCCGCGCCCAATGCGGGAATCGATAGCAGCAGATTCGCCACCACGAGAATCACATCGAGTCCCTGATACAGCGACGCAATCTCGCTCGCAAACTGCGAGCTCATCGGCAGCGACGAAAAAATGTAGTGGTGAATCCCGTTCAACGGATACACCAGAAACAGCAGCCAGAACCCCACCATCGAATAAAAATGGCTGTAAATCGGCTTCCGCGTCACCGCCGGAATTACGAAGTACGCAATCGCCACCGCGAACGGCGTGATGAACAATCCCACCGCGTCGTGAATCCACAGCCCGCTGAACGAAGCGCCCATCGCCCCCGGCAAAAACCGCGGCGCAAGGTTTCCCACCGGATACGCCAGCGCCGTGAACACGCCCCCGCCCAGCAGATACCACCCGGCCACATACAATTCACCCGCGCCCACTTTAAGCAGCGGCCGCAGAAACTGCAAAAACACCAGCACCCACGCGATCTCGATCGCCGCCGCAATGCCCAGCGGAAACTCCGCCCACTCGAGCGGCTGGCTCACCCCCGCCAGCACCAGCGACCATCCACCCAGCACCGCCACCGCGTTCCACGCCCAAAACAAAATCCAACCCAGCCGCGCGCTCCGAACGCCCCGCCCCGCCAGCTTCGGAACCGCGTAGTAAAGGAAAGCCAGAAACGCATTCCCCAGCCACGCATACAAAATCCCTTGCGTGTGGTCGTATCGCAGCCGCCCCCACGTCAGCGCCGCCGCGCCATTCAAAAATCCCGGCGCATGAAACTTGATCGACACCGCCAGCCCCATCAGCGCCGACACCACCAACCCCACCAGCGCCGCAATCCCGTGCGCGCGAATCAGCCGCGACGTGTCTCTCGTCTCCGCCGTCATTTCCCCGCCGCGCTCCCCACCGCCGGCGCGAGCCCGTCCGGAGCCGGCATCCGCGGCAAGTACACCGCCACCACCAGGCCCACTAACAGCAACCCGGCGACGAACACAATCTCCACGCCGCGAACCTTGCGGCCACTTTCATGCATTGCTCTATGCTCCCACGCCCCCTCCCGCCCGGTCCAAAAAGCAAATGTTATCGGGAATCGCTACAACTTATGACCGCCCCTCACCCCCCACCCCGGTTGACAACCACCTACGGCTCCGCTATATTTCTGAAGTATCGATCTATCAACGGGTTATCGGTTGCTAGCGCCTCCTCGTCCTCCACGGTTCGCTCGCGTCGGCGAATCGCACACTGATTCTGCGGCCGCTGCTCCCTTTGCCCGCCATGCGACGATCTGTATAAGACCGTTCCCCTGGAGCCCCGGCCATGGCCACCACGCCTGACGACAACATACCCGGAATGCCCGGCGTCTCCGATGAGGCCGACTACGAACACCTCATCGAAGACTACAGCCACTTGGCGCCTCCGGCCGAAGGCGAGCTCCTCACCGGTCATGTCCTGAAAGTTACGCCCACCGACGTCATCGTCGACTTCGGTTACAAATCCGAAGGCCTCGTCCCCAAATCCCAGCTCACCCAAGCCGACGGAACCTGCACCGTCCAATCCGGCGACGCGATCGACGTCATGATCGACCGCTCCGGCGTCCAGCCCGAAGGCTACATCCTCCTCTCGCACGAAAAAGCCGCCCGCCTCCGCGCCTGGGACAACCTCGAACGCGCCCAGCACGAAGGCCTCGTCCTCTCCGGCCGCGTCGTCGAGCGCACCAAAGGCGGACTCGCCGTCGATGTCGGCGTCCTCGCCTTCATGCCGTCTTCCCAAATCGACGCGCGCCCCGGACATCCCACCGAGTCCCTCCTCGGCAAAGACATCCCGGTCAAGGTCCTCAAGCTCAACCGCCGCCGCGGCAACATCGTCGTCAGCCGCCGCGCCGCCATCGAAGAGGATCTGCAAGCCCGCCGCGACGCCGCTCTCGCCAACGTCGCCGAAGGCTCCGTCGTCACCGGCGTCGTCAAAAACCTCACCGACTACGGCGCCTTCATCGACCTCGGCGGCATCGACGGCCTCCTCCATGTCTCCGACATGAGCCACGGCCGCGTCAGCCACCCCTCCGAAATCCTCAACCCCGGCGACGAAGTCACCGCCAAGGTCCTCAAGTTCGACCGCGCCCGCCTCCGCATCTCCCTCGGCCTCAAACAACTCATCCCCGACCCCTGGAGCCAGATCGACGAGCGCTACCCCCACGGCTCCCGCGTCATCGGCCGCGTCGTCAGCATCACCGACTACGGCTCCTTCATCGAACTCGAACCCGGCGTCGAAGGCCTCATCCACATCTCCGAAATGACCTGGAGCCGCCGCATGAAACACCCCTCCAAACTCATGCGCGTCGGCGACCAGGTCGAAGCCGTCGTCCTCGAAGTCAAACCCCGCGACCGCCGCGTCAGCCTCGGCATCAAGCAACTCGAAGCCGACCCCTGGACCACCGTCGCCAATCGCTACAGCATCGGCTCCGTCGTCGAAGGCCGCGTCCGCAAACTCGCCGACTTCGGCGCTTTCCTCGAAATCGAAGAGGGCGTCGACGGCCTCGTCCACATCTCCGACCTCTCCTGGACCAAGCGCGTCAAACATCCCTCCGAAGTCCTCAAAAAGGGACAGGTCGCCCAGGCCGTCGTCCTCAACATCGACGTCGCCAACCGCCGCCTCTCCCTCGGCATCAAACAACTCCAGCCCGACGCCTGGGAAAGCCTCTTCCAATCCCACCGCGTCGGCGACCTCGTCCGCGGCCGCGTCTGCCGCTCCGCCGCCTTCGGCGTCTTCGTCGAACTCGCCCCGGGCGTCGAGGCCCTCTGCCACCGCTCCGAAATCCCCGGCGCCGCCGAACGCCGCGGCGAAGATCCCCTCCTCTCCATCGGCGAAGAGTTCGATTTCAAAATCGTCAAAATGAACGAGGCCGAAAAGAAAGTCGGCTTGAGCCTCCGCGCCGTCTCCGACGACGAGGAAAAATCCCGCCTCGACGAATACCGCCGCCAGGCCGCCGCGGCTACCATGACCATTGAGGAAGTGATCCAATCCAGAGGCAAAACCGAAGAACAGTGAAATCGCACTCCATTTGCGGCACACTGGTAACACGAGAGGAACTATGACCAAAGCGGAATTGATCGAAGAAGTCTCACGCGTTGTGGAAATGACCCGGAAGGACTCCGAGGTCATCGTCGAGGCCATCTTCGACTCCATCGTGAAATCGCTCCGGGGCGGTGACAAAATCGAAATCCGCGGATTCGGCAGCTTCCGCACCCGCCAGCGCCAGGCCCGCATCGGCCGCAATCCCAAAACCGGCACCCGCGTCGAAGTCCCCAGCAAACGCATCCCCTACTTCAAGCCCAGTAAGGAACTCAAGGACCTCGTCAACGAGGACCACGGCGCCGCTCCCCCCTCCGCGCCGCCGCCCGTCCTCTAACCCGCAAAGCCCGGCCCCATGGACCATCTCTGGACCCCCTGGCGTTACCAATTCGTCCAGGACCCCCAGCCCGCCGCCGGCTGCATCTTCTGCGACAAACCCGCCGAACACCGCGACCAGCAAAACTTCATCCTCCACCGCGCCCGCCTCAACTTCGTCATCCTCAACCTCTACCCCTACACCTCCGGCCACCTCATGATCGTCCCTTACTCCCACGTGGCCACCCTCGACCAGGCCGGCCCCGATGTCCGCGCAGAAATGATCGAACTCGCCGCCCGCGCCGAAAAACTCCTCCGCGCCGCCTACCGCCCCGAAGGCCTTAACATGGGCCTCAACCTCGGCAAATGCGCCGGCGCCGGCATCGCCGCCCACCTCCACCTCCACGTCCTACCCCGCTGGCCCGGCGACGCCAACTTCATGTCCGTCGTCGGCGAAACCCGCGTCATCCCCGAAGACATCCCCACCACTTACTCCAAACTCCGCTCCGGCTGGACATAACACTTACTCCCTTAACCGCTAAAATCATGGCATGAGCCCCCGCCGTCTCGCGCTCCCCTTTTCCTTCCTCCTCGCCGTAACCGCCACTCCCGCCCAACAATCCCAGCCCGCCCCAACACCCCAGGCCACCATCCGCGCCAACGTCGAAGAAGTCGTCCTCGACATGTCCGTCCACGACGCCAAGGGCCGCGAAGTCAAGAACCTCAAGCCCGGCGACATCGAAATCTACGAAGACGGCGTCAAGCAGGACATCCGCAGCCTCCGCCTCATCGCCGGCAAGCAGGCCCTCGCCGCGCAGCAGACGGAAACCGTCCCCGCCACCGGCGCCGTCTTCCGCAATCCCCTCCCCACCACCAACCTCATCTGCCTCGTCTTCCATAACCTCGACCCCTCGATGATCGCCGAAAAACAAGCCATCGAAGCCGCCGAAGAGTTCCTCAAAAACAACCTCCAGCCAGGCACCTGGGTCGGCGTCTTCGGCCTCGACGTCGACTTCTCCGTCCTCGAACCCTTCACCACCGACCGCGCCGCCCTCCTCCGCGCCGCCGCCAACGGCTTCTCCGGCCACTCCACCGACTTCAATAACGTCGCCGACGCCATCCTCAACGCCACCCCCAACACCGTCTCCACCCGCGTCACCTTCAACGGCAATCCCGCTTCCGGCGGCGCCGTCACCGCCTCCACCGATATGACCGGCGGCAACCTCAACCGCCAGGCCATCGTCGGCGCCGACGTCGCCAACGGCCCCGGCGCCCGCGCCGTCCGCGGCGACCAGGCCGACGCCCGCCGCCAACTCGGCGGCATCGAGTCCCGCCAGCAACTCGACCAGATGAACACCATGTTCGATAAGCTCGGCA
>JAJYCN010000015.1 GCA_021778335.1 Acidobacteriota bacterium | reverse complement strand
TTCCCGGTCGGCCTCTGGTGGCGCAACGGTAACCAGGTCCCCTATCCCACTCCCGTCCAGGGCCTCAACAGTTCCGACTCCGTTACCGCCTCCCTCACCCACGTCTTCAACCCTTCGATGACCAACGAGTTCGTCTTCGGCTACACGTATATCGGCTTCCCCAACGTCTTCGAAAACCCCTCCGCGGTCAACCGCGGTAACGTCGGCTACACCTATCCCGGCCTCTATAAGAACGGCGTCGCGCAGATCCCGTCCTTCGGCTCCAGCGGCCAGACCGCCCTCATCTTCAACCCCGGCGGTTTCGAGGCTGGCGGCGCCTCCCAGGGCCTCTACGCCGACAAGTGGATGCCCAGCGTCAGCGACACCCTCACCAAGGTCATCGGCACCCATACCATCAAGGCCGGCGGTTTCTGGGAGTGGATCCGCAATGCTCAGCCCGCCAACAACAATACCAACGGCGACTTGTCATTCAATCCGCCCGGCAACCCCTACACGCTCGGCAATCCCTACGCCGACATGGTGATGGGCAATATGTCGTCTTACAACGAAACATCCTTCAACCGCATAAATGACATCGCCTACAACACAATTGAAGCCTTCGTCCAGGACGACTGGAAAGTCACCAAGAACCTCACCCTGAACTTAGGCCTGCGAATATCTCACTTCCAGCCCTGGCAGGACCGGCTCGGCTACGGTTACTCCGTCTTTAACTACGCCGACTACAGCCCCAGTTGCACCCCGCAGCAATACTGCGGATTCCTCTGGAACAAGCGCGACTCGAGCATACCCAACGGCGGCTTCCCAACACGCTTCGCCTTCTATCAGCCGCGCTTTGGCCTGGCTTACGATCCAACCGGCTCCGGCAAAACCGTCATCCGCGGCGGTTGGGGCCGTTACTACTACCACGCCGGCCAGTTCACCAACGGCCTCGACGTCTCGGCCGGCGTGCAAACGGCGAACCTGTCCCCCGCCATCATCGGTGGGCCGCTTCTGGCGGGCGCGCTTAGCTCGATCCCCTTCTCCAGCCAGGCGCTGTCTCCCTTCGCCGTCGACAGTAAGGACAGCATGCAGCCCTACACCGACAACTATAACTTCACCATCTCGCGCCAGTTACCCTGGAGTAGCTTGCTCGAAGTGTCTTATGTCGGCAACCAGACTCACGACATCCCAAGCAGCGGCAACGGCGGTAGCCTCGGCTTTAATACGCTCAACCTCAACAACGTCCCCTACGGCGCCATGTGGTCCTCGAAAAACGGCGGCGCGGATCCCAATAAGTTGAACCCCAACGTCTTCCGTCCATTGCAGGGCTTCCAGAACCTCTACGTCGCTACCAATAATGGCTGGGCGAACTATAACTCGCTGCAGATAACTTGGACCCGCACCAAGGGCCGGTATACCATCGACATGAATTACACTTACTCGAAAGCATTGGGTATCGTCGGCTTCTACGACCAGTTCAATCTGAACAACGACTACGGCGTATTGCCCCAGAATCGCACCCAGATCTTCAACGCCGCTTACTCCATTGACCTCGGCAAACCTGTCCACAACAACAAGATCCTCGGGGCCCTCGGCAACGGCTGGCAGCTTTCCGGTATCACCCAACTCGAAAGTGGCGCCGACCTCACCGGTTTCGGAGGCCAGAACTTCGGCATGAACCTCAACAATGGCACGATCCCCGGTACGAACTTCCTCATCAGCAACACTTCCATCTTCGGTACACCCAACCTTCAGCTCAACCCGGTCCTGACCTGCAATCCCGGCTCAAACCTCGGAAACCATCAGTACCTCAACCCGAACTGCTTCTCCATGCCGACCACAATCGGTCAGGCCGGACCCACAATCCTGCCCGCCATCTACGGCCCGGCTTTCTTCAACTCAGACCTCGCGCTCTTCAAGAACTTCTACTTCACCGAATCGCGGTCCCTCCAGTTCCGCATCGACGGGTATAACTTCCTGAACCACCCGCTGTACTCGTTCACCGGAAGTAACTTGAGCCTGAGCTTCAATCCAACCACAGGCAAAGTTAACAACCCGAATTTCGGCACCACGACGAATACTGTGGGCAACCGCATCATCCAGTTGGCCGTGAAGTTCTTCTTCTAACCAGGTTCCTCCTGTCATAGCGGCCCGCCACGTCCCCCCAGGACGCCGGGCCGCACACAGGAGGGAAACACATAACAGTTTTTCACTACCACGCGGAATGGTCCTGTCCTTAGGGGCAGAGCCATTTCGCGCACGCTGCAAACCTTACTCTGCGCGATCCGGCGATTCCTTTCTCTCCCTCCTTCCCTCCATCGCACCCCGCTACTGGCACTTAGCGTGCATCAACCCATCGCGTGGCAGAGAAACTCCACCGCCCGGTGGTTGATCGTCGGCGCGCGCGCGGATTCCTCCGGCCGCCATCGAACTCACTTCCCGCGGCCCGAGGCCCCGCCACCCGATGACCCGCCGCCTCTCCCTCGCCGTCTGGCTCGTCGCCGCCGCGGTTCTCGCCCAGGAAGCGAAAAAAGACGCCGCCAAAAGCGACGCGCCAAAAAATGAGGACTGCCTCGCCTGCCACGACCCAGGCAAACGTACCGGCAAACGCGAAGCCGGCGTCGCTCCACCCTTTGACGCCGCGGCCCTCAAGGCATCCCCCCACGCCTCCCTCGAATGCACCGCCTGCCACTCCGGCATCTCCGAACTCCCTCACCCCGAAAAACTCGCGCCTGTCAACTGCGGTACCTGCCACTCCGGCGAAGACGCCCAGTTCACCGCGAGTACCCACGGCCGGGCCGCCGCCCATGGCGACAAACTCGCCCCCTCCTGCACCACTTGCCATGGCACGCACACCATCCGACGCCCGGCGGAACCGGACTCTCCCACCTCCACCATGCAGATCCCGAAACTCTGCGGCCAGTGCCACAAAGAAGGCACGCCAGTCTCGGTGGCCCGCAACATCCCCGAATCCAACATCCTCGGCAATTACATGGATAGTATCCACGGCCGCGGCCTCTACGAACAGGGACTTACCGTTACCGCCGTCTGCACAAGCTGCCACACAGCCCACAGCGTCCTCCCCCACACCGACCCGCGTTCTTCCATCGCCAAACAGAACATCGCCCACACCTGCGAACAATGCCACACCCAGATCGAAACCGTCCACCGCAAAGTCATCCGAGGCGAGTTATGGGAGAAACAACCTCACTTAGTCCCCGCCTGCGTCGACTGCCACGAGCCGCATAAAATCCGCAAGGTCGACTACGCCGAGGGCATGGCCAACATGGATTGCCAGCGCTGCCACGGCAACCCGCGGTTGAAAGCCGCCCGGGATGGGAAAACCGTCTCGCTCTACGTCAACGCCAACGAGTTAGCTCACTCCCGCCACGCCCGCATCGCCTGCGCCTCCTGCCACACCGGCGGCAATCCTTCCCTCGAACGCCCCTGCCAGACCATCGCCTCCAAGGTCGACTGCACAAACTGTCACGCCCAGCAGGGCACGGACTACCGCTCCTCCACCCACGGGCAACTCGCCGCCCAGGGCAGCCCCGACGCCCCGGCCTGCAAGGACTGCCACGGCTCTCACGGCGTCCTCGGCGCCGAAGATCCCAAGTCCCCCGTCTTCTCCCGCAACGTCCCCACCCTCTGCGCGCAATGCCACCGCACCGGCCGGAAGGCCGCCGTCCGCTACGACGGCGACCAGCACAACATCGTCGAAAACTACCGCGAAAGCATCCACGGCCAGGGTCTCCTCCAGGCCGGACTCACCGTCACCGCCAACTGCGCCGACTGCCACACCGCCCACCGCGAACTCCCCGCCGGCGACCCCGCCTCCAGCGTCAACCGCAAGAACGTCGTCGAAACCTGCGGCCGCTGCCACCGCGGCATCTTCGAGGCGTTCGTCAATAGCGTCCACTCTCCCACCGCTTTCCCCACTTCCAAACCCCTCCCCGTCTGCAGCGACTGCCACTCCGCTCACAGTATCCAGCGCACCGACGCCTCAAACTTCCGCCTCCATATCATGGACCAGTGCGGTAAGTGCCACCAGGCCATCACCGAAAGTTACTTCGAAACTTACCACGGCAAAGTTTCCCGCCTCGGTTACTTACAAACCGCCAAGTGCTACGACTGCCACGGCGCCCACGATATCCTCCCCGTCATCGATCCCCGCTCCCGCTTGAGCCGCCAGAACATCGTCAAAACCTGCGCCCAGTGCCACAAGGACGCTCACCGCCAGTTCGCCGGCTACCTCACCCACGCCACCCATCACGACCCCGTCCGCTATCCCATCCTCTTCTACACCTTCTGGGGCATGACCACCCTCCTCGTCGGTACCCTCATGGTCTCCGGCGCCCACACCGCCCTCTGGCTCCCCCGTTCGCTTGAATACCGCCGCGCCCTCAAACGCGAAGCCCCCGCCGAAGGCGCCACCTACGTCCGCCGCTTCCGCCCCTTCGAGCGAAACCTCCACCTCACCGTCATCGCCAGCTTCCTCGGCCTCGCCACAACCGGCATGATCCTCAAGTTCTCCTACGCCCCCTGGGCCGCCGCTCTCGCCCACCTCCTCGGCGGCTTCGAGGCCGCGGGCTGGATCCACCGCTTCTGCGCCCTCCTTACCTTCGGCTACTTCGGCGCCCACCTTTGGGATCTCCGCCGGCGCCGGCGCGCCAGCGGCCAAACCTGGCGCCAGTTCATCCTCGGCCCCGGCAGCATGCTCTTCACCCGCCGCGACCTCCATGAGTTGGCCGCCTCCCTCAAATGGTTCGTCGGAAAAGGCCCACGCCCCGATTACGGCCGCTGGACCTACTGGGAAAAATTCGACTACTTCGCCGTCTTCTGGGGCGTCGCTGTCATCGGCGGCACCGGACTCGTCCTCTGGTACCCCATCTTCTTCACTCACTTCCTGCCCGGATGGGCCGTCAACGTCGCCAGCACCATCCACAGCGACGAGGCCCTCCTCGCCGTCGCCTTCATCTTCAGCATCCACTTCTTCAATACCCACTTCCGCCCCGAACGCTTCCCCATCGACACCGTCATCTTCCTCGGCGGCGTACCGCTCGAAGAGTTCAAAAAGGACCGCCCCCGCGAATACCAGGAAATGCTCGACCGCGGCGAACTCGAACAAAACCTCATGCCCGCCCCGGTCCCCCTCGCCGCCCGCCTCTGGCGCCGCTTCGGCTTCGCCGCCCTCTCCATCGGCCTCATCCTCATCGGCCTCATCCTCTACGCCGCCGTCTTCGCCTATCGCTAACATCCCGCCCTCGCCGCCGGGCCACCCGCGTAGGACCTCTTGACAATGTAATAATACACTAGTACACTAGCAGACGTGGACACCCGCTCCGGCCGGAACGGCCCGCCCTTCCGCTTCCGCCTCGACCCCCACAGCGGCGTCCCCGTCTACCGCCAGATCGTCGACCAGGTCCTCGGCGGCATCGCCTCCGGCGCCCTCACCGCCGGCGGCCAGCTCCCCACCGTCCGCCAGGCCGCCGTCGACCTCGAAATCAATCTCAACACCGTCCTCCGCGCCTACCGCGAACTCGAACTCCGCGGCACTATCGAAACCCAGCAGGGCACCGGCACCTTCATCTCCCGCCAGAAAGTAAAACGCGACAGCGTCGAGCGCGGACGCAAACTCGATCAACTCGTCACCGAATTCATCGCCCGCGCCGGCTCCCTCGGCTTCACCCTTGAGGAGCTGCGCGCGCGCTTGCAGGACCATTTACCCGATTAGGAGGCTAATCCCATGTCGCTCATCTCCATCCCGGCCCGCGCCACCCGCCCCGCGGCGTCTCCCTTCAGCGGCCCCGGCCTCGCGGCCTTCGTCCTTTGCCTCGCCGCCGGAATCTTCGCTTCGAAACAACTCGAACGCCCATACCTCGTTCCTCTCTCACTCCTGCCCGGCCTCTACCTGCTGTTCTCGCTCAAAGTCGTCACCCAGTGGCAAAAGGTCGCCGTGCTCCGCCTCGGCAAGTACCGCGGCCTCCGCGGCCCCGGCCTGTTCTCCCTCATCCCCGTCCTCGACACCCTCAGCCCCTTCGTCGACCAGCGCGTCCGCGTCACCAGCGTCTCGGCTGAATCCACCCTCACCCGCGACACCGTCCCCGTCTTCGTCGACGCCATTGTCTTCTGGGTTGTCTGGAACGCCGGGAAATCCATCCTCGAAGTGGAAGACTTCGTCGACGCCATCACCCTCAGCGCGCAAACCGCCCTCCGCGAATCCATCGGCCGCCACGACCTCGCCCAAATGCTCACCGAACGTGAAACCCTCGGCCACGAACTCCAACGCATCCTCGACCAGAAAACCAACCCTTGGGGCATCACCGTCCTCTCCGTCGAAATCCGCGATGTGAAAATCCCCCAAGCCCTCGAAGACGCCATGTCCCGCCAGGCGCAGGCCGAACGCGAGCGCCAGGCGCGCATCATCCTCGGCGACGCCGAAACCCAGATCTCCGGCAAGTTCGCCGAAGCCGCGCAGGTCTACCGCGATAACCCCGTCGCCCTCCACCTCCGCGCCATGAATATGCTTTACGAGGCCATCAAGGAAAAAGGCGCCATGGTCATCGTCCCCTCTTCCTCCGTCGAAACCATGGGCCTCGGCGGCACGCTGGCGACAGCCTCTCTCAGCAAGACACAAGGCTGACCGGTAGCCGGGAGAACTCTATGACGATCCGCCTTGGTTTGGCCACAATGACGGTCATTGCCTTCGGGGTTTCGGGCCAGAGCCCGAAGGCTCCCCCGGCGGATTCATCCTCCGCGGACGCGGCCATTGTGGGCGTGTGGCGAGGAGAACTGAACCATCTCCCCGCCGTCGCCCTCACCATCACGGACGAAGGCGGCCCTCTCGCCGGAGCAATTCTCTTCTACCTGCAACAACGTCAGGATATGACCCAGCCTCGCACCGCCACAGCGGGTCTGCCCGAGCCGATGCTCGCCCCAAAGTTCGATGGGACCACGCTTCAGTTTCAAGTCAGCCATAAACGAGCACACCCGCCCGGCTCGCTCGGCGATCCTCCCGTTCCATTCCATCTCCGGCTTACAGGCCCCAACCGGGCCGTGCTCGTCAATGACCGGGAAGGCCCCGCGCTGCCACTGACGCGCAGTATGTACTAATTCGGATTTGGGTGCCTTCGGTTGCAGTAACACCCCTCAATCCCCGGCGGCCGTCGTCTCGCATATCCTCAAAGGTTGCTCACCCGCCGCCAACTCCTCGCCGCTGCTCCCGCGCCCCTCTTCAGCCGATCCCATCCCTCGCCGCGCCCTCGTTTCCCGCCACAACATCGCCTACACCGCCGCGCAGCCCAACGCCCCGCTCACCATCGGCAACGGAGAACTCGCCTTCACCGCCGATTTCACCGGCCTCCAAACCTTCCCCGATCCCTCCGCCTCTTACCCGCTCTGCACCATGGCCCAGTGGGCCTGGCACGGCGCCCCGAATCCCCACGGCTACTCGCTCGACACCTTCCGCTTCACCCCCTTCGACGCTCACGGCCGCCAGGTTCTTTATCCCGACTGCGCCGAAGGCCAGCAAGACGCTTACCGCTGGCTTCGTGAAAACCCGCACCGCTACAACCTCGCCCGCATCGGCCTCTCGCTCTCCGCCGCCTGCGAACCCGTCACCCAAACCCTCGACCTTTGGACCGGCCTGCTCACCAGCGTCTTCACTTACTCTAGCCGCCGCATCGAAACCCGAACCGCCTGCCATCCCTCCCTCGACGCCCTCGCCTTCGAAATCGCTCCGGCCTTCCCCGTCGTCCTCGAACTCCCCTATCCCTCGCCGTCTATCTCCGGCGCCGCCTGGAACTTACCCGATCGCCACACCAGCCTTCTTACTCCACTTACAACGAACTCCGCCCGCATCTTACACACCTTCGATCACGACGGCTGCACCGTAGAACTTACTTGGGAATCCCCCGCCCAACTTACTCGCACCGGACCCCACCGCTTCCTGCTTGAACCCCGTTCCAACTTACTCACCTTCACCATCGCCTTCGCCCCGTTCTCCCGCGCGCCCTCCACCCCATCGCCCCGCCGCGTCTTCCTCTCCGCCGCCCGGCACTGGCCTGAGTTCTGGAATTCCGGCGCCGCCATCGACACCTCCGCCTTCCGCGACCCCCGCGCCCCCGAACTCGAACGCCGCCTCGTCCTCAGCCAATACCTCACCGCCATCCAATGCGCCGGCTCCCTCCCGCCCCAGGAAACCGGACTCACCTGCAACAGTTGGTTCGGCAAGTTCCACATGGAAATGTACTGGTGGCACTGTGCCCACTTCGCCCTCTGGGGCCGCGCCCACCTGCTCGAGCGCAGCCTCGGCTTCTACGCTTCCATTCTTCCCTCCGCCCAAGCCACCGCCCGAGCCCAAGGCTACCGGGGCGCCCGCTGGCCGAAAATGACCGCCCCCGGCGGCCGCGAAAGCCCCTCATCCATCGGCCCCCTCCTCGTCTGGCAGCAGCCGCACCCCATCTTCCTCGCCGAACTCTGCTACCGCGCCCGCCCCAAGGCCGCCACGCTCCATCGCCACGCAGGCGTCGTTTTTGCCACAGCCGATTTCCTCGCCTCCTTCGCCTCCTGGGAACCCGCCCAGCGCCGCTACTCGCTTGGCCCGCCCGTCATCCCCGCCCAGGAAAACCACCCCCCGCGCGAAACCTGGAACCCCACCTTCGAACTCGAGCAATTCTACGAAGCCCTCGGCCTCGCCCTCCTCTGGCGCCGCCGCCTCGGCCTTCCGCCCGTCCCCCTCTGGCAAACTGTCCGCGGCCACCTCGCCCCACTGCCCGTTCGCGAGGGCCTCTACCTCGCCCACGAAAACTGCCCGCAAACTTTCACCGAACGCAATCGCGACCACCCCTCTATGCTCGCCGCCCTCGGCCTCCTCCAAGGCCGCAAAGCCGACCCCGCCACCATGAGCCGCACCCTCGACAAAGTCCTCGCCTGCTGGCAATGGGAAACCACCTGGGGCTGGGACTATCCCCTCATCGCGCTCACCGCCGCCCGCCTCGGCCGCCCCCAAACCGCCCTCGACGCCCTCTTCCTCGACACCCCCAAAAACCGCTGGCTCCCCAACGGCCACACCTACCAGCGCCCCAGCCTCCCCTGCTACCTCCCCTCCAACGGAAGCCTCCTCTACGCCGCCGCCTCCATCGCCCCCTCGCTCCGCGCAAGCGGCCTGCTGGTGGAAACCGGCCATCCTTGGTGAATGTCAACCACGGCAGCCGCCATTCCGTTCTTTAGCATCAACAACTTACGATTGGCTCTCCGTTTGCTCTTCAACCTTTGAAATCACGCAAAGGAACACTGCCGCCATGCGCCTGAGAATAGGACTTCTCGCTCTCATCCTCGCTGCCTCTGTCGCCTGGGCCCAGGACCAATCCCAAGCCCCCGACCCCGGCTGGCATCACTTCGACGAACCCCGTCCCGCCAACGCTCCCCCGCCGCCCCCTGATCCTTCCACCCCCCCGGCGCCCGCCCCTGCCACCGCCGACCCCAACGCCACGCCGCCCGTCCTCACCATCCCCGCCGGAACCTGGATCACCGTCCGCCTCGATCAGCCCCTTTCGAGCGACCATAACCAACCCGGCGACGCCTTCACCGGCACCCTCATGCACCCCATCGTGGTCAACGGACTCGTCGTCGCCCACCGCGGCCAGACCATCGCCGGACGCGTCGCCGAAGCGCAAAAGGGCGGCCGCGTCAAAGGAACGTCCAAACTCGCCCTCGAAATCATCGAAGTCCGCTTCGCCGACGGCCAGCAACTGCCCGTCCACACCCAGTGGATCCAGCGCAACGGCGACACCAGCGTCGGCCGTGACGCCGCCGCCATCGGCGTAACCACCGGTGCCGGCGCGGGCATCGGCGCCCTCGCCGCGGGAGGCATGGGCGCGGGTATCGGCGCCGCCGCCGGAGCCGTCGCCTCCACCATGGGCGTCCTCGTCACCCGCGGCAAACCCGCCGTAGTCTCCCCCGAACAGGTGCTGACCTTCCGCCTTACCGCCCCGGTAGAAATCGACACCACCAACTCCCACAACGCCTTCCGCCCGGTCCAACAATCCGATTATTCCCAGCCCCAGCAGCGCCGCCCGATCCGCGCCCAAAGCCCGCCGCCCTCGCTTTACGCCGCGCCTCCCGTCATGGTCGGGGTCGGTGTCGGCGGCTGGGGCGGACCCTGGTTCGGCCCGCGCTGGGGTTGGCCCGGCTGGTATCGGTAGAGTCTCTTATCCGAGCGCCCGCAGCAGTTTCCGCGCCGTCTCCCACTCCGGAAACTCCCGCTCGGCCGCTTTGAATTCCCCCGTGTGCACGCAGCGCCGCGGACCGCGATGCTCCTCCGGAAACCGCAGGTGCAGCATCTCGTGATACATCACGTACTCCACCGCCACCTTCGCCACCTTCGGCGAATCGAGTAGCCGGCTCATCACAATCGCATGGTGCGAAGGGTCGTAGTGCCCGAGCGTCGTCCGCGAAACCCGCCGGCTCCAGCCCAACTCCGGCCGCGCCATCATCCCGCCGAAGAACCGCACATTCAGCTCCTCGAACATCTCCACCAGGTCGTAACAGGCGCCCTGCGGGCTGTCCACCAGTTTCCGCCCGCGCGACTTCCGCAGCGTCTCAATGTGCCGCCGCACGTCGGCCCGGTTCAGATACCGCCGGTACCGGTCCCGATGCACCCGCGCCAGCGGCTTCCGCGCCAGCTTCGAAACCAGAATGTGCGCCAGGGACTCCACCACGTACGCCGGCGCCTCGGCGAATGCGTCGCTCAGCTTCGCCTCCAGCCGCCCGTCGAAAAGCTGAACCCGGCTGTTGGCGTTGGCGAACCGCCGGAACTCCACCGTCACCTTCGGCTGCGCCGCATACGGCCGCAACTCCCGGTACACGCGCGAGAAAATCTCCTCCGGCTTCTCGATGAGAACCGCGCTCAACCCACCCATCGTCTTCCCCAGTATACGAGGAAGACTCTCGTTACTTTCTCGGCGCCGCCCCCACTGGCTGTACGGTCACGCTCGTATAACCGCCGCGCCGCTCACCCGGCGTCACCTGGAAATACGAGGCCGCCTCCACACCCTTGATCCGCCGCGCATCTACCGCCGCGCGCAACGCCGCGGGCAATTGGTCTCCGCGGAAATACACCATGAACGTGTACAACCGTCCGCCGTGCTCGTCCGACGCCGAACGTGCGCTCAGAAACGAGTAGGCCACCCGGTAGGCCCGCTCCGGCGCCACCTGCTTCACCTCCGGGCAGAACATCGACCCGCCCGGCTCCCGGTTCGCTGCCTGCCCGCAATATGAGACGTTGTCTTTCACCTCGGCCTTGGTATACACCTTCACCGCTTGGATCCCTTCAAATCGGATCGATCCGGTTTCCGCCGAAGCCGGAACCAACGCCTGGTTTGTGAACGGATGCAACTCCTGCACCCGGCTCTCGCCCCGGGCCAACGCCGCCGCGCCGGCCAGCGCCAGAACACTCAATACGGCGCCCGGCCGTCCCAATTTCTGAATCGCGACTCGCATAAAAAGGTACCTCTACCCGCAGTATGCGCGCCCAACCCGCGCGCAATCCAACGACTTCTACTAATGGCCGATACGGGTTTGTAATCGATTTGTAACAATTCTTCCCCTCCCGCATCTCCGTGATCCACATGTAAAATTATTCTGAGTGCTGACCCGCGTATACATCGACAACTTCCTGTGCTTCGAGAAGTTCGAACACAAACCCGCCCGCCGCGAACTCCTCCTCGGCGCCAACGGCAGCGGAAAGTCCTCGTTCGTGGACGCACTGCTCTTCCTTCGTCAGTTCGGAGTTTTCGGGCAGGATCTGCTGGATAAGACGTTCAGCCATCGAACTCGCTGGTTGCAACAGCCGCACATGAATTTCGAAATCGACGCCCTCCTAGATGGCGGGATCTACCGGTACCGCCTCTTTTTGGAGGAGGGTGGCCCAACACTCCAACCCCCCCGGGTCAACACTGAGTACTTACTGCTCGATGGGAAGCCGCTCATCGATTTCGTCGGCGGCGAAGTCCGCCTTTACAACGACGAGTTCGAGCGAACGGCGACATACCCGTTCGATCCGTGCCGCTCCGCTCTGGCGACGATCGCGCCGCGAAACGACAACCTGAAGCTGACGCGCTTCAAACGCTGGCTCGGCAGCCTTTCCGCCTTCCGGCTAAACCCGTTCGAAGCAGAAGCCTCGTCGGCGAAGGAAGACCCGTATCCGCGGCCCGATCTAACCAATTTCCCCTCCTGGTACCGCCACCTCGTCCAGATCGACCCGCTCCACGTAAGCGGTCTCACGGAGGACCTCGGTACGGTTCTGGACGGTTTCAAGTCCCTCCGCTTCGTCCCACTTCACGAAACCAGTTGGCTCGCCGCGGACTTCCAAACCGCCGGGGATCTGCGCACCTACGCTTGGAACGAACTCTCCGATGGCCAACGCTGCCTGACAGAACTCTACGCGGTGCTTCACTTCGTCCTGCTGACCCATGCAGGCACGGGGATCTTCGACGAACCGGATAACTTCCTATCCCTACGCGAAATCCAACCGTGGCTGACGGCCGTGGAAGACGTCGTTGAACAGCGCGGCGCACAGGTCCTGATTGCCTCGCACCACCCGGAGGTTATCGACTTCTGGGCGCCCGAGAACCGGGCGCTCTTCGTGCGGGGCCACGCCGGTCCCGTCCGTATCGAACCGCTTCCAACGCAGCCGGACAGCCCCCTCACCCTCTCCGAACTCATCGCCCGCGGTTGGGAACGTGAGTAAACCATCGCCGGTGGTCGCCCTAGCAGATGACCTCCACCAGCGGAACCTCATTCCCCGTTTACTCCACAACGCTGGCCTCGAACGCTGAGGAATCGGCTTCTAATCTTTATTTGGTGAGCGGCGGATCGAGTGAATAGCTACTGTCGGAGCAACTATACCCGCGGCGCGGAAGCCCTACGCGATCGGCCAACCAAAATCAGAACCAAGCTCACCATGGCCCGCGACCCGGAGAGGGAAACGGTTGCCGTACGACAGGGGCGACGCCAGGACAAAGCAGATTGCATCCTCACCTCCACGCTGCCCTCTGCATTCGAATTAGTCGAACGAGTTCATGCACCGTCGTCGACGGATTACCGCCGGGCGTACCTCGATCGCTGTGCCACTTCACCAACGCCGTGGACCGAGCCACTGCGTCCTCGCACTTAGCTATCAGTTCCTCGCATGGCAGCTCCTTGGCATATCCTGGCATGTGCTTCCTGCACAGCGACTGAACTACCTGCCTGGTGACGGACTTCGTCTGATCCTGGAAATGCAACAGCGCCCACAGCTCGAAGCACGGATTTGAAACAGCCGTGCAGATGCCGTTATCCCGGGCCTGTTGCAGCGCATCCGCGATACTTGGATGTGCATCCACGTCGAATACGCACCAGACGTGATCGTATCGAAGGTTCTGATCGCGCTTGCGTCCGGCCCGAGCCCCCGATTCTTTCTTCATCTTAACCGCCATTTCCACGAGAGTCTTCGGAACAGCGCCGCCGTGCAACTTCAGCGCCACCGGGCACCGCTCCAGGTGCCGAAGCTGATTGAAGTAATGCGGCTCCGTAACCTGTCCCTCGCATACGATTAGAACTCTGGCCAGCGGCTCGCGTGTCGCGCCGCGCCGCCTTAGTCTACCGAACCTCCTCACCGTCGGTCCCCTCCTCCGCCTCCGTTTCAGAGGCGATGAATGGTATTGCTCCATATCGGCCCTGTAGGTAGCCGCTGCCGAGGTTCTCCTCCTTACGAGGCTTGAAATCAGTCAGCGGGTATAGTTGGCTCGCGCCCTCGCGGCTCTTCTCCGTGAACCAAACCTCATCGCGTCGTAGAAGTCCCCTGCTGAGCAGGCTCGTGTCGTGCGTGTTGAAAATCAGTTGCGCACCGCGAGGGTTCGTCTTCGAGCCCTTGAACAGCCGCAGGATGTGGGCGACGACGACCGGGTGAACACTCGAGTCAAGCTCATCCACGAGGATAACCCCGCCATCCTTCAGGACCTTGCTTATGGGACCAAGCAACGCCAAATACGCGATCGTCCCGTTTGACTCCTCTGACAAATCAAAAGGCACGAGGGAGCCACCCATCTTATGAAGCAGTTGAATCGACGGAGGCATCTCCGAAAGCACTGGCAACAAGTGCTCGTCGGTTTCAAGGAGCGAATCGAGCAGTCGAGCAACATCCTGGATCGTACGGCGCGCCGATTCACTCAACTCTGGCGCCTCAACCCTTACGTCAGAGATACCCAAGTCCGCCACCCGCAGCAACTCTACAACCTCCGACCGACGTTCCTCGTCGGCAAGGGACTGCCGGGCGCTCAAGCCAAGCGACGTTCGGTCGCCACTCACGAAGGACAAGCAACTAGAAAACCAGTTGTACACCCTGGAAAGCGCCTCGTGATTATTCTGGGCTGCCGCTGAAAGGAACAAGCTGTTGGCGCGCGTCAATCCCTCTATTGTCTTGTTGTCCCCAGCCAAGCTCCGTCCGAAAGCAATCGGTTTGCCACGCTCCCGCTTGTACCACGCCTGTTTCTTCCCGTTGGGAAAGACCACCAGCGATTCCGCCACGACTCCAGCACCGTCGAGGCTGAACGCGTACTGATGCCGGACCCCACCCAGGATGAACTCGGCTGCAAACTCGGACGGCGCCGACGGCCCGTCCTCACCACTCCGGAAGGGCCGGACCGGAATGGGTCGATCAGGCTTCCATCGGCGGTGGGAGTTTTCGACGGCTCGGGCCATGAAATGCATCGCCCGCAAGACCGTAGTCTTACCAGAGGCGTTCGCCCCGTAAATGGCAGCAGCGCGAAGCGCCGTTCCTTTCAGCGGCGTCATGGGAAGGAGATCTTCGGCCGGGTCCGCGCCCAAGCTGGCGATGAGCGAAAATTCTTGCTGCGACCTGAAGCACTGAAAGTTGGAGAACTGGTAACGCAACAGCATGCGTGTATTATATCTGCAATTAATTTTCGAACCCTGCAGCGATTCTGCGCAGAGGCCGCTCAATTTGCATCCAGCATGCATTTTCCTGACGGGCGCGGCTACGCGCCCCGAGCGCCCACGCATGCCAGGAAAGGGTGCCCGGTCCTGACCTACGCGCGCTCCCGCGAACCATCCAAACCACTCTCGCGGCCACTGACTCCTACGCCCAAGGCCGCATACGCTATTCCTTCCATCGCACCAGTTGCAATCGATAAAGACGACGACGGCACGCTCGCTCGGCAGCGGCAACCGCGTGAGGCAGCGTACGCGAATCCTTCAACGGCCACGCGGCAAGCTGACAACAGGATATAGATCGCCTGATGGTCTGGCCTCGTCAGGCCACGGGAACGGCCAGAACAGGTTGATACGCCTCCCCAACCGCTGCGGTACCGGAAGCGCGCCGCATCGCCAAGTGACTCATAGTAAAAACACATCATCCCCCCAACCCCAACCCCCAGCGCTAGCATGAAGTTATGGATAGCGCCCTCGTCATCCACCGCCTCCACTTCGCCTTCACCGTCACCTTCCACTACATCTTCCCCCAACTAACCATGGGCCTCGCCCTGCTCATCTTCATCCTCAAAACCATCGCCTGGCGCCGCCGCGATGAACACTACGAACGCGCCGCCGCCTTCTGGATCCGTATCTTCGGCGTCAACTTCGCCCTCGGCGTCGTCACCGGCATCCCCATGGAATTCCAATTCGGCACGAACTGGGCCTCCTTCGCCAAAGCCGCCGGCGGCGTCATCGGCCAAACTCTCGCCATGGAAGGCATGTTCAGCTTCTTCCTCGAGTCCACCTTCCTCGGCTTACTCGTCTATGGCGCCAAACGGCTTTCCGCCGCGCTCCATTGGTTCAGCGCCCTCATGGTCTTCCTCGGCTCCTGGCTCTCCGGCTTCTTCATCATCGCCACCGACGCCTGGATGCAACACCCCGTCGGCTACCGCGTCGCCCCCGACGGCCAGATCGTACTTACCAGTTTCGCCACCTTACTCGGCAACCCATGGATCTACTGGCAGTATGCCCATAACATGACCGGAGCCGTGGTAACTGCCAGCTTCGTCATGGCCGCCCTCGGCGCCTTCTACTTACTAAATGACCGCTTCACCCCCTACGCCCGCACCTTCGTCCGCACCGGCGTCATCGCTGGCTGCGTCGCCACCATGCTCATGATCTTCCCCACCGGCGACCGCCAGGGCCACATGGTCGCCGTAAATCAGCCCGTCACCCTCGCCGGCATGGAAGGCCACTTCGACACCATGCAGGGCGCACCCATCGCCCTTGTCGGCCAGCCCGACATGCAGCGCCTCTCCCTCGACAACCCGATCCTCGTCCCACGCATGCTAAGTATGCTCACTTACCAGCACTGGGCCGCTGAAGTAAAAGGTCTCAAAGACTTCCCCCAGGATCAATGGCCCGATAACATCCCGCTGCTCTATTACAGCTACCACATCATGGTCGGCCTCGGAACGCTCATGGTCCTGGTCATGCTTCTCAGCGCCTTCCTTCTCTGGCGCGGCAAGTTATTCGAGCATCGCACCGTCCTCTGGACCCTCATGCTCGCCTTCCCCTTCCCCTACATCGCCACAACCTTCGGCTGGATGACCGCCGAACTCGGCCGCCAGCCCTGGCTCATCTACGGCCTCATGCGCACCTCTCAAGGTATGTCCGCCCGCGTCTCCGCCGGCAACGGCCTCTTTACCTTACTCGGCTTCATGGGGCTCTACACCATCCTCACCGTCCTCTTCCTCTTCCTTGTCGCGCGCGAAGTAAATCACGGCCCGGATAATCCCGCCCTCGCGGGAGGACACTAACATGGCGCCTCTCTGGTTCTGGCTCGTCGCTGTCATGATCGCCGCCTATGTCGTCTTCGACGGATTTGACTTAGGCGCCGGAATCGCCCACTTATTCGCCGCCCGCACCGAACCCGAACGCAACGCCGTCCTCCGCGGCATCGGCCCCGTCTGGGACGGCAACGAAGTCTGGCTGCTCGCGGGCGGCGGCACCCTCTACTTCGCTTTCCCCGCGCTCTATGCCGCCAGCTTCAGCGGCTTCTACCTCGCCCTCATGATAGTCCTCTGGCTGCTCGTCCTCCGCGGCATCTCCATCGAGTTCCGCAACCACATCGATAGCCCCCTCTGGATGCCCTTCTGGGATATCGTCTTCGGCGCCTCCAGTGGACTCCTCGCCTTGCTCTACGGCGTCGCCCTCGGCAACGTCGTCCGCGGCGTCCCGCTCGATGCCACCGGCTCCTTCTTCCTCCCCCTCTGGACCGGCTTCCTCCCCGGCGGCCCGAATCCCGGCATCGTCGATTGGTACACCCTCCTCACCGGCCTCGCCTCGCTCTCCGCCCTCGCCATGCACGGCAGCCTCTGGGTCGCCATGAAAACCACCGGCGATCTCCGCGACCGCACCCGCGCCTTCGCCCGCCACTGGTGGTTCGCCGCCCTCGCCATGACTGTTGTCATCACCCCCGTCAGCTTCTTCATCCAGCCCCACCTCGGCGCACGCTTCACGGAAGCCCCCTACGGCGCCGTCTGCCCGCTCCTCGCCCTCCTCGGCCTCGCCGGAGCCTTCTATTACAACCGCGCCGGCCACGACGGCCGCGCATTCCTCGCCTCCTGCGCCTACCTGCTCGGCATGATGACCAGCGTCGTCTTCGGAGTCTACCCCTACGTCCTGCCGTCGAACACCGACCCCACTCGCGGCCTCACCCTCTACAACGCCGCCGCACCCGAATACGGCCTCCGCGTCGGCCTCATGTGGTGGTTTCCCGGCATCGTCCTCGTCACGGCGTACTTCATCTTCGCCTACCGCCACAGCCACGGCCGCATCGAAGTCGAGTCGTGATACAACTCAGCCGCACCGCGCGGGGCGCGCTCCATTTCGTCTACCAACGCCCGCGCCACGCTGAGGCGTATCGGCTATACAATGGTGGCCATGCTGCTCCTGATTGCCGCCGCTCTCACTGCCGGCCTCTCCGGCCACGTCGACGTTCAGCGCGTCCCGGCCTCCGGCATCCAACCTCTCACCGCGGTCGCCCCCGATGGAGTCGTCCACATGGTCTACTACACCGGCGATGAGGGCCACGGCGACCTCTACTACGTCCACTCCCAATCCTCCGGCTGGTCCGCCCCTATGCGTGTCAACAGCCAGCCCGGCAGCGCCATCGCCGTCGGCAGCATCCGCGGCGCACGCCTCGCCCTCGCTCCCGGCGGAATCATCCACGTCGCCTGGAACTTAGCCAACCGCCCCTCCGCCATGATCTACACTCGCCTCCTCCCCGGCGCGAAGGCCTTCGATCCCGAACGCGACGTCAGCGGCCCCAACCCCGCCATCGACGGAGGCGGAGCCCTCGCCGCCGACTCCCAAGGCAACGTCTACGTCTTCTGGCACGCCCCACTCCCCAACACCCAGGGCGAAGCCGGCCGCCGCGTCTGGCTCGCCCGCAGCCGCGATAACGGCGCCACTTTCGAAATGCCCCGCGTCGCCTGGGATGCTCCCGTCGGCGCCTGCGGCTGCTGCGGCATGAACGCCTACGCCTACGACGGCGCCGTCTATGTCCTGTTCCGCTCTGCCCAGGAAGTCGTCCACCGCGACATGTACTTACTAACTTCCCGCGACTCCGGCGCAACGTTTACAGGCCGCAAAGCCGCCGAATGGAACATCGGCGCCTGCGTCATGAGTTCCTCCGCCTTCGCCGCTTCCGCCTCCGTCGTCGAAGCCGCATGGGAAACCGAGCGCCAGGTCTACTTCTCCCCCACCTCGCTTGCAACTCCGCCCACTCCCGCGCCCGGACCCGGCGGCGCCCGCCGCTATCCCGCCCTCGCTCGCAACGCCCAAGGCGAAACCCTCCTCGCCTGGACCGAAGGCATGGGCTGGAAAAAAGGTGGCGCCCTCGCCTGGCAGCTCTTCGACCCCTCCGGCCATCCCGAAGGCCCCGAAGGCCACGCCCCGAACGTCCCCGTCTGGAGCTTCCCCGCCGTCATCGCCCGCCCCAGCGGCGCGTTCGTCATCTATTACTGAACGGCGCTCACCGCCTTTCACCCTCTCGGTCCTAGCGCCGTTCCGCGGCCAAACGGAGCGGCCCTCCCGCCCGCCCGCTCCTCTTCCCTACCATCGATTGACCTGGCACAAAACAATCACGACCCCCACCGCTTACCCTCACGACGCGGTAGACGCCCGCCGGGCCTTCTACCTCGCACGCCGCCGCGAACTCGATGCTGTCATCCGCCAAACCCGGGAGCGCGCTGCGCGTACCACCCAAGCCGCCGGACTCTGGGAACTGGAGCGCTGGCTCACCGAACGCCGCCACCGGTTCGACCGCACCTTCGAGTTCCGCTACTCCGTCCTGCCCGTCGTCCTCGCTTCTCTGCTCCGCGACGGACATCTCACCGAAGACGACCTCCACGGCCTCGCGCCCAAAAAGCTCCGCGCCATCTGCCATATGGCCAGCTTCTGACCTCCGCGCGGCAACGAAGCCACTCACCCACCACCCGCTTCTGCTACGCTAATCCCTCCACCCCCCCAAGGAGCGCCCATGCCATCGGACCCCGCCCTCGGCCGCCGCCAAGCCCTCAAAACTCTCGCCTCCCTTGCCGGTGCCCCGCTCTACGCCCAGCAAACCAAAACACCCGCCCCCTCCGCCGCCGCCCTCCACCTCAAGCGCAACCAGCCCTTCGACGACAACTGGCGCTTCCTCCGCGCCGGCGCCCCAGGCGCCGAAAACCCCGAATTCGACGACTCCTCTTGGCGCCTCCTCGACCTCCCGCACGACTTCTCCGTCGAAGACCTGCCCCCGCGCCGCGCCGACTCCAACGGCCAGGACGAAGTCTGGGGCGCCGCCATCCTCCCCACCCGCATCGGCCCCTTCGACACCCAATTGAGCGCCGGCGGCCGCGACACCGGCTGGCTCGTCGGCGGCACAGCCTGGTACCGCAAACACTTCTCCGCCTCCGTCCTCCCCATCGACGCCCAACTCGAAATCGTGTTCGACGGCGTCTACATGAACTCCGACGTCTGGCTCAACGGCAACCACCTCGGCAACCACCCCTACGGCTACACGCCCTTCTCCTACGACCTCACCTCCCACCTCCGCCGCAACGCCCCCAACGTCCTCGCCGTCCGCATCCGCAACGAAGGCCGCAACAGCCGCTGGTACTCCGGCTCCGGCATCTACCGCCACGTCTGGCTCAACTCCACCGCCCCCCTCCGCCTGCCCATCTGGACCGTCTTCGTCACCACCCCCGAAGTCTCCGCGGACCACGCCGCCGTCAAAGTCGCCTTCCACATCGAAAACCGCGCCACCCACCCGCACGGCGCCTCCGTCCGCATCCGCCTCCTCGACCCCGACGGCCGCACCGCCGCCACCGCCGCCTCCACCCACTCCCTCCCCGCCAACGCGAACATCGAGCACGAACTCGATCTCACCATCGCCAACCCGCAACTCTGGTCGCCCGCCGCGCCCCACCTCTACCGCGCCGAAGTCGAACTCAACTCCCCAGCCGACTCCATCACCGTCCCCTTCGGCATCCGCAAAGTCGAAATCGACGCCGAACACGGCCTCCGCATCAACGGCGAACCCCACAAAATCCGCGGCGGCTGCATGCACCACGACAACGGCCTCCTCGGCGCCTGCGCCATCGACCGCGCCGACCAGCGCCGCGTCGAGCTCATGAAGGCCCACGGCTTCAACGCCATTCGCACCGCCCACAACCCGCCCTCTCCGGCGTTCCTCGACGCCTGCGACCGCCTCGGCATGCTCGTCCTCGAAGAAGCTTTCGACCAATGGGAACGCCCCAAAAACCCGCGGGACTATCACCTCTACTTCGACGAATGGTGGCAGCGCGACATCGAAGCCATGGTCCGCCGCGATCGCAATCACCCTTGCGTCATCCTCTGGAGCATCGGCAACGAAATCCCCGAACGCGCCCAACCCCGCGGCGTCGAACTCGCCCGCGAGCTTCGCACCCACCTCCGCTCTTTCGACTCCACCCGCCCCATCACCGCCGCCATCAACGGCTTCCGGCCCGGAACCGCCCTCGACCCCGCCTTCGAATCCCTCGACGTCGCCGGCTATAACTATCTCCCCAATGCCTACGCGCCCGACCACGAACGCCTTCCCCAGCGCATCATGCTCGGCACCGAGTCCTTCCCCCGCGCCGCCTTCCAAAGCTGGACTCCGGTCCAGGAACATCCTTACGTCATCGGCGACTTCGTCTGGACCGGCATGGACCACCTCGGCGAATCCTCCATCGGCAACGCCCAACTCGACAACCCGCACTCAGCCACCTTCGGCCCTCCGCCCAAACCCGCCGGGCCCTCCCCGCAAACATCCGCCAAACAACCCACCGGCAGCATGGCCGATTTCTTCGGCGGCTCCACCATCTTCCTTCCATTCCCCTGGTTCAACTGCTACTGCGGCGATATCGACTTAATCGGCCAGTCCAAGCCCCAGTGGCTCTACCGCCGCGTCCTCTGGGGACTCAGCAAACTCGAAGTCGCCGTCCAGCGCCCCGTCCCCGAAGGCCACAAAGAACTCATCAGCCCCTGGGGTTGGTCCGACGAACTCTCCAGTTGGACCTGGCCCGGCGCCGAGGGCAAGAAGGTCAACGTCCGCGTCTACTCCACCGCCGCCCGCGTCCAACTAATGCTCAACGGAAAAGAATTCGGAACCAAGCCTGTATCGGCCGAAACCGAGTACAAAGCCGAATTCGAACTTACTTACTCGCCCGGCGAGCTCAAAGCCGTCGCCCTCTCGGCTAACAACGATAAGATAGCCGAACTTACTATAACTACCGCCGGCGCCCCCGCGAGACTCCACTTACTCGCGGACCGCCCAACCATCCTCCGCTCCCGCAACGATCTTTCTTTCGTCACCCTCGAAGTCCACGACTCCGCCGGCCGCCTCGTCCCCGACGCCGCCGTCCCCGTAGCCTTCACCCTCCGCGGCCCGGCGGAACTCGCCGCCTCCGGCGCCGCCAACCCGAAAGACGTCGCCAGCTTCCGCGGCCCCCGCCTCACCACCTACCACGGCCGCGCCCTCGCCATCCTCCGCCCCAAACTCCTCCCCGGCCCCGCCACCCTCCAGGCCCAATCCCCCGGCCTTACCCCCGCCTCCGCCCTCATCCGAGTAACCTAGCCCCCACCCGCCATGACCCGCCGAACCTGAAACCGAGCCGCGGCCGCCAGTGAGAGTCTTCCGCCCAAAATGCACTACAATGTAATGCAATGAAGACTGAAGTGTACACCTGGCGCCTCTCCCCCGCGCTCAAAACAAGCTTGGAACACGAAGCCCGCCGCCGGAAAATCTCCATGTCCGCCGCCCTCGACCTCGCCGCCCGCGAGTGGCTCGACAAAGGCAGCGCCGCACACGACGGCGACGAGGAACAACTCCGTCTAAAAGAGGCCGCCTCACGCCTCCTCGGTACACTCGCAAGCGGCAATCGAAGGCGCGCCGAGACCGCCTCCCAGACCCTCCGCCAGCGCCTGCGCAAACGTCATGGCCGCTGACACCCTCGTCGATACCGGCGCTATCCTCGCCCTGCTCGACAGGACGGACCGCTGGCATGATGTCTGCGTAGAAGCCTTCCACCAACTCCGCTTGCCCCTCCTCACCTCCGAGGCCGTGCTCACCGAGCTCTTCCACCTGGTGGGCGATAGCCGTCACGAAATAGAGACCGCCTGGAAATTCGTCCGCTCCGGCGCACTCCGTCTCCTGCCGCTCGAAGACTCCGAACTCCCCGAAGTCCAAGCCCTCATGTCCCGCTATTCGGACCGCCCCATGGATTTCGCCGACTCAACCCTCGTCTACCTCGCCCGCCGCGAACGCCTCACCACCGTCTTCACCGTAGACCACGCTGACTTCACCACCTACCGCATCGAAGGCCGCAAGCGCTTCCGCATTTACCCGTCCGCCCGGCCCCAGAAATAGCCCTCCGCCGCAGACCGGACGCTCCCTACCTTACCCCCGCCCTCACCCCGCTCCCCCGCAAAAACTTCCCCAACTCCTCATACTCATCCGTCGCAATATAATCCACACCCTCCCGCTCCGCCGCCAACCACCGCGCCTTCGCCGCATCGAGCGACCCGAAGTCATACTCCATAAACCACCCGTTCGCCTCCATCTCCGTCTGAGGCGCCCCGTCAAGCGTATAGAACCGGATGTACAGCCCATGCGCATGCGCGTACTTCACCAGCGTCCGAAGCCGCGCCTCGCTCGCCTCCGTCCACTCACCCGCCGCCCGCTGCCCGCCCGCCTCCACCACGCCCCACGGATTGTTCCACCACCGCCGGTAATTCGTCGCCCCGCCTTCCACAATCTGCTCCGGCGCCATCGCCGCGTTCAAATGCCGCGCCGTCTTCACCGCCCCAAACAACAGCAGCCGCCCGCCCACCGGCACAATCTGTTCGAAATCCCGCGCCTGCGAATCCGCTTCCCCCGTCAGCACCAGCAGCGGACCCGCCTTCATCGGCGCAACCTTGCTTTCATCCTTCATCCGCTCCGCCGTGCACAACCACGGCTCGTACTCCTGCAGCAGCTTCCACACCGCCGCATGATGCGCCGCCTCGTCCGTCTTGAAGTCCAGGTTCAGCGTCACCAGCGGCCAGTCGCCGTGGTCGCCCTCCTGCAACGCCCGCTCCATCAACGGCCGGATCTTCTCGAAAAAATACTCCCGCATCGAAGGCTCGTCTCCCGTCACATGCTTGCCCCCGTGCGTCACCACCGATCGCGACCGCCCCGTCTTCGCATCCGTGTACCACGCCAAATCCTGCTCAATCGCCACCGGCGTCCCCGCGCTCAGCGCCCGGTCCACCCGGTCCTCCCAGCGCCCGTCGTACGGATAGCAATTGTGCGCATCCATCTCGCTCCGCGCCCCCGGCGCCACCACCGCCTGCCCAAACACCGAGCCGGCCGCCAGACCCAACACAACCATCAGTCGCATGCTTGCTTATCTATCATCCTTCCGCCGCGTCTTTACAGCACATCCCCGTTCCAAAAATAACAGGCTTCACTCCGGACCCTCGGGTGTAAAATACCTCCAGGCCGGGAGTGGCAGTGGCAGGATTATCCTGGTCAGTCCGGCACCCCGGTCCATGGTCAAAAAAGGAGTAAAGCACCATGTCCGAGGAAAACAAAAAAGCCTGCCGGCGCCTGCTCGAAGAAGCCTGGAATCAAGGTCTCCTCAAAGCAGTCGACGAAACCGTTTCATCAACCTGCCGCCTCCACGACGCAGCCTTTCCCTCTCTCTCCCCCGGCGCCGACAGCTACAAACGCCACATTCAAATGTGCCGGGACGCGTTCCCGGACCTCGCCTTTTCCGTCGATGACGTCATCACCGAGCGCGACGAAGTCGTCATCCACTGGACCGCCCGCGGCACGCACCGCGGAAAGTTCCTCGGAGCCGATCCCACAAACCGTTCGGCCATCGTCTCGGGCACAACCATCCATCGCCTGAAAAACGGCAAAATCCTCGAACTGTGGGCCGATTGGAACCTCCAGTCGGTCCTCGATCAGCTCGGGCTCGGCATGACGCAGACCGAAGCCAACAAAGCCCTCGCCCGTCGTTTCCTCGAGGAAATCTGGAACCGCAAGAAGCCCGAGATGATCTCCCACTTCATCACCGAAGAATTCGTCAGATACACGCCGGACGGAACCCAGCGCGGCCCGCGGGGCTTGCGGGACGATTATCACACTTACATCTCTGCCTTCCCGGACACCCACATTCAGGTCGACGATGTGATGTGCGAAGGCGACCGCGTAGCCCTACGCTGCACAGTAACTGGCACTCACACCGGTAAGTTGGGTGACTACAATGCGAGCGGCAAATCTGTCCGCTTCACGATCGTCTATACGCTGCGAATCGCCAACGGCAAGGTCGTTGAACAACACAGCGCATGGGACCGCCTCGCCATGATGCAGCAGATTGGCGCCGTCCCGGCCTCGATGCGCGTCTCCCGGGCCCAGGCCTGACGCGAAAGCAGTCTCCTACTTCGCGGACTTCGGCCGGAACATCTTTCCGGCCGAGTCCGTCACAAACCGCCGCGGCGCCAGCCGCTGCAACTCCACAAACGCGTTGTTGCGGAACCCGTGAATCACCGAAGCTTTCCCTTCGGCCAACGCCCGCAAACCCAGCAGCGCCACCTCCCGCGCCGAAGCGCCCTTCCCCTGCCCCGGCGCGCCCGCCACTTCGTGAAACTCGCTCTCCGTCTGCCCCGGACACAGCGCGCACACCTTCACCCCATACCGCCCGGCCTCATGCGCCAACCCCTCCGCGAACAGTAAGTCGAACGCCTTCGTCGCCGCATACGTCGAAATGTACGGCACCGCCTGATACGCCGCCGTCGACGACAAAATCAGAATCGACCCGCTCCGCCGCTCAATCATCGCCGGCAAAAACATCTGCGTCAGGTGCACCACCGCCAGGCAGTTCACCCGGATCATATCCAGCTCCCGCTGCGGCGCGTTCCGGTGAAACTCCCCGTACACGCCGAACCCGGCGTTGTTGATCAGCAGCTCAATCTCCAGCCGCCGGTCCATCGTGAACGAATGAATCCGCTCCGCCGCATCCGCCTTCGCCAGGTCCGCCGTCACAATCTCGACGCTCACCCCGTTCAACGACCGCAGCCGCGTCGCCAACTCGTCCAGCCTCTCCCGCCGCCGCGCCGTCAGCACCAGGTTCGTCCCGCCCGCCGCCAGCGCCGTCGCCAGTTCCACCCCGATCCCCGCGCTCGCCCCCGTCACCAGCGCCCACTTCCCGCGCCAGTTCTCAATCATCCCGTCTCTCCCCTCTCACAGAAAATTCCGCAAATACCGCCCGCTCTGCCGCAGCGACTTCTCCCGCAGCTCCCGGGTTTTCTCATACGCCCGGTCTTCCACCTCAATGCACAACGGACCGTCGTACCCCGTATCCATCAGCACCGAGCAGAACTTGCCCCAGTCGATCTCTCCCAGCCCCGGCAGTTTCGGCGTGTGAAACTCCAGCGGATGCGCCATGATCCCCACCTGGTTCAACCGCGCCCGGTCGATCCGCGCGTCCTTCGCATGTACATGCACCAGCCGCGAAGCAAACTCCCGCATCGGCGCCAGGTAATCCATCTGCTGCCACACCATGTGCGAAGGATCGTAGTTCAGCCCGAAATTCTTACTCGGAATCCGCTCGAACATCCGCCGCCATATCGCCGGCGTGGTGGCGAGGTTCTTCCCGCCCGGCCACTCGTCCGCCGTGAACGCCATCGGGCAGTTCTCAATCCCCACCTTCACGCCGTTGTCCTCGGCGAACGCGATGATCCCCGGCCACACTTTCTCAAACCGCGGCCAGTTCTCCTCCACGCTCTTCTTCCAGTCCCGCCCGATGAACGTGTTCATCACGCCCACCCCCAGCTTCCGCGCCGCCTCGATCACTTTCCGGATATGCGCCTGATACACCGCGGCCTCCGCCTCGTCCGGCGCCAGCGGATTCGGATAATACCCCAGCCCGCTGATCCCCACCCCCGTCTCCTCCACCAGCGCCCGGATCCGTTCCACCCCCGCCTCATCGAGCGCCGTCACATCGACATGCGTCACCCCCGCATACCGCCGCTCCGCCTTCCCCGCCGGCCAGCACATCGCCTCAACGCAATCGAACCCCTCCGCCGCGGCGAACCGCATCACCTCTTCCAGCGTCGCCTCCGCCAAAATCGCACTCACAAATCCCAGCTTCATTGATTGGTCCCTTCCCTCCATGGGTATCACGCGGAGGGGCGCGGTTTCACAACCCGCCGTGATCTACCGCCCGTATCGCCCGGCTGCAATCAGCAACCGCCGCTCAATTACGCGCTTGTCCAGGTTGAGCCTCAGTAAACGCGCCGTTACCCGGCCCTCTGGAGTTAGTGGCTCGATGAGTCCTCCGCGCAGCATGAAATGATCCTCCCAGTGTTGCCGCCGAGGGTCGAACAGAGCTACAAAAGCACCGCTTTCAGGATCGAGGGAGCCGGCATCGCTGCCCTTCCACGCGTTGCACCGAAGACAGGCAAAAGCCAGGTTGTCAGCCTCTGATCGCCCACCCTGTTTGCGGCTGATGACATGGTCCACCTGGTGCGGCGAATAAGAATCGTCTTCATGAAGCGGACCATACTCACACCGCCGGTCGGCCCGCTCGGCAACGAGAAGGCGCAGCGGCTCGCGGATGTCATTTCCCAAGGTGGGTGTGTTGGCGAGCTCGCGCCTTTGCCATGATCATGATGTGATCGAGCTGCAACGTGTCTTCGAGCTCCGACTGCTCCTCCGCCGAAATGCTCCCGTCCTTCGACCGCTCGACCAGTTCCGCCACGCGCCGCTGAACGGCATCGGAGGGACGAAATGCGAGTACGGCCTCCGGCGTCGTTCCCGCCGCGATGAAATCAATGATCTCTTCGAACGGCTTCGCTGCGCTCATCGTGTGCGTCCCAATTCGCTTCGTCGCCTCCCGGCGCCTGCTCATACCCTCGTCCAAGCATACCGCCGAACGCCTCTCCCGAGAAGACCTCACCGCTGCCTCCGCGACTATACGCGCATCCTCATCCAACCGGGCTAGCGCTTGCAGAGCACCGCGCCCGCTCTCTGGGCGCATCCCGCGGCATAGGCAATCTGCTAAACCCGTCAGGCTCTCTGAGGCGCAGGCTCGACAAGAAACGAGTAACACCGGAGGCGTCCTCATTCCACCCTCCCTGTTGAAATCCACCCCGTCACCCTACCTTCGAAAGCGCGGCCTGACAAAACAATACGCCGTGTATTTGATTTCGCTCCAAAGTCGGGCATGCACACTCGATCCGGAAAGAAAAGGCCGATTCACCGGCATCACCTTTATCCGCACGCGAATCGACCGTTTGTTCCCGGTCAGCTCACGCGAGATCAGAAACTCGTCGTCCCGAAATCGCCGATTCGACGTCTCGACAACCGGCGCCGCGGCGCCCAGTTCCTCCTTGGGATTCGAATACAAACACATATTCGATCCGGCCAGGTACCATACACCCGCTAACTTCCACAGCGGCTTTCGCGTATCGGATATATACACTTCGGCTCTCTGGTCCGGGTAAGAATAGTCCAGCTTGCGCCGAAGCAGCACTCCCAGGTTGTCGCGCCGTAACTTCAAAGTAAATTCCGAAGCAACCTTAGTAACTCGCCCGCTGTCGCTCTCGGGCGGATAGATGGCCTTGCCGTTCATCGTGTCAACGCCCACCTCATAACGGGACACAATCGTGTATGATGCCGAACCTTCCGTTGCACGATAATCATGCGCTCTTTCAGACCCAACATCGCCTACCTTGAGTTCATCGGTTTCGATCAAAGAAGGAGCCGGCAGCCCATACCAATAAGCAATCGTTTCGTAATGCTCGGTCGAATCGTCTCTGCCGCCATGCTCCAGACCGACAACCGCATTCTTCCCGAATGGCATGAGGTCGCCTAACAGAAACCGGTAAGCGGACTCAATCTTATCTTCGTCATTCACCGCCGACTTTGCGCCGCGCGCCCCAACCGGATGACCGGCAAAAGGTAACGTCATATTCTCGCCGCCCCAGTAATCGCCTCCGCCCGCCCACTCTTCCGTTCCGGTTCCCTGCGCCTGCGGCGTACGGCTGTCGTCGAAGAAGAAGCGGGGATCTCCTTCAAGCGTCGTTAAGTTTGCCGCATGGGAAAAAATGAAGGAGGTCCCAACCAGGCTCCCCGACCACCCCTCCGCGCCTTCCTCGCCGCGTGTATCGAGTAAGGTCAGATCTTTTCCCGGCACTGGCGCCGGCGTGTCGCGATAAGTTGCGTGGAAGTACGAGAGCCGGTTCGGCCGCTCGCCTAAAGGCAGTGTACGGACGTACCATTCGACGCCGGAAACCTTCTGCCCCGCGCCGGCCAATTCGATCCGTGCCGACCGGAAGAATGGCATCGGGAAATAGCACGCAAGATAGATGCGAGTCGCCGTAAACCGTATATTGACCGGGAACGCCTTCACGAGATACTCGCGATTTGTCCTGTTATACAGCGTGCCGGCGCCATAGAACAGGCTGATCGGCGCATCGACGGATGCATGCTCCCGCCCGTCCCACGTGACGCGAAGGCGAACATTCTGAAATGCGGCCGACTGTCTCCTGTCAATCGAGAAGGTCAGGACGCGGATCACGGAGCCACGCTTTAGAGTCACCGCCCTCGCGGCGCCGGACGCGGGAACATCCACGGTCCCCTTCATCTCTGTGGCGCCGGTCTTCGGAGCAATGTCGCTACCGGCCCGCGATATCAAGTCCAGTACATCGCCGCCGGGCACAGTCCTCTCATTCCAACTCTCAAGCGGGCGGGAAAGCGGTGTGCCCGGTACAAATTGGTCATAGATGTAATACCCGGTCCCATAATGCGTTCGCGTATAGGCAAGCTGAAGGCTGCGTTCGAACGCGATCGGAGACCAGATCAGATCCGCCCCCTTCGTTGTCGCCCACGTGTAGTTGAGCGGCGGAGGGAATGGCGCCTGCGGCAAGAACACGGACGATGGATTTGGATGAATCGGGTCCGCCGTACTCGTTTCCTGCACGATGTTGTCAACGCCATCCACGACAAAATGCCATGGGCTGCCGTGCCAGTGGTTGAACCGGCTGAAGACAAGCATTCCCGCCCCTTCAACATCGAGCGTAACGCTGAACCTGTCGCCAACTTGATAAAGAAAATGCGACGCATCCGCCCCCTCATTTCCTCCTGCCCTGTCGTAAGTGCTCCGCATATAGGCCCGCATCCCGATTCTTTGTTCCGGCCACCGCCCCCATTCCCGGTACGCGTCAAGCCCAACAGGAATCCCCCGAGCCGTGCCTGCTTCCGCGCTCTGGCCCCAAACCATCGCCGGCGCCAGCAGGAGTCCGCATATCGCCAACCACACTAGGCCCCCGCGCGTACTGCCCGCCGCGCTTAAATCAACGCTCCCCTCGTACCCTCTCGCCGCGCTCTGCGTTTCCCCCTCCTTGCTCCCTGCTTCTTGCTTCCGGCTTCTTACTCCTTGCTTCCTGCTCCTTACTCCCTCTCCTCCATCTTCATCCCCATCCCCCACCGCGGCCGCAGCGTCACCCGCGCCTCCGTTTCCACCTTCTGACCATCCACCAGCCGCGTCCGCCACTTCTGCGCAATCGCCGCCAGCACCAGCGTCCCCTCCATCCACGCAAAACGCTCCCCAATGCACTGCCTCGTCCCGCCCCCAAACGGAAAGTACGCGAACTTCGGCCGCTTCTCCCGCTCCTCCGCCGCAAACCGCTCCGGCACGAATCGCTCCGGCTCCGGCCACCACCGCGCGTCCCGATGCACCGCCCACTGGCTCATCGCGATCACCGAACCCGCCGGCACAGTCCACTCGCCCAACCGGTACTCCCCCGGACTCAGCCGCCCAATGCTCCACGCCGGCGGATACAACCGCATCGCCTCCGCCAGCACCATCTCCGCATATCCCAGCCGCGGCAAGTCCTCAAACCCCGGCGCCCGCCCGCCCAGCCCGTCCACCTCCTCGTGCAGCCTCCGCTCGCACTCCGGGTTCTGGCTCAACAAATAAAACGACCACGTCAGCGCGTTCGCCGTCGTCTCATGCCCGGCCAGCATCAGCGTCATCGCCTCGTCCCGCACCTGCCGGTCGCTCATCCGCTCGCCCGTCTCTTCGTCCACCGCCTCGAGCAGCATCGACAGCAGATCCCCCTGGTCCGCCCCGCTCGCCCGATGCTCGCCGATGATCCGGTACACCGTCCGGTTCAGCCGCTCCAGCGCCCGCTGGAAAACCTTCGCGCTCCCGAACGGCAGCCACCCCAGATACTGCGTCCCCGGAATCAGCAGCGTGTGAAACTGCGCCAGAATATCGTTCAGCGCCGCGCCGATCTCCTCCGCCTCGCCCTCGACATCCGCGCTGAACAGCGTCTCGCCCACAATCCCCAGCGTCAGCCGCATCATCTCCCGATGCAGATCCACCGTCTCCCCGTCGCGCCAACGCTCCCGCGCCGCCACCGCCCGCCGCACCATCGCCGCCGCATACCCCGCCAGACGCTCGCGATGAAACCCCGGCTGCGAAAGCCGCCGCTGCCGCAGGTGAAACTCCCCGTCGCTCGTCAGCAGACCCTCGCCCAACAGTATCTTCAGCCGGTGCAGCGCGTGGCTCTTCACGAACCGCCGCTGGTCCGTCACCAGCACTCCGCGGATCAACTCCGGGTCGCTCACCAGGTAAGTTCGCTGCACCCCCAGCCGGAAATACACCACGTCCCCGTACTCCCGCGCCACGCGCTCGAAAAACAGATTCGGACCCTTCCGGAACTCCGGCAGCAACCCCAGCGGCGAACGCGAACGCGGACCCGGCGGCCGTTCCATCGCCTCAGCCCCGCTGCTCGAGCGTCGCGATCGCCTGTGCCTCCGCCGACCGCCCTTCCCCCACCGGCCCCACCTTCTCCGCCGTCTTGAACTTCACCGAAACCCGCTCCACCGCGATCCCCAGCGTCCCCGCCAGCCTCTCCCGGATCGCCATCCGGAAATCCTTCAGCTTCGGCCGCTCCAGTATCACCGTGCTGTCTACGTTCACAATTTCGAAGCCCGCCTCGCGCGCCATCCGGCAAGCCTCGCTCAGCAGCACCAGCGAATCCGCGCCCTTCCACCGCGCGTCCGTATCCGGAAAATGCATCCCGATGTCGCCCAGCGCCGCCGCCCCCAGAATCGCGTCCGTGATCGCATGGCTCAGCACATCCGCGTCCGAGTGCCCTTCGAAGCCGAACTCGCTCGGCACCGTGACCCCGCCCAGAATCAAAGGACGCCCCGCCGCGATGCGATGCACGTCCCAGCCCAGACCCATCCGGACCGGGCTCATTCTCTCGGACTCTGCGCCAGTTCTTCGGCGTGAAACAGCCGCGCCAGGTCCATATCCGAAGGCCGCGTGATCTTGATGTTGCGGTCGCTCCCCGCCACCACGCTCACGTCCACCTTCTCCAGCCTCTCCACCAGGCTCGACTCGTCCGTGCCCGTGAAGTTGTCCTGCCGCGCCTGCTCGAACGCCTCCATCAACAGGTCGTAGCGGAACACCTGCGGCGTCTGCGCCATCACCAGCTTTTCCCGCGGAATCGTCGCCCGGATCTTGTTCAGGTGAACCTGCTTCACCGTGTCCACCGGAACGATGCCCACAATCGCCGCGCCCGTCTGCGCCGCCAGCGCCACCACTTTTTCGATCGTTTCGATGTCGATGAACGGCCGCACCGCGTCGTGCACCGCCACCAGCGCGTCCCCTTCGAGCGCCAGCGCCGCCAGCGCGTTCTCGACCGACTGCTGCCGCGATTCGCCCCCCTCCACCACCCGAACCGGCTTCGGAAACCTCTCCGCCGCAATCAGCTTCGACGCCCAGTCGATGTCATCGGCCCGCAGCGCGACGACTAGGTTGGCCACCGGCGGCGCCGCCACAAACTTGCGAATCGTATGGATCAAAATCGGCGACCCGTCCAGCAGCATGAACTGCTTGCGGCTCGTCCCCATCCGCTCCGCCTGCGACTTGCTCATCCGCGTCCCAAGCCCCGCGGCCGGAAGAATAACTGATACCTGGCTCATCTCGGCAACTCACACCCAGCATACCCGGATTGCGCCACCCCCGCACCCACCCGCGTCCGCGGCGGAAATATCGTCTGACCGCCAGGTTCCAATGAAGAGACTAACCTTCAAGCAGAGCGCGGAAAAGCCTCTCGGCGAAAGGGGATGCTTTCTTTACCATCTCCGGGTCAATCCGCTCGAGGATGTCGAACGCATGCCTGGTCTTGTGGTAGCTCCCAATTCGCGTCCCACGCGTGGCGATTCTAAGGCCACTCAGAACATCTCCCTTTGGGATCTGTTCAATACGCGGATTCGCCGGCAATGTCTGCTCCCTGAACCCGTCCCCGTAGTACGTGGAGAGCGCCCTCTTGTCCGCAAGAAACCAGGACTCCATGCACTGGACCATCAGATGAATGCTCTGGCCCGGCTGAAGATCCGTCCAGTCGTCCTGTTTACGCAGATGCGTAGCGGCGTCCACTCCCTCCATCACGGGATTCTCGGAGTCGACCAACAAAACCGCGAAGATTTTGGGATCGTCCTTCAGCGACCGCCGGAAATCCTCGTAAGCCTGGTGGCGCGCCCCACATGCAACAATGCGAGCTTTCGGCCGGTCACCGAGCACACGCCCGAAGAACGCGCCGAAGGCCTTTCTACATGCCGTGTATGAGCGGCGGTCACCTCCGCCCTCGACATACACCAGCAAACTCACCAGCGCGTTCCCCCGAGTTGCCCCTTGGTCCACAACTCCCCGAGACTGTATTCCTCCAACCACGACGAGAGTTCATGCCTATTGAGACGCCGCAGAATCGAACTCCCGTTCTGCTTTTCACAAACAACTACGGCTTCCGGCATCTCGGAAAGCTCTTCAATGAGACGATCCGAATGTGTCGTGACGACCAGTTGCATCCGCGACGACGCATCAATCAGCAGTTTGGCCAACTCCCGGATCATGTCCGGGTGCAGGCCGAGTTCCGGCTCCTCAATGCAGACCAGAGGCGGCGGATCGGGATTCAGGAGTATCGCCAGCAGAGCAAGCCAATGCACGGTGCCATTGGACATCCGGACGAGTGGGATCGTCGACCGGAGACCCGCCTCCTCGAGCCGCGTCTGCACCTTCCCGCCTTCAACGTTCGTGCGCAGATCCCTGGCGCCCTCATAGAACGTGCGCAAGGATTCCAGGATTTGCCCCTTGACCTCCGGTCGGGACAAAAGGCGGTCCAGAACGACCCCGAGGTTCGACCCGTCCTCCTCCAAGTACTCATTGGGGAGGCCGGCATCGCAAGGCTCGCGCACATCGGCGAGCCCGCCGAATTCCCAGTCGCGATATAGCCGGATTTTCGCAAACAGGTTGCCGAGATGCGTCATTTCCGGGTAATGCTCGGGATCCTTCCGTTGAGCGAGGATCGAAAGCTGCGGATTGGTTGCCTCCAACCGGAGAGAAACTTTCTCCCCTCCACTTACGAACATCGGATTCCCGTTCACGTACCCATAGTAGAAATCTGGAGGAACGAGCCCACGGTCCAGCCCTTCCTGATCAGGTATGGGTCCGTCGTTCTCGACGAACTCGCTTACTATCTGGAAGCGGTATCCAGCCTTCGTGAAAGCAAGACGGTAACGCAACGCTTGACCACCCGCATCCCGCGAATCCGCCGGACGGGGAACCGTAACATGAATCGCGGCCGTAGGAGTCTTTGCAGCGCCCTTCCAAAGCCAATCGTCGATGGACCCACCGTTGTTAATGGCTGTCGCAAGGTCTCCGGGCGCGTTCTGTAACAATCCGAGGACCTCAATCAGGTTGGATTTCCCCGAGCCATTTGGGCCGATGAGCACATTGAGAGGACGCAGCTCGATCGTTAACGCCTCGCCAAAGGACAAAAGGTTCTGGATGGTTATGCTGTTGATGCCGGGCTGCATCTACGCGTTTTCCTGGACGCCCGAATTATAACCTATCGCCGTTTCTAGCCAAGACTAAGGATCAACCAGCACGAAACACGCTCGCGCCGCGCCCCGCCCGAAGCGCTGAGTTCCCCGCTACCCCGCCTGAGCCCCCGCCGGTCCTTCCCGCGCCGCCCGCTCGGCCCTGTCCGCCTGCTGCTGCTTGTCGTACACGGCGTGCAACCGCTCGTCGAACCGCCCGAAAATCATCTTCCCCGCCGTCGTCTGCAGCACGCTCGTCACCGTGATGTCGATCGTCCGCGAAATCATCTTCCGCGCGTTGTCCACCACCACCATCGTGCCGTCGTCCAGGTACGCCACCCCCTGGCTGTACTCCTTGCCTTCCTTCAATATGAACACCCGCATCGTCTCGCCCGGCAGCACCACCGGCTTCAGCGCATTCGCGAGTTCGTTGATGTTCAGCACCTCGACGCCCCGCAACTGCGCCACCTTGTTCAAGTTGAAATCGTTGGTGACGATCTTGCACTCCCGCAGCTTCGCCAGCTCGATCAGCTTCAGGTCCACCTCGCGCACCTGCGGAAAATCATCCTCCAGAATCTCCACCTTCAACCCCGGCAGCTTCTGAATCCGCTGCAGCACATCGAGGCCCCGCCGCCCGCGGTTCCGCTTCATCGAGTCGGAGGAATCGGCCACCATCTGCAGCTCCCGCAGCACAAACTGCGGTATCGCGAGCGTCCCGTCCAGAAACCCGCTCTCGACAATGTCCGCGATCCGCCCGTCGATGATCACGCTCGTATCGAGCAGCTTCAACGACGCCGCGCCCGCCCGCTCCGACCCGAACAGCCCGCCCAGCGCCGAAAGATTCAACGAGTCGCCCTTGCTCGCCCCCACCACCAGCCCCAGATACGTCGTCGCCGCCAGCAGCGCGATCTCCACAAACGGAACCACGTTCGCGCTCCCCGCGCCCGCATGACCCAGCACCAGCGACATCAAATAAGCCGCCAAAATGCCCACAATCGAACCCGCCGTCGCGCCAATCAGACGCTTCAGCGAAATGCGCCGCACCTGCATTTCGAAAAACATCAGAGCGGCGCCCACCGCCGCGCCCACCATCGCTCCGTACCAGCGCCCCAACCCGAACGGGTGCAGCCAGTACCCCGTGATGGCCAAAAGAAAAACGAATATCGCGCGGAGCGACAATAGCCCACTCATCGCTCAACCTCCGTAATGATGTTTGCTGAACGAACCGCGCCGTTTGCCCGTAATACCGCGCCGATCGTGATGGGACGCCCTCTTTCCAAGGCTCCCCCCTTTCCAGTGGTCCGATCATACCACGCCCGAAGACGCCCCGACCCTCCACCCCTTCCCCACGCCAAACCGCTCTTTACAAATCGCCCCGCCCTTGCTACACTGCTGAAGTCTGCTCGCGAAACGAACGGGTTTCCAGCATATTGTCTGGGACCTCGTTCGCATCCCACCTTTCGGCTCACAGCTCGAGCCCCTTTTCACGTAACCCAGTCGTGAC
>JAJYCN010000274.1 GCA_021778335.1 Acidobacteriota bacterium | reverse complement strand
GCATCAAAGCCCCCAAGCCACCCCCCAACAGGAAGCCGTGCGAACGCCCCGCCTGGCACTGCGCTATTTCCGCCCCGCCCTCCGCGCCCGCGTCGCCTTCGAAAACGGCCGCCCGAAGCGCCTCGACGCGCCCGGTCTCCGAGGCAGCGTGCTCGCATCCGCCGGCCCCTGGCGCACCTCCGGCGAATGGTGGACCGCGCGGGAGTCCTGGGACCGCGAAGAGTGGGACCTCAGCCTGGACAACGGCGCCATCTGCCGCATCTACCGCGCCCCGGCCGGCGACTGGTTCGTCGAGGGAGCCTATGACTGACTACGTCGAACTCCACGCCCGCTCCGCCTTCAGCTTTCTCGAAGGCGCCTCCACGCCCGAAGAACTCGTAGCCCGCTGCGCCGCCCTCGGCCAACCCGCCCTCGCCATGCTCGACCGCGACAGCCTCTCCGGAGCCGTGCGCCTGCACATGGCCGCAAAGAAGGCCGGCATCCGCGCCCACATCGGCGCCGAAGTAAGCTGCGTGGATGGCCGCCGCTATCCCCTCCTCGCCGAAACCCAGGAAGGCTACCGCAACCTCTGCCGCCTGCTCACGCGCATGAAGCTGCGCGCCCCCAAAGGCGAAGGCGCCTGCACCTGGGAAGATCTCGCCGAGTTCGCCCCCGGCCTCATCTGCCTCACCGGCGGCGACCACGCCCCGCTCGATTTCCGCCCCGGCTCGCTCGACCGCCTGCTCGCCCTCTTCGGCCCGCGCAACGTCTACTGCGAAATCCAGCGCCACTACGACCGCAATCAGGAAGCCTACAACCAGGCCGTCATCGAAACCGCGCGCTCAGCCAAACTCCCTCTGCTCGCCACCAACGGAGCAGCCTACGCAACCGCCGAAGCACGCGCCGCCCAGGACGTGCTCACCGCCATCCGCCATCACACCACCCTCGAACACGCCGGCCGCCTGCTGGCGCGCAACTCCGAGCGGCACATGAAACACGCCCGCGAAATGGCCGCCCTGTTTGCCGACTGCCCCGGCGCGATCGCCAACACGCGCGAGCTTTCCTCCCGCCTTGCCTTCACCCTCGACGGCCTCGGCTACCGCTTCCCTCGCTATCCCGTCGGCCCCGGCGAAACGATGGATTCGTTCCTGCGCCGCCGCACCGCCGAGGGAGCCGCCTGGCGCTACGGCGCCGCCGCCCCGTCTTTGCGCGAACGCGCCGCCCGCCAACTCGAACGCGAACTCCGCCTCATCGAAAAACTCCAACTGGCCGGCTACTTCCTCATCGTCTGGGACATCGTCCGCTTCTGCCGCTCGCAAGGCATCCTCGCCCAGGGGCGCGGCTCGGCCGCCAACAGCGCCGTCTGCTACTCCCTCGGCATCACCGCCGTCGACCCCGTGGCCATGGAACTGCTCTTCGAGCGCTTCCTCAGCGAAGAGCGCGGCGAGTGGCCCGACATCGATCTCGACCTGCCCAGCGGCGAAGAGCGCGAACGCGTCATCCAATACGTCTATTCCCGCTACGGCGCACGCGGCGCCGCCATGACCGCCAACGTCATCACCTACCGCGGCCGCCTCGCCGTGCGCGAAATCGGCAAAGTGCTCGGCTTCGCCGAAGATCAGATCGCGCGCCTCGCCCGCCTCGTTCCGGTCTGGGGCTGGCGGGACGACGACGAAGACGCGCCCAACCGGACCATCGAACAAGCCGGCCTCCGCGCCGACGATCCCCGCACCGCCGCCTTCCGCAACGTCTACGAGCGCATCCGCGGCCTGCCCCGCCACCTCGGCCAGCACTCCGGCGGCATGGTGATCTGCGAAGACGAACTCGATTCCATCGTCCCCCTCGAACCCGCCACCATGCCCGGACGCGTCGTCGTCCAGTGGGATAAAGAAGACTGCGCCGGCATGGGCATCATCAAAGTCGATCTGCTCGGCCTCGGCATGATGGCCGTGCTCGCCGATTCGATCGATCTCATCCGCCGCTCCTACGCCGAAGAAGTCGATCTCGCCCACCTCCCCGCCGACGATCCCGTCGTCTATGAAGCACTGTGCCGCGCCGACACCGTCGGAATGTTTCAGGTCGAAAGCCGCGCCCAGATGTCCTGCCTGCCCCGCCTGCAGCCGCGCAAGTTTTACGATCTCGTCGTCCAGGTGGCCATCATCCGCCCCGGCCCCATCGTCGGCAAAATGCTCCATCCCTACCTCCGCCGGCGCCAGGGCCGCGAGCCCGTGGTCTGCCTCCATCCCTCGCTCGAACCCGTGCTGCGCCGCACCCTCGGCGTGCCTCTGTTTCAGGAACAGTTACTGCGTATGGCCATGATCGTCGCCAACTTCACCGGCGGCGAAGCCGAGGAACTCCGCCGCGCCATGGGCTTCAAGCGCAGCGCCGAACGCATGCGGGAAATCGAAACGCGCCTCCGCTCGGGCATGGAGGCCAACGGCATCCGCGGCCAGACCCAGGATGCCGTCGTCCAATCCATCACCGCCTTCGCCCTCTACGGCTTTCCCGAATCGCACGCCGCCAGCTTCGCCCTGCTCGCCTACGCAAGCGCCTACCTCAAGTGCCACTACCTGGCCGCCTTCACCGCCGCCATGCTCAATAACCAGCCGATGGGCTTCTACGCTCCGGCCACGCTCGTCAAGGACGCCCAGCGCCACGGCCTCCGCTTCCTCCCCGTAGACGTGACCCGTTCCGCCTCGCTCTGCACCATCGAGGAAGAAAACGGCGCCCGCGTCGTGCGCCTGGGGCTGAACTATGTGCGCGGCCTGAGCAAAACCTCGGCCGAGGCCATCGTCGAGGCGCGCGAACAACACGGCCCGTTTCAAAGCGTGCTCGATCTCGCCCGCCGCACGATCCCCCTCCGCCGCGATGAACTCCGCCGCCTGGCCGAAGCCGGCGCGCTCAACTCGCTGGGCGATGGCCTGCACCGCCGCGAAGCGCTTTGGCGCGCCGAAGCGGTGCTCCGTCCCGCGGGTCCTCTGCTCGAAGCGCTCGAAGAAACCGAAGAAGGCGCCGCCCGCGGCCCTCTGCCGCCCATGAACCCCCTGGAGCGCCTCGAGGCCGACTACCGCAGCACCGCGCTCACCATCGGCCGCCACCCCATGGCCTTCGAGCGCGACCGCCTCCGCGAGCTCGATGTGACGCCCGCCGACGCCCTCCACCGCAAGCGCAACGGAGCCACAGTCCGCATCGCCGGCTGCATCATCTGCCGCCAGCGCCCGGAAACCGCCAAGGGCCTCTGCTTCTTGAGCGTCGAGGACGAAACCGGCATCGCCAACGCCGTCCTCATGCCGGACAAATTCGCCGAATACCGCCCCCCGCTCATGGAGAATTTCTACCTCTTCCTCGAAGGCGAACTCCAAAACGTCGACGGCGTGCGCAGCGTGAAAGTCGAATCCCTCGCGCCCCTGGCCCATGCCGAACACGAGTATCAGCGCCTCTCCACTCTCACCATCCCCGGCCATTTCGAGCGCTGACTCGAAGCACACGACAGCACACGCCATTTGTCGCTATCATAGACGACAAATGGTCAACGAACTGAAAGCCGTGGTCGAGGAACTCGGCGGGGCGCGCACCCTCGGCCGCGTCTATTCGAACGACCGCGAAATGCGGGATGCGATTCGGGAAGGCTTTCCGCCGGCAGTCGTCAAGGAGCTTTTGCAAGCCTCCGGCCTGACCCTGAAGGAACTCGCCGGCGCGCTCGATCTCTCGCCCCGAAGCCTCCAGCGCCGCCGCGGAGCCGGAAGGCTCACGCGCTACGAGTCCGACCGCCTATACCGCCTGGCTCGCATTGTAGCCTTGGCGAACGATTCCCTCGGCGATCACAAACGTGCCCTCCGCTGGCTCAAGCGCCCGAACCGCGCCCTCGGCGCCATCGCCCCGGTCGAAGCGATCGACACGGAGGTGGGCGCGCGCCAGGTTGAAAACATTCTCGGCCGGATCGCTTACGGCGGAATCAGTTGAGCCGCGTCTACCGGATTCTCCGGAAGAAATTCGCCGGCTCACCCTTTGATGGCGAAGGCGCATATCGTTACGGCGGCCGATGGTCGAGTGCGGGCACGCGCGTCAGTTATGCCTCCGAACATCAATCCCTGGCCATGCTCGAGTACTTCGTCCATCTGGACAAAGACGACCCGCCGGACGACCTGGTCCTGGCCATCGCCGATATCCCCGCCGGAGTAAGCCGCGCCCGTCTCGAACCCACGCACCTTCCCTCCCATTGGCGCGATCCCGCTGCCCCCTCCGAACTTGCCCGGTTTGGCGACGAATTCGCGCGCGAAGCCAGGCATTGCCTGCTGTTCGTTCCCTCCGCCCTGGCGCCGTCGGAAAACAACGTCCTCATCAACCCCGCGCATCCCGACAGCAAGCGAATCAAACTCCTCGACGCCGAACCCCTTCACTACGACCCGCGCCTGTTCTCCAAACCCGCCCGCCGCCGGCACCGCTAGGACTACGCTTGCGCCGCCCGCCCCTGATACGTCCCCGCCACAACGCGAAAGCCGATCGAAATCCGGTTCCAGGCATTAATCGTCGTAATCGCCAGCGTCAGGTTCACCAACTCCGCCTCGCTGAACTGCCGCGCCGCCTCCGCGTACACATAGTCCGGCGCATGGCCTTCCTGGATATTCGTCAGCGCCTCGGTCCACGCCAGCGCGGCGCGCTCGCGGCCGGTATAAAACGGCGTCTCGCGCCATGCGCTCAAGGTATAGATGCGCTGCTCGGTCTCCCCCAACGCGCGCGCGTCCTTGGTGTGCATGTCCAGGCAAAACGCGCAGCCGTTCATCTGCGACGCGCGGATCTTGACTAACTCGAGTAACTTCGGCTCGAGCCCGCTCTTGCGCACCACACGCTCCATCTGTAACATCGCCTGCAGCGCCTCGGGCGATGCCTTTTGGTAATCCAACCGCGGTTGCATATAATCGGTCATTCTTCATCCTCCTTAGGTAAGTGTTGTAACTTGTCCGGATTCACCACAATGTAAATCGTCCGGATGCGGTCTCCGTCGATATCCAGCACCACAGCCGTCTGCGCCTCCCCATCCCGGAACCCCAGCAGGCCCGGCCGCCCGTTGATCTCCACCAGCCTCCGCCTCAAGTCGCCGCCGCCCTTGCGCACAATGCCCGCCAGGAACCGCGCCACCCGGTCCCGCCCATAAATCGGGTTTAGCGCCGCGCGCGTCCGCCCGCCGCCGTCCGAATAAGCGACCGCCTCCTCGTGCAGCAGGCTCAGAAACCCGTCCACATCTCCGCGTGCCACCGCTTCCGCAAACTGCGCCGTCAAGCGCGCCGCCGCGCCGGGCTGCGTCTCAAACCGCGGCCGCCGTTCCTCTACAGCCTGCTTCGCCCGCCGCAGAATCTGCCGGCAAGCTTCTTCGCTCTTGCCCACAATGCCCGCCGCCTCCGCATGCGAGTAGTCGAACACCTCGTGCAGCAGAAAGACCGCCCGCTCCACCGGAGTCAAACTCTCCAGCAGCACCAGAAACGCCATCGTCAGCGATTCGGCCAGCTCCGCCGGATCCCGCGCCTCGGTCGTCACAACCGGCTCCGGCAGCCACTGGCCAACGTACTCCTCCCGCCGCACCCGCGCCGACTCGAGATGAGTGATCGCCAACCGCGTCACCACCGTCGTCAAAAACGCCATCGGCACGCGGATCTCCTCCCGCCCCGCGTTCTGCCACCGCAAGTAGGCCTCCTGCAGCAGATCCTCCGCATCCGCCCGGCTCCCCGTCATCCGGTAAGCCAGCGAAAGCAGATACGAACGGTGCTGGTCGAAAACCTCCTGTTGCGCGGGCGCCATCTAACGAATATGACCGCACACCGCGCAATAATGTGACAAGCCCCGGGGAATGATCTCCGCGCGACCGCGCGCAGAAAGAATTTGTTGAAGGCGGAATCCGCCGGTTGACTTTCATTCGACAATAGTCGAATAATTATTCGACTATGCCCCGCATCGAAAACGCGTACGGCTTCTGCCGGCAGGCGCTTGTCGAACGCCTCGGCGAGCCTGCGCCGGCTCGCATCCAGATCCTGACGGGGCCTCGGCAGGTCGGCAAGACCACGTTGCTTCTGGAGTTGGCCGGACGCTTCGGGGACCAGGCGGTCTACGCTGCCGGCGACGACCCGAACGCCGTTCTGCCTGGATATTGGGAGCGTATCTGGGCCGATGCGGAAGCGCGCGCGCAGCGGAGCACGGCGCTACTGCTGCTGGATGAGGTCCATCGTTTCCCCGATTGGGCCGCAAAGCTGAAGGGCAACTGGGACCGCATCCGCCGCAAACGCATCCCCATTCACCTCATTGCGACCGGCTCCTCCGCTCTGCGCCTGGCCACCGGGTCCCGCGAGAGCCTCGCTGGCCGCTTTGAAAGGCTCACCCTGAGTCATTGGCCCGCGGCCTCTCTGGCTCAGGTCTTTCATCGCTCGCCGCGCGTGGCCGCCCTCGCTCTGGTGCAGTTTGGTTCGTATCCGGGCGCTGTCGAGTTCGAGAAGAATCCCGCCCGCTGGCGCGCATATCTGCGCGATGCGATCATTGAACCGGCAATCGGCCGCGACGTGCTGGCGTTGGGCGCGGTGCGTCGTCCGGCGCTCCTGCGGCAGATTTTTGCGGTGGCCGCCGGTTCACCCGCGCAGATCGTCGCGCTCAAAAAGATGCAAGGGCAGTTGCAGGATCGCGGAGCGCTAGAAACCGTGGCTCATTACCTCGCTCTGCTCGAGGAGGCGTATCTCATCACCCCGATCGAGAAATACACCGGGCACGCTATTCGCCGGCGTTCTTCCCCGCCGAAGCTCGTCATGCTGAACAACGGGCTGCTGACCGCGATGCACCCCGACGGCGCTCCCAGCCAGACCAGCGAACCCGAGCGCTTCGGCCGCTGGGTGGAGAATGCCTGCCTCGCCTTCGCCATCAATCAAGGCCAGCGCGTCAGCTACTGGCGCGAAGAGCCTCTCGAAGTCGATGCCGTGCTCGAAGGTGATTGGGGAAAATGGGCCGTCGAGGTGAAAACGGGCCGCATCACGGGCCACGACCTCCACGGCCTGCTGGAATTCTGCCGTCGCCATCCGGCGTTTCGCCCGTTGGTCGTTACCGCCCCCGGCAACGAAGACACCGCAAAACGCCTCGGAGTGGACGCCATTAACTGGGAAGATTTTCTGCTCTCCGGTCCACCGGAGCTACCCATCAGAACGCCGGTTTGAAAGACCGTAAGGCCTGCCCCTTCCGGCAAGCCAGCAAGGAGATCTTGGTGGAGGCGGCGGGAGTCCTGCTCGCCTTCAGCAAACTCATTTTGGCGCACATTTCGGGAAGCGGCGGGAACCCGCCCACGCCAGCTTTCTCCCGCCTAACTTCAGACGATGTCTTCTGGTGGCCGACGACGCTGAGTCCTGTGATCAACGAGAATGCTCTCATGAGCAGTGCCTGGTTCACGGCGGATTTTCATTCCGGCCACTTCAACATCATTCGGTACTGCAATCGTCCGTTTGCAAACTCTCAGGAGATGGACGAAGCGATCTGCGAGCGCGTCAACGCTTGCGCCAAACCGAACGATACTCTTTATTTCCTCGGAGATATCTGCCTCGGAGGGCCGGACCGCGTGACCGCCTATCGAAAGCGGCTGCTTTGCCGGACCATCCACTTTATCGAAGGCAACCACGACTGGACGGCGCGCGAGCCTCAGCATCTCTTTGCATCGTGGAATTTGCGCTCCGAGATCCACCAGCAATGCAGAGAATCGTGCTTCGCCATTATGCGATGAGGGTGTGGCCGCATCACGCTCAAGGCCCGTGGCATCTCTATGGACACTCGCACGGCAACCTGCAGGACGAGCCGCTGGCACTGTCCCTTGATGTTGGCGTTGATACTCACGAGTTTCGCCCGTGGCATTTTGACGAAATCCAGTCCGTGATGCAGGCCAAGGCATGGGCACGGGAGTCGGCAAGCCAGGCTGAACGCCGCGCAGCCCTTGCCGATCGGGCCACCTACGACCAGGAAATTGGGATCTGAAACACGATCACGGTTCACGCTGCCCAGTTGCGGCGTTGCCGAGATAAATGCGCACCGTTTGCCAGCCTGCACTCATTTTGAGTACAATTGTTCTCGAAATGAGAACGATGCTCACTTCCATCGGCGATCTGCTCTTTGGCCAGACCAGAGGGCGGGTCTTGGCGCTTCTGTATGGTGCGCCCGACGAGACCCTCTTCGTTCGTCAAATCGCCCGCCAGGTGGAGACCAGCGTGGGGACCGTGCAGC
>JAJYCN010000273.1 GCA_021778335.1 Acidobacteriota bacterium | reverse complement strand
GCTTGCGCGGTGGGTCGTTAAGCAGCCGCGGGAAATCCCCGGACGCACGGGTGGATTCGGGGTGGCCGACCCGGACTGGGGCTGGACACGTACCACCATAATTGACCTACTTACCGACGGATTTAATCCGAAGCTCCCGGGACGAATCCCGCTGGATTTTCGTGAAACTGTCTGGAGCATCCTCCGCCCGCTAACCAACGACCCCTATCCCTCCGCCCGAGACGAAGCCGCCACGACGCTCGCAGCGGACGAACTCTCAATAAATTCCACACGTGGCCGAGCGATGCACGCCGTGCTCGACTACGCGAAGTGGGTGCGGCGATCATACGATCTGGTCCAGAAGCCCGATCAACAGCGTCCCACAACATTTGACGACATGCCAGAGGTGCGGGATGTGCTTGAGGCCCACCTAGACGTGCACCGGGAACCAACCCTGGCGATTCGGTCGATATACGGAATCCATCTCAACCTACTCGCCGTGCTCGACCCCGATTGGGTCAATGGGAATCTCAGCGTGATATTCCCTGGCGACGACAAGCCGCGGTACATGGCCGCCTGGGACGCCTTCGTTCTCCACAACGGGCCCAACCCCGGGCTGCTCTCGAACCTCGCGCCCTACTATCGAAGGGCTATGGCAGCGCCCGGCGAATCAGGCGACCGCCGCCCGGTCAACTCCTGCGACAGGCTCGCGGAGCATCTGATGATCTATTACTGGCTCGGTGCGATCGGCTTCGAGACGGCAGACGGACTTATGGCGGCGTTCTACAGCAACGCAACGTCCGAGATGCGCAGTCACGCCACCTGGTTCATCGGAACGAGCGTGCCGCGATGGACCGACGCCCCGGTCGAGGTCCTCGATCGCCTTCGAACGCTGTTCGAAGAGCGACTTCTCGCCGCTATGAACTCTGACTCGCCGGGACAGCACAGCGAGGAACTGAAGCACTTCGGGCACTGGTTCGCCTCTAGGAAATTCGAAGAACAGTGGTCGGTCGACACGCTCCTGTCGGTGCTGCAGATCTCAAAGAAGGCTGAACCAGCAATGGAAGTCGTGAGAGTGCTCGCCGAGCTGTGCCAGGGGTACCCAGCCCAATGCGTTGAGTCGCTTCGTCTGATGGCCGAGGGCGACCAAGACGGCTGGCTCATCCCGACTGTCGAAAAAGACGCGCAACACCTCCTAAAGGCCGCGCTCGACAGCGGCAACCCGCAGGCCGTAATTCAAGCCGCCCGGCTCGCCCAGGCACTCATCGCGAAGGGCTTCAATAGCTTCCGGGACGTCTTGGATAAGCGCAACAACTGAAAGGTCCTGGTCCGAAACGCCTCGCCCGTCCACGCTTGCCCCTTGACGCCGCCGCCTCCCCCGCGCTAATGTCCTAAATATCTTAGGACCTCCCATGCAACCCCCCGCCCGGATCCTCCCCGGCACCCTCGACCTCCTCATCCTCAAAGCCGTCTCCCTCGAACCGCTCCACGGCTACGGCATACTCCTCCGCATCCAGCAGATCTCCGGCGGCGCCCTCAAAATCGAACAGGGCGCGCTCTATCCAGCGCTGTTCCGCCTCGTCCGCAAAGGCTCGCTCAAAGCCAAATGGGGCCTCTCGGACAACAACCAACGCGCCAAGTTCTACTCCCTCACCCCCGCCGGCCGCAAACGCCTCCGCGAAGAACTCGACGGCTGGAACCGCCTCGTCGCCGCGATGGGCACAGTCCTCGAAGCCGGTCCCGAGCAAATATGAGCGCACCATCCACCCTCCGCGCCCTCCTCGATTTCGTTCTCCGCCGCAACGGCTTCGAGCGCGACCTCGAACAGGAACTGCAATCGCACCTTTCCCGCCGCGCCGCCGACCTCGAACGCTCCGGCCTCTCCCCCGCCGAAGCCGCCCGCACCGCCCGTCTCGAATTCGGCGGCTACGAAGGCTACAAGGAAATCTGCCGCGACACGCACGGCTCGCGCTGGTTCACCGATATCCCCGCCGACATCCGCTACGCCCTCCGCCAACTCCGCCGCAGCCCCGGCTTCACCGCCGTCGCCGTCCTTACCCTCGCCCTCGGCCTCGGCGCCAACACCGCCATCTTCAGCGCCGTCTACGCCGTCCTCCTGAAACCCCTCCCGTTCCCCAACGCCGGCCAACTCGTCCGCGTCTTCGATGCCAACGGCCGCGCCGGCATCCCCGCCGACGGCGCCTCCTACCCCGAGTTCCAGCAGTGGCAAAAACAGAACCGCGTCTTCACCCACATCGCCGCCGCCGTCAGCCACGAACTCACCCTCACCGGCCGCGGCGAACCCATCCCCGTCCGCGTCGGCGACGTCACCCCGGACTTCTTCTCCGTCCTCGGCATCGCCCCCGCCCTCGGCCGCGCCTTCCTCCCCTCCGACGACGAACCCGGCGCCGCCCCCGTCGTCATCCTCGGAGCGGACCTCTTCGCCACCCGCTTCGCCTCCGACCCCAACCTGATCGGTGCCACCATCGATCTCGACAAGCGCCCCTTCACCGTCATCGGCGTCATGCCGCCCGGCTTCCATTTCTCCTTCAACGGCCCCACCAAACAAATCTGGAACCCCTCGCCCAGGACCCTCTCTTCGGCCCCTGGATCCCGCTCCACAACCGCTACTGGCTCACCGCCATCGCCCGCCTCAAACCCGGCATCTCCTTCGCCGAGGGCCTCGCCGCCATGGACACCCTCGGCCGCCGCCTCACCCCGCAGTACCGTTCCGGCGACTCCGGCTGGACCATCGGAATCGCCAGCCTCCGCGCCGCCCTCACCGAAAACGCCGCGACCCCGCTGCTCATCCTTCTCGCCGCCGTCGCCCTGGTCCTGTTGATCGCCTGCGTCAACGTCGCTAATCTCCTGCTCGCCCGCGCCACCGCCCGCGCCGGCGAGTTCGCCCTCCGCGCCGCCCTCGGCGCCGGCCAGGCCCGCATCGTCCGCCAACTCCTCACCGAAAGCGCCGTGCTCGCCCTCCTCGGCGCCGCCGCCGGAGCCGCACTCGCTTTCTTCCTCATCCGCGGCTTAACCGGACTCCTGCCCGCAACCTTCCCCCGCGCCGGCTCGATAGAAGTAGATCGAACCGTCCTCTCCTTCGCCTTGCTGCTGTCGCTTGCCGCCAGCCTCCTGTTCGGACTCGCCCCCGCGCTCTACGCCGCCCGCCCCGCCCGCCGCAAATCACACAACACGGCCCGCCACGTTCTCATCGCTGCCGAAGTGTCCCTCGCCACCATGCTCTTAATCGCCGCCGGCCTCCTCCTCCGCACCTTCGCCGCGCTCAACCACGTCGACCCCGGCTTCAACCCGAGCAAACTTCTCAAAGTCGAAGTCTCGCTCCCGCGCTTCGAATACTCGACGCCCACCCAGTGGATCGCGTTCTCGCGCGACGCCCTCTCCCGCATTCAGGCCGTGCCCGAACTCCGCAACACCGCCGCCGCCGTGCCCCTGCCGCTCGCCGACAACTTCGTCAGTCTCCCTTTCTCCATCCGCAACGGCCCGCCCGTTCCTCCCGGGCGCAGCCTCTCGGCCCACTACGTCGCCGTCACCCAAGGCTATTTCCACCTGATGAACATCCCACTCCTGGGCGGCCGCTTCTTCACTTCCATGGACTCGCCCGCCGCGCCCCGCGTGACCATCATCAGCCGCGAACTCGCCCGCCGCTTCTTCCCGCACACCAACCCCATCGGAGGCAAGCTCGTCTTCTCCTTCCCGCCGGATCCGCCGATGGAGCGCGAAATCGTCGGCGTCGCCGGAGACGTCCGCGACGACGCTCTCAACCGCCAACCCGCGCCCATGATGTATGTGCCCTACGCGCAGGCGCCGTTCTGGGGCGTCTGCCTCGTCACGCGCACCACCTTGAGCGCCGCGGCCGCCGCCGGCCTCATCGAAGCCAAAGTGCATGAGGTCGATCGCGATCTCCCGGGCGAGGGCATCGAGTGGATGTCGGATTCGATCGAGACTTCCCTCAGCCCGGCCCGCCTCCGCACCTGGCTGCTCGGCCTGTTCGGCGCCGTCGCCCTCCTGCTCGCCGCCGCCGGCATCTTCGGCGTCGTCTCTTATTCGGTCTCGCGACGCACCCGCGAAATCGGTGTGCGCATGGCGCTCGGCGCGCGCCGCCGCGACGTCGTCTCGCTCATCGCCGGCCAGGGCATGGCGCCCGTCTGCATCGGCATCACCCTCGGCCTCGCCGGTTCGCTCGCGCTCACCCGCTTCCTCTCAGGTCTCCTCTACGGCGTCAAAAGCACCGACCTCACGACCTTCGCCGCCGCCGCGCTCGTCCTCATCCTGGTGGCGCTCCTCGCCGCCTGGCTTCCGGCGCGCCGCGCCGCCCGCGTCGATCCGATTACCGCCCTCCGGTGCGAATAACGGCTACTTACGCCGACGCCTTTGCGTACAGCGCTTCCACCGGCTTGCCCTTGCCGTTCATGGTCACGAAAAACGGACGCCGCTCCACGTCGTACGCGAGATCCGGCGCAATGCCGAGCGCGGTGTAGATCGTCGCGTGCAGATCCTCGATGGTCACCGGATTCTCGACGATGCTGCACGGCCGCTCCGGCGACGTCGCCCCGTACACGAACCCCTTGCGGAAGCCGCCGCCAAACAGCGCCACGCAGCAGGCCTCCGTGAAGTGCCGGTGCATGCCGTAGTGCTTCAACTCGGTCATCACCGCGGGCTGCTTCACCTGCTCCTTCACCGTCTGCCCCGGCTTGCCTTCCACCATCATGTCCCGCCCGAACTCGCTCGCCATCACCACCAGCGTGCGGTCGAGCAATCCGCGCTCTTCCAGGTCGAGAATCAACTGCGACACCGGCCCGTCCACGTCGGCCTTCATCCGCGCCGCGCGCACGTGCCCGTTCTCATGCGTGTCCCAGTAGCGGAACGGAATGTACTCGGTGGTCACTTCGACAAAGCGCGCGCCGTTTTCGACCAGCCGCCGCGCGAGTAAACAGCCCTGCCCGAAGCGCCCCGTGTCGTATTTCTTGAAGCTCTCTTCGGGCTCGAGCGAAAGGTCGAACGCCTTCGCCGCCGGTGAACTCAGCAACCGGTGCGCGTTGTCGAGCGAGCGCCGCAGGCTCTCGCGCTGGTAATCGCTGCCGTACTTGCCCGCCGGCGACGCCGCCACCAGCTCGTTGTACCGCTGCCAGCGCGAATCGAACCGCGAGCGGCCGACATATTCATTCGGACGTGTGCTCGCCGCGGCGTCCTTCGGGTCGCTGATAAAGAACGGACCGAACTCGGTGCCGAGAAAGCCCGCTGTGTGGAACGCCTTCAGACCATCGCTTTCCCCGCCGATCTCGAGGTTCTGCCCGATGTCGATGAACGCCGGAATGTCCTGATTCCGCGGCCCCAGCGTCTTGGCGATAATCGCACCCATGTGCGGAGCCGCCACCGACTGCGGCGGCGCGTAGCCGGTGTGCCACTGGTATTGATGCCGCGAATGCAGAATGAAGCCGAGGTCGCCGACGCGATGCGAGCGGATCAGCGTGCCGCGGTCCATGATCTTCGCCACGCGCTCCAGGCCCTGCGAAATCTGCAGCCCGTCGACCGAAGTGGGGATGCTCGGGAAGGTGCTCAGCACTTCGTTCGATGGCAGGCCGGGCCGGAACGGCGTGTAGCGTTTCGGGTCGAACGTCTCGGTCTGCGCCATGCCGCCGGCCATCCACAGCAGGATCATGCTGTCGGCGCGCGGCGCGATTTTGCGCGGTTCGGCGTAGAGTTTCGGCGCGCCGGAAGCCAGCGCCGCCAGCGTCGCCGCGGTCGAGGAGCGAAGGAAATGGCGCCGCGAGAGGCCGCCGAATAAATCGCGTTCCAGGTTGTCTTTCATCGCGTTTCTCCTACCACAGGTACTGCATCTCCGGATGCATCAGCAGGCTCCAGAGCAGGTCTTCTAAGCCGCTCGGCGAGATGCCGGCCGTGCCGGGCGGAATCAGGTACTCGCGCGCGATCGCGCGTTCCTTTTCGTTGGGTTGGCGGGCCATCAATCGCCAGAAGAGGCGGTCGATGAGCGAGCCGGCGTTGGCCGCGGGCGTGGGCGCCGGGAGCGGCGGGGCGCCCGAGACGCGCACAAGTTCGTCGGGATCCGGTTTTTCAAAAAAAACAAAAAAGCGCACTTTTGTTTCAATGTCGTCGCGCGAGCCGGAATCGTCGACGGCGGCGAAGCCGTGGAGGCGGGTGAAGCCTTTCCCGGCGATTTGGAAAACGACCGGGGAATCGAGCGGCGGGCACTGCGCAAGACCGCGACTGATAACGTTACCGGTAACGCTAACAACGTGTAGAGGCGTTTGAGGCTGCAAAGTCGCCAATTTTACCCCTCCGTTGGGCCCGTCGAGGGTCAAATCCAGCCACCCGGCGATGCTCCGCGCGGGGTCGTAAGAGCCCGAATCCTGGATCAAAAGCCAGAGTTCGTTTGCCCCACGAACGTCAATATCGACGGGCTTTTCGCCCTTGCGCATGTCCCCGCTGTCGAAGCGGTTTTCGGGCGCCGGAGGAAGCTCGTTGAGCAGCCGCCGCGCCCCGCGGTGCAGGGTTTTTGCAAGCGTTTCCCCGTTCATCAGCTCGAGCGCCTGCAGCGTTGTGGCGTCTTCGTCGCGGGTGGTGAAAACCTGGTCGCGAATCGGGCGGCCGAGGGCGCGGGTGAGGGCGGTGGACTTGAGCTGCCACTCGCGGCTGAACCCGGCGGACTCCCCTTCCTGCAGGATGCGCCACTCGCCGGTGACCGCGGAGACGGTGTCGGCGAACTCCTCGGCGGTGAGGCGGCGGACCTGCGGGCCGCGGAATAGATAAGATGACGTGCGGTTGGGCTCGCCGGGCACCGAGGCGTACTGGTAGGCGTCCGAGGTCATGACCTGAGTTAGTAAGTGCTTCAGGTCGTAGTTATGCGCGGTGAAGTCCGAGGCGAGCCAGTCGAGTAAGTCGGGGTTCCAGGGCCGGGCGTCCATGTCGTCCACCGGCTCGACGATGCCGCGGCCGATGAGGCGCTGCCAGAAGCGGTTGACCAGCGTCCGGGCGAGGCGTCCGTCGGCGGGCGAGGTGAAGATACCAGCGGCGGCGGCGCGTCGCGCGTCGAGGTTCGCGTTCTGGGGGATCGAGCCGAGCTCGGGGAACAGGAACGCGGGGTCGGTCATGACGCCCTGCTTGACGTCGCAGCGAACGAGCTCGAGCTGCGGCGTGGGCGCGAAGATCGCGGCCATGCCGTAGGACTGGCGGAGTTTGTAGCGGTTGATGAAGCTGTCGTGGCAGCTTGCGCACTTGAGGTTGATGCCCAGGAAGACCTGCGCGGTGTTCTGCGCGGCCTGCATGTAGGGAGTCTGGCTGGCGTTCACGTCGCCGCGCCAGTTGACGCCGAGCAGGAAGCCGTCGGGTGCGTTGGGTCCTTGCGGGTTGATCAGATCGCGCACCATCGCGTCGTAGGGCATGTTGGTTTCCAGCGCGTGGGCGAGCCATGTGGTGATCGACTTACGCATGCCGGCGTAGTTCACGCCCTGGTCGTTCCGGAGTAAGTCGTTCCAGAAGCTGATCCAATTATCGGTGTAATTTCTGTTGTCGGCGAGGAGCGAGGCGACGAGGCGGGCGCGTTTGTCCGGATGGGTGTCGGCGCGGAAGGCGGCGAGGATCTTCTCATCCGGCGGGAGGCCGAGTAAGTCGTAGTAAGCGCGGCGGACGAATAGGTCGTCGTTTGTAAGTGCGGGTGGTTGGACACCGCGCGACTGGAAGTAAGCGCTGAGAAAGCGGTCGATCGGGTTGGGCGCGTTGCCGGCGGGCACGGCGGGGGTACGCGGGGCGAGCGGCGCGTCCCAAGGCTCGGCGGCTTTGTCGCTCATCGCCTCCGGCCACGGCGCGCCCTCGTCGATCCAGCCTTTGATTGCGGCGATCTGCGCGGGGGTGAGCGGGTCGCCGCCCATCGGCATACGCGGCGTTTTCTGGCCCGTGACGTGTAAGTAGAGGAGGCTGGCGGCGGAGTTGCCGGGTACGATCGCCGGGCCGTCGTGTCCGCCCTTGAGCATGGTTTCGCGGGTGGCGAAGCTAAGTCCGGCTTGCGGGTGGTCGCCTAAGTGGCAGGCGGCGCAATGCGCGGCGAGGATGGGGTGCACCGAGGTGGCGAAGTCGACCTGGGCGAGAGCGGGCAGTGCGGAGAAAGTAAGTAGGAGCGCGGCGAGCTTCATTGTGGGTGACTTACTCTCCTTTTTTGTGGTGATTGGCGTGGTGGCCGCGCATGAGCATGCGGGCGCAGGTGTTCCAGCGGAGGATGGCGTCGTCGTTGCCGGAGGGG
>JAJYCN010000272.1 GCA_021778335.1 Acidobacteriota bacterium | reverse complement strand
TGGTCGACGATCGAGACCCCGTAGTTCGGTCCCCTCGTGCAAGATTGGAGAAACTCATGCCCAACGCGATCCGCGATCGGCGACCTGGAATAAAAAGAGTGTCTGTTTGCCGGGCGCGACGCCGCCTGCTCGGCGTGCCGCACTGCTTGGAAAGGAGAAGTTACGTCAAATCCGGACCTCGAAGACCCGCCGGAGCCAGGACTGGACGATCGGCCCGGCCTTGGAAGGGAAACGGTGCGGACCCGGCAGAAGATGAAACTCCACGTCATTGGCCCGGAGGCGCAGGCGACTTTCGAATCGCTCGACGGTTGGGACCGGATAATACTCGTCCTCGCTGCGCGCGATGTGGAGCAGCGCCGCCCTGACGGGTTGATAGCCGTTCTCTTCCCAGTCGCGCGGAACGCCGCCGCAGATTCCGAGAACGCCTCCAACCTCGCCGGGGTAGGTAGCGCAGAAGCGGTAGTTCAGCCCAACCGGTTGGGAGAAGCCCGCAAGCAAACACTGCGAGGGCTCCAGCGTGAACCGCTCGCGGAGATCGCGGAGAACATGCAGCACCATGCTGTAATGAAGGCGAACCGCATCTTCCCAGTGATCGCGGATTCCCCAGTTGTAGGCAGGAACGGCGCCACTACCCACCCCACCCTGGGGAGTGGTCAAATAGTGTTGGTTCGGCGCCTGAACCGCGGCGATAGCCCAGGATGGGCCAAACAACGGCGCCGACAGGCGCAGCATGGCCTCGGGACTTGAACCATAGCCGTGAAGAACAACGGCCAAGCCGGCGGCAGGCGCTGGAGCAGCGGGCGGGCGCACGACAAAGCGGCAGGCGAGCGGGACGCTAAATGTCCATATTTCGTCCGGCACTTGCATGGTGTGATCGTACCCCGGAATGACGGGCGTTGGGATTTAAGGCTTTTCCCCAGTCCGGCCGATGAGAGGGAGAGGAGAATGCACCGAATGATGCGGTCCTGTTTAATGGCCGAGGCAGACGACAATTCCGGCTCTGGCGCACTTTCGCAAGAGTTGGATGTCAATGCGGCCTTGAGCCGGGTCGGCGGCCAGTTGGATCTGCTGAAACAACTGGCTGCGTTGTTCATAGACGACTACCCCAACGATCTCAGCCAGATCGCGGCCAGTTTGAAAGAGCACGACGCCAGACAACTCGAGCGCTCCGCTCATCGGTTGAAGGGTTCTGTCGCGAACTTCGGCGCGCCAGGCCTCTGGGCCCTGGCGGCCGAACTTGAACGCAAAGGCAAGACGGAGGACTGGTTCGGCGTTCCGGAACTGGTGTCTCAGCTTGAAGAGCGCATGGACCGCATGAAGCAGGAGTTGCTGGCGTTATAGGCCGCGGACAGACCGTCAGCGCTGCTTCAGCGCGGCCTGCTGCACGGCCGCCGACGGCTGCGCAGGCGCGGGCTGCTGCCCCGCCGCGGTCTGCGCCGGGGCCGCCGCCAGTTCCGAATTCTTGTACTTCGGCTCGCTTACGTAACCGCTGATTTCGTTCTTGGTCACTTTGTTCACCACCAGTTCCACCGGCTGCGGGCGGTCCGCCATGTTGATCCACACCGGTTCCAACAGGTTGACGTGCTTCTTCTGTAGCGTCGCGTCGTCCACGATCATCGCCAGGTCGTAGAACTGGTGCTTCGTATTCGCCTTCCTCAGCGACAGGCTCAACGGCCCGACGCGCTGAAAGTCCTTCGACTTGGTCAGTTGAAATTCGTAATAGTTTCTCTCGCCGCGCTTCTCCATCGCCACCAGTTCGTCGTGGTTCTTCGCGATCGATCCGTTCAGCTCATCCCGCGTCGAGCTTAGCCGGCCTTGCAGGTCGTTGCCGGTGCGCTGCAGATCCTGCTGGGTCTGGGCGATCTGCTGGCCCTGCTCTGTCAGTTTCGATTCGATCCGCTGGAACCGGGGGTCGTCACGTCGCGCCGCGGAATTCCGGGCTGCGGTGGCCCGGCCAGACCTGGCATGCGCCGGCGCCGCTGGCGCAACAGCCTGCGGTTCGCTGGCGGCCGGCGGCGGCGCTTCACTCATGGCGGTAATCTTCGCGGTCAGTGCCTGAATTTGGCTGTTCGTCTGCAGCAGCGCGGACTGGAACTCATCGCGAGAGGCTTGCAACTGCTTCGCCTGATGGCCCTCACGAACCATCGAAACGACGCCAAGAACACTCGTGCATCCGAGCAAGCCGATCAGAGCAATGTAAGTTTTCGACATGAGCGTGTCACCTCCCGAATGGCACTTCGGAAGACGCAATCGGAGTACCAACATTCCGCCTTCGGATTTAGCAGGACTTAGCTCAGTTGTGCGCCGGAAGTTGCTTCCGGCCTCGGAAGTTTTTACCGTCCCCGGTGGGCGTTGAGTACAATCTGCGCGCTGCGAAGCGCCAGCGCTCCCGGGTCCAGGTCGGTCCGGTTGCACAGCACCACCACCGTCAACCCGTCCTTCGGGAAGCGTTCGATGGCCGTGCGGAAGCCTACGGTGCTGCCGAAGTGCCACATGCGCTCGTGGCCTTCGTACGGATCGAGAAACCACCCAAAGCCGTAGGAAACCGGCTTGCCGGGCGCGAGATTATCATCGCCGGGCTCGACGGGCCAGCGCGGCTGCGCACCGCCCGAAAGCCGCACCGGAGTCAGCGCAACACGCATCTGAGCAGCGCTCATCAGGGTATTCCGCTGCAGCGCGCCTTCCCATTTCGCCAGATCGCTGAGATTCGAATACACGCCGCCGTCTCCCTGTGTGGCCGACGTCGCACTCTGATCCGTCTCCTCAAACTTCCCGCCCTCAAGCGAATAGCCGAACGCCCGCCGGGGCACTGTGTTGACGCCATTCTCGTAAACGAGACTCCCACTCATCCCAAGCGGCGCGAAGATCCGGTCATGCAGGAACCGCCCGAACGGCTCACCCGAAGCCTTCGCCACAATCAGGCCCAAAAGTACGTAGCCCGAGTTGCTATACGCCCATTGCGTCCCTGGCGCGAATTCCCCGGCTTTGGCCCGCTCGAGCAGCGCCAACACCTCGGCGTCCTGAATCTGCCGCAACGGGCTCCAGGCAGGCGCGCCGTTCTTCTCCGCCACGCCCATCAGGTCCTCATAGTCGGGCACGCCCGACGTGTGCGTCAGGAGTTGGAGAATCGTAATCTTCCGGCCGTATTCGGGAAAATCCGGAAAGAGTTCTACCAGCGTCTCGTCGTAGCGTAGCTTGCCATCGCGAACCAGCAACATAGTCGCCATCGCCGTGAATTGCTTGGTGCAGGATGCCAAGCGGAAGTCCGTGCGCGCGTCGATCTTCGCCTCCGTGCGCAGGTCCCCCACTCCGTACCCGTGCTCGAACACCGTGCTCCCGCGCTCGCGAATCAGAACCGCCACGCCGGGAGTTCCCGCACCCGCCAGCGGCGCCAATACGCCGTCAACGCGCGACGCTATCGCTTGGCCGCACGCGCCTCCGGAGAAAAAGACCGCCAACACGGCCGCCCAGCCGATCGTACGGAATCTCATCCTCTCAACGCTTCGCCCAGTAGCGGTCCCGTGCCTGCACCGCGAGTCCCTTCTGCGCCACCGTCAGACGAATCTTGCGAAATCCGCTCAACTTCACCGGCACGCTCGACACGTACCCGAGGCTGTACTCACTCCGCAATTCGTCCTCGATCCGTGCAAACACGGCGTCTATCGAAAGATGACGCGACACTTCAAAAAAGCCCCCGCCGGTTTCGTGCGCCAGCTTCGATAGCGCCGCACGCCCGCGCGCCCCTTCCGGCATTCCGAAAAATCCGGCGCCGTAAAAGGACGGATCGGCAAACAGAATCGAGTAAACCAGCGTCTCGCTGCGCTGCGCGGCGTCGATCGCCTGCTGGAGCGATGCGTCGCTGCCTTCGTCCACGCCGTCGGAGAGAACAATCGCCGCTTTGCGTCCGGTCTGGTTGGCCAGAATCTTATTGCACGACTCGATCACCGCGTCGTAAAGCAGCGTGCCGCCGCCGGTCTGCATGCGCAGGTCTTCGCGCGAGGGCGTATCAAGAGAGGTGAGTGCGTTGTCGAGCACCCGGAAATCATTCGTCAACTCCGCCTTGGGCATCACGGCGAGGTCGAATTGCGTCACAAACACGCGGTCGTCCCGCCGCCGGATGACGCGGTCGAGAAAGTGAAACGCCGCCCGCCGCTCGTCGGCGATCACGTGCTCCTGGCTCATGCTGGTGTCCACCAGCAGACCCACCGTCAGGGGAAGGTCCGACTCCCGCGTGAAATACCGGATCGTCTGCGGCACGCTGTCTTCGGTCAGCGTGAAGTCATTCTGGCCCAGATCGCGGATCAGTTCGCCGTGCTTGTCGCGCACCGTCGCGAATACGTTCACCACCTTCACGCTCGTGGAAAACGTAGCAGTGTCCTGTGCTACCACAGCGCAGACGGCAACCACGATACTCAACAACAGCCACTTCATGCCGGCCAGCGTTTCAACCCCGCGGCGCCTATGTCGCACCGGTATTGCATCCCTTCAAAATGAATCGCCTCCACGCCTCGATACGCCGTGGCAATGGCTTCGCGCAACGTTTCGCCACGCGCCGTAACACCAAGCACGCGCCCGCCCGCGGTTTCCAGACCACGTGCGCTGGCGCGCGTCCCGGCATGGAATACATCGGCCGGAGCCTGGTCCACGCCCTCGATGATATCTCCCGGCCGGGGCTTCCCTGGGTAGCCGTACGCCGCAAGCACCACGCATACACTCGGCTCGGCCCGCCATTCGAGGCTGGAAGCCGTCAGCCTCCCGTGCGCGGCCTCCTCGAGCGGCCCCGTGAAATCGCCGGCCATCCGGTGCATCAGCGCCTGCGTCTCCGGGTCGCCCAGCCGCGCGTTGAACTCAAGCACACGCGGCCCGGACGGAGTCATCATCAGGCCTGCATAAAGAAACCCCGTGAACGGGCAGCCTTCGGCGCGCATCCCCGCAAGCGCCGGCTCAATCACTTGGTCCATCACCCGCCCTTGTTCGACCGCGGAAAGGATCCGCCCATCCGTGTACGCGCCCATGCCCCCGGTGTTCGGACCCTGCCCGTTCTCGAGCAGCGTCTTGTGATCCTGGCTCGCTTCGAGCGGCAGCGCCCGCTCCCCATCGCAGAGCGCGATAAAGCTGACCTCTTCGCCTACGAGAAATTCTTCGATCACCAGCGGCGCCGACACAGCCAGCAATCGCGCCGCGGCTTCCGACGCTTCTTCCGTCGAATGCGCGATCGTCACGCCTTTGCCCGCCGCCAGCCCGTCCGCCTTCAAAACAACCGGGAGCGAAAATGTCTTAATGGCTCTCAGCGCCTCGGCGTGATTCGCAGCCAACGTGTACCGTGCCGTCGGAATCGAGGCGCGCCGGAAGAAATCCTTGGCGAACGATTTGCTCGACTCCAGCCTCGCCGCCGCCTGCGTGGGCCCCATGATCGCCAAACCCGCCGCGCGGAACCGGTCAACAATCCCATCCGCGAGCGGAGCCTCCGGCCCCACCACCGTCAACTCAATTCCCAGCGTCTGAGCCAGCGCCAGCGGCTCAGCCCCGCCGTGACACTTGGCCACCGCCGCAATCCCGGGATTTCCCGGAGCGGCATGCAACTCCACACCGGGTGTCTGCGCCAGTTTCCAGGCCAGCGCGTGCTCGCGCCCACCCGAGCCGATAACAAGAATCTTCAGAACTAAAGAACCTCCCGATCCAGTTTACCGGCCCAACGCCTCGGCTAAAATTCGCCTCAATAGCTGGGCATGTCATTCCACGCGCATGCGCCCTCGCGCTGCTTCCCGGTTTCGCAATTGTTCTTCCGGCGGTGGCGCAGCCGTCCTCGTGCACCGGCTCCGGCTTCCGGTTCGAGATCGGCGACCCCAGACCCGACCTCGCTTTCGCCGGCCATGCCACCTTGGGCAACTCGAGCTCCGCGCAGCTTCCCTCGATGCGCAAAGCCTTCACGCGTATCCTGCCCGCCGCGCCCGCCTCCGCCGCCAACGGCAACATCAAAACGCTGGCGCCCAACTCGCTCTCGCCGGCGCCTGCACCATCCCGTCCTCCGCCGGGACGATCTCGCAAGCCTTCACGCAGATCGCTCCCGTCGCTCAGGGCCTGTTCACCATAAACGCGAACGGACTCGCCGCGGCCAACCCGCTCGAAGTCTCCGCAAGTGGCACGCAAACCCCGGAGAACGACTACGCACTCCAAGGCGGGCAGATCGTCGCCGACTCGATCTCGCTCCGCGCCACCGGCACTTACGGCGTGCAGGTCACCATCGGCGGCCAGCAAGCCTCCGTCGCCTACGCCGGGCCGCAGGGAGCGTTCCTCGGCCTCGACCAGGTGAACGTCGTCATCCCACCCAGCCTCGCCGGCAAGTGTGACGTCATCGTGCAGTTATCGGCCAACGGCATCCCCGCCAACCAGGTGTATATTACGATCCAATAGCGGCGAACTCAGGCCATCTCTTCGCGGCCCATATACATCTCGCCGATCAAGTCGCGAAAATTCTCAAGCACGCGCCCGCGGCGGATCTTCATCGTCGGCGTCACCTCGCCGCGCTCGATCGTGAATTCGCGGTCGAGCACACGGAACTTGCGAATCTGCTCGAACGGAGGAAGTTCGCGGTTCACCCTGAAATTTTCACGACGTTTTCCCATGGGTTTGTCACGTTCGCGGTGATCAGGCGACCGGTTGCTTCGTTCGGGAGTCGCGGGGCAGGACCGGCACTCCCATGTGTACGGATGAAGACTATCCCAGCGCACACCATCAAGGCCTCCGAGGGGAGCGCGCGGCAAATGCGGCCCGACGAGGTTCGTGCTCATGGCCCAAGCCCTCGTGAGCCTCAACAAGGAGAATCAACTTTTTGCTTGAGTGCTCCCGAGATGAACGCGCTCAATTCGCGTGATGGAAGTAAACGGTATAAGGGGAGGGAACGGCCCTCCCGCACAGCGCAACTGTGCAGGGGGCCCTCACGATTCGAAGGCGGGAGAGACCCCGACTATCCGCTCCACGAGCCGCGGCTGGATCTGACGCTACGGCTTGGAGCGGAAGCGACCTGGGTCCCCCGCTTCGAGACGTGCGCTAAGCCAAGCCATTTCCGAACCTCCGCCTCGGAGAACCGCCATTGGCGGCCAAGCTTAAATCCCGGCATCTCGCCCAACTCCGCCCAAAAGCAGACGGTTCGAGGCGACACGCCGAGCCAGCCCGCTACCTCCGCGCTGCTGAGCAACGGAGCTCGCCCGCGGTTTAATGCGTGAAGGTCTGACTTTTCCAGGGCAATCTTTTCCATAAAACCAGGCGGCCGCAGCGGCGCGCGCGATCCCCTCTGGGACATCGATGCGTTGCGGATTAATTGGCTGATTCCGTCGTAGGGGTCCATAATTCCGCTCCGGCCTTGAGTATATTCCGCAAAAACAATATTTCAATGCCGCATCTGCGGCAACTCCGGCAGGCCTTTCGGCCTCGCGGAATTTATTTGCGCGGCACGCTCTGATGGTTGCAGGAATATGCCGCAAACAGGGCTTCCAGCCGCATACAGTCTTCCAGGACCTGCCGGAGTCTGGGGATGTCCCGAAAGGAGGACATCACATGACAGGCAGCTATTGATCGAGCGCGGGGCGCCGGATCCGCGTCCTGCCGGCAATCATGGCGGTCGCGGCGCTCAGCGCATCGGCTCAGCCGACATGGACGGACATCATGAACCACACCGGGTATACGACGATGGCGAGCGGCGTGTACTGGGAGTTCAGCAATCAAGACACCAACAACTACAACGAGGTCACGCAAACGGACATTGCAAGTCTCCCCAACAGTCCGAATCTGGGGGTCCCGCGTGACAGCATCGGAAACCCAGTGACCGCCGGCGGCAACGACCCAGTATGTACCTCCCAACCGTCGTACTGGACCACGTCGCCGCCTTACTATCGCGTGCCGCAGCAACGAATCGAGAGCTATTACGGCGCCGGAGTCAAGGGCGTGGGATTCCTGGGAACGTTCGGGGCTGGATCTGTTGGCACGTTTTATTCAGGTTCCTATCTTTTTGAGTCGGTCTATTTTCACGAGCAGTCTTGCTACTTCGGCGGGCGGGAGTTCGGCTTTTTCTACGACGCATACAATGGCGACATCTATGCGTATTGGGAGGTCAACGCAAACTGCGGCTCATCGTACTGCACCGCCGGGACGGATAGCAACTGCAGCACGTGCACCAGCGGCACGGATTACCAGCAAAATGTTTCGCTGGGTTCGTCATTGGTAGATTATGGCGCGGTACCAGCGTCACCGCTGGCCCGTTTCCAT
>JAJYCN010000271.1 GCA_021778335.1 Acidobacteriota bacterium | reverse complement strand
CCATCTGAAACGAAGCCCGCCCCTGCGTCATCGAAATCAGATCGTTCTGGTAACTCAGCATCTCCGCCATCGGCACCTCCGCGCGGATAATCTGCGTACCCCCGCGTGTGTCCATGCCCGTGATGCGCCCGCGCCGCCCGTTCATGTCGCCCATCAGGTCGCCCGCGTACTCCACCGGAGCCTGCACTTCCACCTTCATGATCGGCTCCAGCAGCGCCGGTTTGGCCTGCGCCATCGCCGCCTTGAACGCCTTCCGCGCCGCCAGCTTGAACGCCATCTCCGACGAGTCCACGTCGTGATACGACCCGTCGTACACCGTCACCTTGAAATCCACCACCGGATACCCGGCCAGATACCCCTGCGCCGCCGCTTCCACAATCCCCTTCTCCACCGCCGGCACGTACTGCCGCGGAATCGACCCGCCGAAGATACTGTTCACAAACTCGAACTTACCCCCGCGCGGCAGCGGCTCCATCTTGATCCAGCAATCCCCAAACTGCCCGTGACCGCCGGTCTGCTTCTTATGCCGTCCCTGCACATCGGCAAATCCGCGAATCGTCTCCCGGTACGGAATCTTCGGCGCCTTCAGCTCCACATCCACGCCATACCGCTTCTTCAGCCGGCTGACAATCACTTCCACATGCTGCTGCCCGCTCCCGGCCAGCAAAAACTCGTTCGTCGCCGGATCCCGGTAAAACCGCAGCGACGGATCTTCCTCCAGAATCCGGTGCACCGCATTCCCCATCCGGTCCTCGTCCTGCCGCGTCTTCGCCGAAATCGCATACGCGATCGAAGGCTCCGGCGGCATCACCGGCGGATAACTCACGGGCGATGCTTTGTCGCATAAAGTATCCCCGGTCAGCGTGTCTTTTAACTTAGCCACCGCCCCGATGTCGCCCGCGTGTAACTCCGTCACCGGAACCATCGTCTTGCCCATCACCGCGCTGATGTGCGCCAGCCGCTCGGCCCCGTTCGTCCGCCCGTTCACGATCGTGGCGTCGTTCTTCACCACGCCCGACATCACCTTGAAGTAACTCACCCGCCCGGCGAACGGATCCGCCATCGTCTTGAACACGAACACCGCCGCCGGCCCTGCGTCCGAAATCGCCCGCTCCACTTCCGATCCGTTGTCCCGCGCCTTCACCTTCGGCCGCGCGACCGGCGCCGGAAAGCTCTCCGCGATGAAATCCAACAGCAACTCCGTCCCGATGTTATGCAGCGCCGAGCAGCAGAATATCGGACTCAGCCGCCGCTCCGCCATCTCCACCTTCAGCCCGTCCAGAATATGTTCGGCAGGCAGCGTCCCCGTGGCGAAGAACTCCTCCATCAAATCGTCCTTGCCCTCGGCCACCATCTCCACCAGCGCCTCGTGCGCTTCCTTGGCCGCCTCCGCCATCGCCACCGGAATATCGATCTTCTTGCCCTTCCCGTTGCCATCCGGCGTGTACTCGTACGCCGTCATCGTGATCAGGTCCACCACCCCGCGAAAATCCCGCTCGCTCCCGATCGGCAACTGCACCGGCACTGATGATCGCCCGAACCGCTCGTGAATCGACTCCACCGCCCGCGCGAAGTCCGCGCGCTCGCGGTCCATCCGGTTAACGACAACCGCCCGCGGCAGCTCGAACTGGTCCGCAAACTCCCACACCCGCTCCGTCTGAACTTCCACGCCCGCCACGCCGTCCACCACCACCAGCGCCGCGTCCGCCGCCACCATCGCCGCCTGCGTGTCGTTCATGAACATGTTGAACCCGGGCGTGTCCAACAAATTGATCTTGGCCTTCTTCCACTCCGCGTAGGCCAGCGCCGTCGAGACCGTCAGCTTCCGCGAGATCTCTTCCTCGTCAAAATCGGTGACCGTGTTGCCTTCGTCAACTCGCGTCAACCGGTTGCTGGCTCCCGCTGCGTAGAGCATTCCGGCCGCCAGCGACGTTTTCCCGGAATGCCCATGACCGATCAGAGCAACGTTCCGAATCTCGGAACCTTCGTAAACCTTCATGTTTTGCCTCCTGACGAGGGATGCGAAACCCGGATCTTAACACAACTTTCACACGCCGCCCCGCGCCCGCCCCCGGGATCGCCACGCCGGTGATGTCGCACCGATACTGTCCTCGACGCGCGTCTGGCCGGGTCGGCCCAGGACATCGAGAAAGGCCGGGTCCATGGCCCCTTCAAGACCCGTAAGGAGTTCCTCGCAGCCCTTCATCGGGCCGCCGCGAAGCCCGCCCGGAGAACCCGTCAACCCTCAGCCAGGTGAGGCTGCTGTTCACCGCGCATCTCAGCCGGTCCTATCATTAGGCGCCGAACGACAGAGGCAACCTGGCGCGATCTTCGGTTCATTGTTTGGCAGCTATTTTACAGGACGAGCTCGAACGCCACGGCGCTCGAGTTTTGCCCCGCTTGCCTCAGTGTGACCTCGTGCGAGCCCAGGGGCATCTCCTCTGGAAGGCGCAGGTCCTCCCGCCTTACCTCTCCGGCACAAGTGAACCACACCGTCACGTACTGCTCCTTCCTTGACCGAAAATTCACGCCATAATCGCGGGCGTTCAGGGCGTCCTGCAAGACAGGGGCGGGGTCACAGGGAAACGACGGGACCGGCCCCCACGTTCGATAACAACGGACTCTAGCGTGGCGATGCCATGTGTTAACGTACTCGACCCGGGCGAACCCCGCGGAGCGGCACAGCGCCATCAGGCACGGGACGGTGGGTCCAAACCAGTTGTCTCTATTCCCTCCGAGTTCGTCAGTCTCATGGAACTCCATAAATGGCGCCGGCGCCGCGACGCGGCTACGCTCGCCCTCGTCCACCACAAAGGAGTCGACCACGGCCATGTCTCGGGTGAGCGCGCAGACGGTTTCCAACGCCAGCAGAGGATGCCTGAGGTGATATAACACCCCAAGGAACAGAACGTAGTCAAAACGGCCGATCTCGCACGAGGGTGGATCGTACACATCAGCCACCACGTACTTGACCGCCGAGCTGAATCGCCGGTGGGCGTGGAGGAAGTTTTCGACCCCCGCCAGGTCAACTGCCGTAACATCGGCGCCGTGTCGCTCCATTTCAAAACTAAACCATCCGTCCCAGGCCCCAATGTCGAGCGCCGTCCGGCCACTTAGGTCCTCCGGGAGTGACAGATCTCGGTATCTTTCTCGCAGCACGCAAATCGGAATATATCCCTCGACGTGCTCGCCGTCCGGAAAGTCCATGCTGTGGTGCCAGCCCGTGGCAGCGGCCAGCCCCTTCGAGAAGTCGAGCTTCCGGCGGTCTTGAAGGACGGAATCAGACATGATTGCTTAATGTAGATTTGGCGCCTCTCATGGTGCCGGCCGTTGTCGCAGGCCTGTCCGGATGGGTTCTTCTCGCCAATCGCGGCGGATCCTCAGCCGCGAGGCATCAGCAGGCGCCCGCAACGCAGCCGAACTCGGTCAACGCAGCGCCAAACCGGGAAAGACAGTCCCAGCAGAGGGGCATTGACACCTGCCGCGGAGCTTCATCGTCTTCCCCGAAAGCCGCTTGCGCTGTCTATCTACTGCCCATGCGGAAGCGGACCCGGCGAGCATGGCGCGCGGCCCCTGGGTCAATCTCCGTACCGTGAACGACGCCTCTCCCGCTACCGGCAGCATCCCCCAGCCGGAGTAAACCGCAGCCAAAGCGAACTCACCCCTCAAACCACGCTCTTCTCCTGATACCGCCCATACACCTCCGCCAACGCCCCACAGATCTCCCCCACCGTCGCATAAGCCCGCACCGCATCGAGCAAATACGGCATCGTATTCGCCTCTCCGCGCGCCGCTTCTTTCAGCGCCCCCAGCGTCCTCTCCACCGCCGCCCCATCCCGCCGCGCCCGCAGCCTTTCCAGCTTCTCCCCCTGCCGCCGTGCCGCCGTCTCGTCGATCACCAGCAGCGGCGGCGCCTCGTCCTCCGCCTCCGCGTACGCGTTCACTCCCACAATCTTCCTATCACCCGCCTCCACCTCGCGCTGAAAATCGTAACTCGCCCGCGCAATCTCCGTCTGCGGAAATCCCGCCTCGATCGCCGGTATCATCCCGCCTAACTCGTCCACCCGCCGCATCAGCGCCCGCGCCGTCTCTTCCATCTCGTAAGTCAGCCGCTCCAGATAGTAACTTCCTCCCAGCGGATCCACCTCCGCCGGTATCCCGCTCTCATGCGCCAGCACCTGCTGCGTCCGCAGCGCGATCGTCGCCGCGTGCTCGCTCGGCAGCGCATACGCCTCGTCCAGCGAATTCGTATGCAGCGACTGTGTCCCGCCCAGCACCGCCGCCAGCGCCTGGTACGCCGTCCGCGCCACGTTATTCATCGGCTGCTGCCACGTCAGCGAACACCCCGCCGTCTGCGCGTGTGTCTTCAGCTTCAGGCTCCGCTCGTCCTTGGCCCCGAAACGCTCCCGCATCGTCGTCGCCCAGATCCGCCGCGCCGCCCGGAACTTCGCAATCTCCTCGAAAAAATCGCTGTGCGAGTTGAAAAAGAAACTCAGCCGCGGCGCGAACTCATCCACGTCCAGCCCGCGCTCCACCGCCCACTCCACATACTCAATCCCATCCCGCAGCGTGAACGCCAGCTCCTGCGCCGCCGTCGAACCCGCCTCCCGGATGTGATATCCACTTACCGAAATCGGATGAAACCGCGGCACATACTTCGCCGCATACTCGACCACATCGGTGACTAACCTCATCGAGGGCCGCGGTGGATAAATGAATTCCTTCTGCGCGATATACTCTTTCAAAATATCGTTCTGCAGCGTCCCCGAGATGTCCGTCCACTGAGCGCCTTGCTTCTCCGCCACCGCCAGATACATCGCGAATAACACCGGCGCCGGCGAGTTAATCGTCATCGAAACGGTTACTTCATCCAGCCGTATCCCCTCAAACAGCCTTTCCATGTCTTCGAGCGATGAAACCGATACCCCGCACTTCCCCGTCTCGCCCAAACATGTAGCATCGTCGGCGTCGTAACCCATCAGCGTCGGCAGGTCGAACGCCACCGAAAGCCCCGTCTGCCCCTGCGCAAGCAGATACCGGTACCGCGCGTTCGTCTCCTCCGGCGTCGCAAACCCGGAAAACTGCCGCATCGTCCACAGCCGTCCCCGGTACATCGTGCTGTGAATCCCGCGCGTGTACGGAAACTCCCCCGCCTCCCCCGCCGCCGGCAGCCCCTCCGCGTCCTCCGGCCCGTAATACGCCTTCAGCGGCAACCCGCTCAGGCTCGTAATCTCCTTCGCCGCCGCCTTACTCATCGCGCTCTCATTCTAGCGCCGCTTTTCACCGCAATTTTCGCCAAGACCCGCCCCGCCCTCCCGCCGCCGCGGGCTGGCTTACGAAGCACTTCCCCGCTACACCAGTTCAATCGTTACACGGCGTCCTACGATTGCCGCCGCCCGTTGCAGGCTCGACAGCGTAATGTCATCTCTTGCATTCAGAAGCCGGTCAACCTGCGTGCGGCTCGTCTTCAGCAGTGCGGCCATCCTGCTCTTGGAGATCTTCTTCTTCTTCATCGCCTCGGCGAGCTGCCAGGCCACAACCTCCTTCACCGCCTGCGCTTGCGCCTCCTCGAAAATGCCCTCCTCTTTGAGGAAGTCATCGACGCTCGAACCCACGTGTCTCTTGCTCATTGCTCCAACTCCTTCTTGCGCTTCCGCGCCAGCGCTAAATCCTCATCCGGCGTAGCGCGCGTTTTCTTGATGAAACCGTGCAGCGCGACGAGGTGTCCCCGGTAAAGGCACAACATCACGCGCGCTGTTCGGCCCGTCGCTAGGCCCGTCCGGATTTCCCACAGGCCGCCTCCCATCGCACGGCACAGTGGCATCCCCACCGGCCACCGCCATTGCGCCCGCATGAGGTCCTTTCCGATGGCCCGCCGTTCCCCTTCCGGTAGTTCTTGCAGCCATTCCCGCACCGGTTCGCTTCCCGCAAGCGTGCGGAAAAAGGCCAGCGGGATTTTGTGCGGCTCGGGGTCTCCGGCCATCGTGCACCGTGCTGCTTGCACTGTACCTTAAAAGGTGCAGAACGTCAACTGACTGCCGCCCGCCGCCGGCGAGCCCGCACTTCACAGCAATTTTCGCCAAGACCCCTCGCATCACCCGCCCTATGCTCGACTCATGACCACCTCTCTCCCAGCCCTCCCGGCCCTCGCCTCCGATGACGTCTACGGCTGGCTCGTCGGAAGCTGGACCCTCCACCCGCTCCACTACGCCGGCTTGGACGTCTCCTCGCTCGATCTTGAAGGCGAAGCCCACTTCCACTGGGCGCTCGAAGGCTGCGCCATCCAGGACGTCTGGATCATGCCCCGCCGCATCGGCCCCGGCATCGTGCAAATCGGCGCCCGCGCCGACGGCGTTCCCACCCGCTGGCGCTTCACCGAAATCGCACCCAATTCCAGCCACTGGATCGGCGAATCGCTCACCCCCGACGGCGTCACCTGGCGCCTCGAAGGCGAGTTCCTCGCCACCCGCATCGAGGAGCCGCGCTCATGACAACCACGCAACCGCTCCGCGAAAACCTCCTCGCCCAACTCCGCGGCAACGGCGCCCACATAACCTTCGACGAAGCCGTCGCCAACCTGCCGCCCGCCGCGCAGGGCCGCGTCATTCCCGTCCTTCGCCACATCGAGCGCCCCACCCCGCCGAACCCCACACGATCGCGTCGCTCGCCGCCGAAGCCGGCCTCAGCCCCTATCACTTCTTACGCACCTTCGAACTTGCGACCGGCGTCACCCCCCACCAATACGTCCGCCGCCTCCGCCACGCCGCCGGCCCGCCTCGCCCTCGAACGAACAACCATCCTCACCATCGCCCTCGACTCAGGCTTCGAAGACCTCTCCACCTTCCACCGGGCCTTCCGCGCCGAATTCCAAACCTCGCCGCGCACGTTCCGCTGAAAGTCCCGTCTCCAATCGCACACGCCTCGCGCCACCCAACCCGAATAGCAGCCTACGCTCAATCTCGTACCCGAGCGTGGCCTGTCCCTAACTGGCTCAGCGGGATTCTTTCGTGTAAACGGGGCAAAATTCCACAATTCGCTTTAGAATCGACCTGGACATGAAGACCATCGTTTTGGGAGCAGGCGCCTCACTTCACGCCGGTTATCCACTGGCCTGGGAAATGGGCGCCAAACTTCAGGAGTGGGCAGTCACTCTACCCCGAGGTGACGCCATCCGGTACGCCATCGCGCAAGTCGTCGAGGTATTTGGCGGCTTGGCTGACTTCGAAACCATACTGGCCGGTCTCATGTCCCCTATACCCGGCTCGCACACACGCTGGCTCGCGGCGATATCGTCATCACCTTTAACTACGACATGGCCATCGAGCGCGCTCTTCGCACGGCGCATCGGTGGAACATCGAAACCGGGTACGGATTCGAGATCGCGCCCGATGCGGCAAAGTCGCCCGTTGAAGTGCTCAAGCTTCACGGGAGGACGAACTGGTTCGCCCTTATGTTCAGAGGGATGACCACGGGACACTTCGCCGCCGGGACAAACACATTAGGCGATCGCCCCGTCCTCCTCGCACGGCAGGATCACGAATACCTCGGCTACCGCGATTTCGAAGACCCGCTCTGCCGCGGTCTCAGCGAAGCGGCGGCTCTCCCTGCCCTCATCCTGCCTGCCCTTCCCAAGGTCTTCCACTTCGAAACCATTTTCGGCACAGAGTGGCAACTATTCTGGGACACCCTATGGGCTCGCGCCGCCCAGGCCATAAGCACCACGGATGAACTCGTGATCATCGGCTACAGTATGCCGGCCATCGACAAACGCGCCCGCGAACTGCTCCTCGGTTCGGCCAACAAGACCGTCCGCCTAACCGTCTGCCGCGGCGCGAAAACCAAGGAACTCGAAAACGAATTTCGCAAACTCGGCTTCACCGGCGTCCAGCACGTCGCCGCCACTTTCGAAGAGTTTATCCGGCTCTCGTAAACTCAACCGGCACGCGCTCCACGCCAGAACGCCCAGGCCTCCATCCGTAGACTGCTCACGCTGGCGAAGGAGACCGCTCCTGGTAATCGCATCGCTCAGTAAGTATCCTCCCGCCGCGGCGAACACGCCTTCAGGTACACCCTTCTCCCCTCGACGTCGTAGCGGAACCGGAACCGCCCGGCGCGGATCCGATACTCTCCCTCACCAGCAACCACACCATGAAGCTTCTTGATCGGAAACCGCCCACTGCGATTGTACGGGTCCTCCGCAAGTGCCTCCACAATCTCACGAAATCCCTCCCGCAACCGCGGATGCTGCGCGGCGAGTTTCCTGAATTCGCGGTCAAACCGGCTCGTCGTCAGGACCCGGAAACCGCTCATCGCACCTGGCGCCGC
>JAJYCN010000270.1 GCA_021778335.1 Acidobacteriota bacterium | reverse complement strand
GCGCGACGGCCAGCCGCCGAAGGAAACGCCCCTTTTCAGCCCCGCCGTCGGCTACGGCAACTTACTGTTCATTTCGGGCATCGGAGCTCACTTCGAAGGCGACATCACCGCCCACACCAAACACGTCCTCGATGAAATCGAGAAGGAACTTACCCGCTGCGGCTCCTCCATGGAGAAGGTGCTCAAAGCCCAGGTCTATCTCGCCGACCTGAAAGACTATGACGGCATGAACGCCGTCTTCAAAGGCCGCTTCGGCAGCGAACCTCCGGTCCGCACCACGATCGCCGCCGCCGGAGTTCCCGGCAAGTCGCTCGTCGAAATCGACGTCATCGCGTACATCTAAATCCACAAGCCAGCGTACACTTACTCCGTGACCTCACCGCTCACCCCGCTCCGTTCGCGTCTCCGCTGGGTCCTCATCTTCTGGATGTTCCTCGTAAGCGCCATCGCTTATATGGACCGGGTCAACATCTCGATCTCCGGACAGGCGATCGCCAGGGAGTTCCATCTCGGCGACTATCAGCTCGGAGCGGTGTTCAGCGCATTCGTGTTCGGCTACGCGCTCTTCCAGGCCCCCGGCGGCTGGGTCGCCGACCGCCTCGGACCCCGGAAAACGCTGGCGATCGGCGTCATCTGGTGGGCTGTTTTCTGCGCTCTCATCACGCTCCTCGGCGCCGGCTTCCCGCTGCTTGTGCTGTCCATGATCGCGATCCAGTTCTCTCTCGGCGTCGGCGAATCGGTCGTCTATCCGTCATCCAATTGCGTCGTCGCCAACTGGATCCCAACCAACGAACGGGGCCTCGCAAACGGCATCATTTTTGCCGGCGTCGGCTTCGGAGCCGGCGTCACGCCGCCGCTGATGACTTACGTCCTCACTCACTTCGGCTGGCGCGCTGCGTTCTGGCTTAGCGCATCCCTGGGACTCATCGCCGGTGGCGTATGGTATCTGTTGGCGCGGGACCGCCCCAACCAGCATCCCGCCATCACGGCGCCTGAGCTCGCCCATATCGAAGCGGGCCTCCCGCAAAAGATCGTCTCCGGCGCGGCGCCCCGGCTTCCGCTTCGGGCCATTTTCGCTAACCGCGACATGCAGTTAGTAACCTTCAGTTACTTCACTTACGGCTACGCGGCTTATATCTTCTTCACCTGGTTCTTTATCTACCTGAATCGCGTCCGCCATCTTGACTTACGCGAAAGTTCGTACCTCACGTCGCTTCCCTTCCTCTGTATGGCGTTCGGCTCCTCGATCGGCGGCTGGCTGAGTGACCGCATCGCCCGCCGCTGGGGCCGCCGCGCGGGCCGCTGCTGGCTCGCCGTCTTCGGAATCGGACTCGCCGCCATCTTCCTCGCCATCGGCGCTCGGGTCTCGAGCGCCCACTTAGCCAGTTTCGTACTCGCCGGCGGCGCCGGAGCGCTCTATATCTCGCAAAGCTCGTTCTGGAGCGTGAGCGCCGACATCGGCGGCCCCTCGGCCGGACTCGTCAGCGGCCTCATGAACATGGGCGCTCAACTCGGCTCCACTGTCACCGCCCTGCTCACCCCCATCCTGGCCCACCGCTTCGGCTGGACCTGGTCCTTCCTCGCCGCCGCCATCCTCTGCGCCCTCGGATCCCTTGCATGGCTGCGCGTCGACCCGGACTCCCGTATCCGCTCCTGACCGGCCGCGGTGATAGCATCGTCTTGTCGAACCGCCGCTTCAACGCGATCCGTCCATGAACAAGCGCACGTTTCTGAAATCCTCCGCCACTCTTTTATCCGGCAGCCTCCTTTCTTCCATGACCGGCGCCGAAGCTTCTCCGGAAGCCCGCACAAACTGGGCCGGCAATCTCGAATTCCACGCCGCCCACCTCGATCTGCCCGCCAACTCGAACGACGTTCGCCGTCTCGTCTCGAAACGCCCCAGCCTCAAGGCTCTCGGCGCCGGCCACTCCTTTAACTCCATCGCCGACACCACCGGCGATCAGGTCTCGCTCAAGAACTTCCAGGAAATGTCCATCGACAGCCGCGCGCGCACCGTCACGGTAGGCGGCGGCGTTAAGTACGGCCAAGTCGCGCCGTATCTCTACCAACACGGCTACGCCCTCCACAATCTCGCTTCTCTGCCCCACGTCACCGTCGCCGGCGCCTGCTCCACCGCCACGCACGGCTCCGGCATCCACAACGGCAACCTCGCCACGGCCGTCGCCGCTCTCGAAATCGTCACGGCTTCCGGTGAAACCGTTTCGCTCGCCCGCGAGCGCGACCCGGACCGTTTTCCCGGCGCGGCCGTCAGCCTCGGCGCCCTCGGCATCATCACCCGCGTCACGCTCGACGTTCTCCCCACGTTCGACATGGCGCAAGTCGTCTTCGAAAATCTTTCGTTCGATCAGCTCGAGCACCACCTCGACGAAATCTTCTCGGCCGGCTACAGCGTTAGCCTGTTCACCGACTGGCAGCATCACCGCGCCACACAAGTCTGGATCAAGAGCCGCCTCGACCCGGCCAGTCCGTATCTCAAGGCCAAGGAATTCTTCGGCGCCACCGCCGCCACGCGAAAACTCCACCCCATCGCCGGCCACGACGCCGAACCCTGCACCGATCAACTCGGCATTCCCGGCCCGTGGTACGAACGCATGCCGCACTTCCGCATGAACTTCACCCCCAGCAGCGGCGCCGAACTCCAAACCGAATACTTCGTCGCCCGCGAGAACGCGTATCAAGCCATCCTCGCCGTGGAGAAACTCCGCGACGAAATTACTCCCCACTTATTCATCACCGAACTCCGCACCATCGCCGCCGACCAACTCTGGATGAGCCCTTGCCACCAGCGCGACTCGCTCACCATTCACTTCACCTGGAAGCGCGAATGGCCCGCGGTGAAAGCGCTATTGCCCAGGATCGAAGCCCAACTCGTCCCCTTCGCCCCGCGCCCTCACTGGGCAAAACTATTCACCCTGCCCGCGGCCCGGATCCAGTCCCAATACCAGCGCCTCGCCGACTTCCGGTCCCTCGTCCACCGCTTCGATCCCGACGGCAGGTTCCGCAACACCTTCCTGGCAACCAACGTTTTTGGGACCTGAAATGCGTCCGCCAAACCTGCTACGCTCGGTAGCGAACACGGAGACGTCCCACACATGGAATCGCATGTCAGAGTCCTCGGAATGCTCCACATCGCCTTGAGCGTAATCATGCTGTTTGGCGGCGTCATCGGGTTACTCGTGCTCGGGGGCATCGGTGGCATCGCAGCCATGGTCGGCGGCCAGGACGCGGAAAATTCACTCGCCGCGGCCGGTGTCCTCGGTATCATCGGCGTCGCAGTGTTCCTGATCCTGTTCGTTCTTTCCCTGCCCGGCATTATCTGCGGCTGGGGCATCATGCGCTTCCGCCCGTGGGCCAAGACCCTCGGCATCGTCATGTCGGCTTTCGACCTCCTCAACGTCCCGGTCGGCACCATCCTTGGCATCTACGGTCTCTGGGTGCTTACGAACAACGCCACTGAACCGCTCTTTCGTCCACGTACCCTTTCTGCCTGAGGCGGCGCAGCCCGCTGTGCGTCGCCGATGATCCGGACGTCGGCCTTCAAAGTCCCGGCAAGCATCCGCTGGGAGGCTCGCGCGATCATGCCGCCGGCAAACCAACGGATGACGGCGGGAACCTGGCGCGAGAGCACCAGCGCTTCGCATTCGATGTAGACGCCGCCGTCGCGCTCCACCAGCTGCCAGTAGTCGTCCAATGCCCAAATGAGGCCCCGGTCCCGCGCCGGCGTCCCGCGCGGAGCCTGCTCGGAAGGCGCCTCGCGCACACTCTCGGATTTCGATTCAATCAACACGCGCGAAGGCTCCGGCCGGATGTATTTGATCCGTTGCACGACGTCGAAAACCGCCGAAAGCAGCGCTTTCTGCCGAAGCCGGAGATAGATCTCGAACTCGTCTCCCGTGTGGGAGAGCACCTGTGAATCGATGATCACCGGCTGCATGTAACGCTTGCGATTCCCGTAGTCCTGCAGTCCCGCAATCGCCCGGTCGAGGCTCGCGTGGGGGATGAACGCGGCGCCGATCCAGTGCTGCACCTGCCCGCCGGGGATGTCAATCTGCGGATCGAGTTTTAGCTCGCTCGCGGGAATGGTCAGGATCTCCCCGGCCATCAACCGCTTTCGCGCGTCCGGCCGCGCCTCCATCTGCAGAAATCGCGGCGACCCGCCTTCTGCTTCGGTCCGCCTTTGAACGGCCGCCGAATATCGCCGGAATGCCCGCATCGTCTCCGCCGGAGGCTGTGCGAACACGTGCTCTGCGGACCAGACAGCGCTAAGCCCGAGAACCCAGAGGAAGAGTCGGCGCGAGCGGGATGCCGTCATGGAAGAGTGGCCTGAGTGCGAGCGGCGTTGGCGTGCCTGGCACTCCATTCCTAACACAACCGGCGAGAGCGGACTCTTCCAGCATCACGCCGCCTCCGGCCGTGCTGCCTCAGGCGCCCGGCGCCCGGCCGTGCTGCATCAGTCCCGGAAGGAATATCAGCGCCGCGCCGTAGGCGAACAGCGAGAGCACAAGCGCAGGTTTGACGTCCTGCCGGAGATCGATCAGGAGCAGCCGATAGGCGCCGAAACCCATCGCCACGTAGATCAGTGGCCTCAGCTCGGTCCGCTTCCAAACAAGGATCGCAAACGCGAGCAGAACAGCGCCGCCGGCGAGGACTCCGGTTCTCAAGGTGGCGCAGTACGCGTGGGGGGCAACCGCGCCGAACAACTGATGATAGCCGCCGGTGAGCACGGCCGCCGCGGTTCCGGCCAGAAGCCAGAAAGCAAAGCCGGCGAAGATGGCGTGCAGAATCCCGTTCGGCGAGTTGCGTAGCGCGAGAAAGTAACAGGCCACCGCAACGATCGTCGCGCTGAGCACAGGGACCAGCGCCACGTGAGTATCCGCGCCGCCGAGGATGGAGCGCGTCGCTTCGTTGAATGTTTCCGGGGCAACCAGCGCACTGAGTAAATACGGAACGGCATACCAGCTCAGCCCGAAGCGCCCGGCCGCCAGGCATGCGATCGCCAGAACAGACCAGATAGCGGCCGAAACCGGATAAGAGAGCGCGATGAGTGTCCCGGCAATCGAGAGAAGAAATCCATACGCCGAATAGATGACGAAGTTCCGGCCGCGCTCGGCGAAGGCGAGCCAGTAGCATGCCGCGGCCGAGGACAAGGAGACGGTCGTCATGCCGGCCAGGATATGGGGATCGGCGCCGAGTCGAAGGCCGCCGCCGATCGCGATCAGAAAAGCAAGCGCGAGTTGGGCGGTTTCAAAGATGTTGAGAGAGTGGCCGCGGAAGAGAGTGCGGAACAGGGTGCTCGAAAAATAGATCGCCAGCAACGCCATCTGAGAGGCCAGTAGCGCCCCGTGCGGAATCGGGGCATAGGTTTCAGGCAGGCCGTTCGCGTTGGTGACAAGATAAGTGGCGACCAGCACGGCAAGGTCGGCGGCGGAAGCCGTAAGCCAGCGCTCGTTCAGCCAGTGTTCGAGACAGGCGGACGCTTCGACGGCGGCCGCAATCGCAAGCAGGACGAAGAGAAACGGCGCCACGTCCTCGGTTTCCACAAGCAGTGCGGCGGCGGTGAGAACTCCGGTAAGCGTGGCTGTGGTGGCGACGACAAGAAGATTCTTGCGCCAGGAAACGACTAAGCCGAAGACGGTGAACACGAAAAGTACGGCGGCCGACGTCCACGGGCTGAGTACGCGAAGCCGGATCGTCGCTTCCCAGAGAAGCGGACCCAGAACGAGCGCCGAGGTCAGGCTGTACAGAGCGGTCTGCGCGCGGCGGGCGGCGGGAGTCCGCGCAGCCAGGACCAGCCAGAGGATCGCGTAGAGGATCGCGGCGAACACGCCCACGTTGCGCGGAACCGCGCGGGCATCGGTGATGGCGCGGAGCACATAAGCGCCGGCGAGGCCAAGCAACATGCGGCCAAGAATGGGGACGGCGCTGGCGCCTTCGCGGAACGCGGCCAGAGCAGGTTCCTGAGGAACCGGAGCCTGGGCCGGCGCGGCGCTCAGGCCGAGATGCTCCTCGATTCGAGCGACGCGTTCTTCAAGCGCCTGGAGCGTGCGATTGACGTCATCCGGCTCATTCGGCAAGGCGGGAGACGGCATGGCATCCCCTTTCCCATCTTCAAGCTTCCGCTACTTCGTGCTCCTCCCAAGGCGGGAGGAGCTTCACCAGCACGAACAGCAAAATGAAAGGTAAAACCATGAGCATGATCGCGGACAGCAGACCCTCGCGGGCGGCGAATTCCACTTTGTAGGTGGTGTAGCCGAGGAAACTCTTCGAGAAAAGCTGGCCGCCGATTACAACGTTCCAGCGCATCGCGAAGATACCGATGAGAGTCAACATGCTGGCGCTGATGTAAATCCGGCGGCGGACCGGCTCGGAAAGACGGAGGACTTGCGTAGCCGCAAGAAGCGTAATCGGAAGCAACGTGCCCATGAAGATCTGGATCACGATCTGCGAAACAAACAGCCGCGTATGAACCATGAAGTCCAGCGAGCGGAACGACTCGTCGGCCTCGTAGGTGCGGTGAACCAGGTCGAGCATTTCGAGCGAAAAATCGATAACGAATGTGTAGAAGAGGTACTTTCCGATCGTATCCAGACAACGCATGTCAATCGGCGTTCTCCGCATGAGCGACGCGCCGGCGTAGATGACAAGCACCGCCGCGATACCCGACGTCATGGCCGAGAACAGAAAGACTACGGGCATCAGAGGCGTCGACCACCAGGGATTTGCCTTGACAGAGCCGAAGATGAAGCCGACATACCCATGCAGCAGGAACGCCGAGGGGATGCCGATCAACGTCACGATATAGCCGGCTTTGTCGTCGATGCTCCGGCTCGCCGCGCTGACGTTCTGGGATCCAAGCGTCAGCACACGGTAGATCCAACGCGCGGCGCCGGTCCGTGTTTGAGCCGCGTGGACGATGTCCGCCCGGTACTCCAGCCAGATTTCGACTAGCAAAACGACCATTAAGTACCAGAGATAGACAAAACCGAACATGGCCATGGCTGAAGTGCTGTGCGGCGTGAACAGCATCTCGAAGGAACGCTCCGGGTGCCCGAGATGTAACTGAAGCGGCAGCGGCGCCACGAGCAGGAAGGCGAGCGCCGTAAGTAGCGCCAGGCGGTAAGTGGGCCGGACTTCTACCACGTTGAAGACTCGCTCGAGCGAGGCCAGGATGAAAGCGCCGGCCACCAGACCCGTGATGTAAGGGTAGAGGACAATGAGCAGGCTCCATTGCAGCTCTACCTCATTGGGATACATGTATCCGGCGACACCGTTGATCATGTTCTAACGTACGCTCCCATCCAGGTTGTTGTAGTAGACTTTTGCGCCGGTGGCCATCTGCGGCTTAAGGACATGCACCATGTTATTCCGGAGAAACTCATGTACCGGATCCTTGGGGTCCTTAAGATCACACAGGCGGCGGGCGCCGGTCGGACAGGCTTCGCAGCAGGCGGTCGTGAGCCCTTGCGTAATCCGGTGATAGCACAGCGTGCACTTATCGGCTATGTGCTTCTCCGGATGAAAGTAACGGCATCCATAAGGACACGCCTGAATGCAGTAGCGGCAGCCGAGGCAGTAATCGGGGTCGACAAGCACCACTCCGTCCGGGCTGACAAAGGTTGCGCCGACGGGGCAGACCTGCACACAAGGGGAATCCGCGCAATGATTGCAGAGCTTCGGCACGAAAAAGCTCTTCACATTTGGATCGGTGTTGGCGGGAAACCCGTTGATGGCTCCGTCCGGGGAGTCGACCTTCGGATGCTCCCAGTCTTCCGTAACCTGGTAGCGCTCGACCCAGGTGCGGAAGTAACCCTCCGGTACGTTGTTTTCCTTCGAGCACGCGCGCACACAGTTACCGCAGCCGATGCATTTCTCGATGTCGATCATCATGCCCCACCAATGATCGGCCATGTGGTACGTGCCGCCGGGTCCAGGCGGCTCTCCGTTCTTCTCGAGCGCTGCCGCGGCCGTGCCGGTGAGGACAAGGAGCTGAGTACAGCGCGTAAGCAGTTGGCGGCGTGTGATCTCCATGGCTCCTTCCTATATCTGCGGATTGTGCGGCTTGTGGCACGTGTTACAGGCCACGCCGCCGGAGTGTTCCGCGGTTACTACTTGCGGAAAGCTCTTCGGCTTCGCCGCGTTCTTTTCGTGACAGCGCGCACAAAGCGTGGCGACATCCGGCAGGACCGGCTTGACGTTGGCCATGTCGGCCACGTGCGCCGCTTGTGGGCCGTGACAGGCTTCGCAGGCGACATGCGCGTGTTTGCCGGCAGCCCGCTCCTTTGCCTGATCGTCGTGACAGACCAC
>JAJYCN010000269.1 GCA_021778335.1 Acidobacteriota bacterium | reverse complement strand
CCTCGGAAGCTACCGCGCCCGCTGGGAGCAGAGCTGGATCCTAGAACAGTGGGGCCTCCGCCCGGCGCAACCCACGCCGCCCCCACCCGCCTCAACCGCCGCCGAGCAGATGGCGCTCCCGTTCTAGTGTCCTGTCCCAGATACTGCGTGACAATACGGCCCATCTGCCGTATGCTTAGTCACGTTCACTACGGCAACCCCGCTACCCGTAACCGTCGACCGGAAACGGGAGCTCGCGCGGTTGGTTCGAAACGATAATAGCCCGCAGAAGGTGGTCCTTCGTTGCATGGTTCTGCTGCTGGCCCACGATGGCGTTGCCAACGCGCGCATCGCGAATCAGCTACAACCTTTCGTTTGGAAAGCCTCGGCCGGCGTCATCCTGGATAAGGTCCGCAATCGTAAAGAATTAACCAGGACGGGAGAGTAGAGCACAACGATATCAGCATCAAGGTCAAGAGTTACGCGGCGTGGATCAAGGCGCGGCAGGTGCGACTTGAGGGACATCAACAAAGAGTTTGGGATGCTGATCCGCTGCGCCAGCGCATGATGATGGCCGTTTCAGACTCGGCTCAATCACCTGGACTGGCGCCTGGCAAGGTGTCTTACTCTCGACTTTGCTCATGTGACCCTCCCAGATTCTTGGCCTGTTTCTTGGCGGCTTCGTCGGTCAGTTTCTTCTTGGTCCGCCCTTTCACGACCCGCCCCGCAGGCGGCGGACACGATGGTCTCTTGACCAAATTTCACTTCACCGCGATTGTGGAGCCGATCTGCGGTTGGTAAGAGCTCGTAGTGTTTCCGTCTACTAGCTGAACTCCTGGCAACAAAGAGAAGACTCCTGGAGCGACATCTTTTGGTATCTGAAAATTGACCTGCACAATTCCGCATACCACGGTTGGCGCACTGCCCGCATACCGCACCGATGCGGGTTTTTGCACGCCGGCGGGTAGGTTTGGGTCGACGCCTAATAAGATGAGCGCGCTCATACCAGTACTCAGCGGCGCGGCATAAGGAAGGTTGAGCCCACCGCTTTGGCATGGGGGGTCGGTCCGCCCGTAGCCCGTTCCCCACACTGCCACGATCGAGCCCCTTGCCGCCGGATTCGTTGGTCCGTTGAGCGTCCCGTCCTGATTAACTGCTGCGGCCTGCGCGGATTGCCCGATCTGCAGTCGGAAAATCCCGGGGCTGCCGAATATCGTTGTCGCGACTGCGGGTCCGAATTGCTTATCGTTGTAGGTCACCATAACGTTCGTGGTCCCGTTCACGGTCAACCCAGCAGGCGCAATCGCATTGATCTGCCGCGACTGCGCGTACAGCACTGGCGCCGGCGCACCGTCGAATAGCACCTGAACACCGGCCAACTGCGTGGGTACATTGCTCTGTGCGTCGGGCTGGTAGGCGACACCGATATCCGGCCCGATTCCAAAGCCCGTGAGCGTAATCAGCTCGCCCGGCGCAACTCCGCCGCTGCCAACTTCGGTCGCGGCGTTGAGCACATCGCTCGATAGGCAGGCTGGTGCCGTCCAACCTCCGCTCCCAAATTGGACCTTGGATACGACGTCATTGCCGGACTCGTGCCATGCGATCAGCACTGCACCGCCGGGAAGCGGCAATAATCCCCCAACGAAGTTGATATCTCCGCCGGCGCTGTTCCCCAAATAAGTTGCATCGACGAGCGCACCGTTTGAGTTCAGGTGAGCCAGGATGCCGTTGCTGCGGTTGGTCGAGCCCTGGAAGCAAATCACAGGAGCGGAAGGGGTCACCGGAAATCCCGGGCCTGTGAGCCCGCCCATGTAGATATCGCCAGCCGGGCCTACCGCAAGTGCGCTAACACCGACGTCGAAGTTCGCACCGGTTAGACGGAGATCGGAACTCACCACGTAACTCGCCCAGATCAACGAAATGCCGTCCGGGGCGAACTGCGCCGTGAAACCAGCCGGTGAGGAGTTGTTCCACGGAGGCACGATCGCTCACCGCTGCATGGTTCCCTGCGTCGTGGGGAGATCCAGTGAACTGGTAGATCCCACCAGATCGATATGGCCCGCGCTATCGACCGCGATCAGCGACGGGCTGTCCGACCCGCTCCCGCCAAAGTATGTGCTGCTCAGCACGTTGCCGGAAGGATCTAGCCGGACAAGGAAGCTATTCTGGGTTCCTTTTAGCTGCTGCTGGAACGCACCGGCCGTAACCGGAAAATCCGGCGAAGTGGTCCGCCCCGCGACGAAAGCATCGCCCGCTGGATCAACAACAACGGCCGTCGCGGCGTCCGCACCACCGCCGGCGAGAGTGACGTTGAAGTTGATAGTTGAGCCGTCGGCGCTCAACTTGAGGACGAAGGCATGGCCCGCGGATGTCTTACCCGCAATGTACGCGCTGCCCGCCGCATCCACGGCGATGGCCGAAGTAGCGGCCACCGACTCCGGCAGATAGGTGGAGTAAAGAAACTTGCTGCCATCCGAACTGACCTTGGCGGCGAAGGCCGTTGCGCTTGCGCTGGACCTGATCGCCGCGCCAGGCGTGGTGGGAAACTGACCGCCCGTCGAACCAGTGAACGCGACGTTTCCATTGGTATCGATGGCGAGCGCGGTTCCGTTGTCCGCGGTCGGGCCGCCGAGCAGCGTCCCCCAAGTTTGCTTGCCGGAAGGGTCGACTTTAATCACCACCGCATCGGGACATGGCCCCGGAATTTGGATGCCCATAAAGCCGCTTATGGAACACGTTCCACCTCCGGGCTGGGCTTGCGCCGCGCCTGCTGTCGGGTGCCCGGACAAGTAGTACGTGTTCCCGGAAGCGTCAAAAACCGCGTGACCCGCGGTGGGCTGCTGGATCGTACTTACGCTCGCAGGACCTGGCTGCGAAAATCCGCTCCCCGCGGACACGACAATCAGGGCGATGAGTCCTAGCGCCACACCTCCGAGACGTTCCAATCCAGCAGGCCGCTCATCTTCACGTGATTTCATGGCGCATTCATTCACGATGACACTGGAGCCTGCAAGCATGTGGCCGCTCAACGGGCTAGTCTTCTCAGCCTCGCAGGGCGAAAACTATGTAGCTGCCGCACGGGCGTCCGATCCGGCCACCTGCGCGTGTCACCCGGTCTGCGCGAACGTTCAATTTCTCACTTCTCCGTTGTGCGCGATGAAAAGAAACAACCACAGGGCCGCGAGTGGCGCAAGCCCCGCGGCTCCGTTGTGCGCGATGTTGAACGGACTTCCTCACTCGATCGTCACGTTCACCATGTTGGCCGCATGTCCCGCGGCCGTAACCACAACCGGCACATTGCCCATCCCCTTCAGCGAATATGGGAGCAGCACGTTCACCTGATCCAGCCCGGCAAACGAAGGCTGCGCCCCCGCAAATACCGGAGTCAACGCCAACGGCCCAACCGTCACCGACACCTGGCTCTGCGCCGCCCCGCGCAATCCCGTCCCATACAACTCCAGATAGACTTTGTCCGTCGAAGGATCGAGCGAAATCGGAACCGGCACAATCTGGTTCCCAATCGTCTGGGCCACGTTCTCCAGCGTCTGCGAGCCATCCGAATGCACCCGCAGCACCACCGCCGCGGCCAACCCCTGCGCGTTCGCCGTGAAGATCCCTGGCGCGATCGCCGTCACCTCGAACAGGCTCGACGAAACGCTCCCGTTCGCGCTGATCACCGAGGCCTGCGCCGCGCCCGCTGGCGTCCCCGAAGGCACAAGAACATTCACCTGAGCCGGCGACACAAAGAAAATGTTCGCCGGGCGCGAAACCCCATCGGATCCCGTGACGCTCACCGTCGTCCCCGCCACGTTATCGCCCAGCGGCGGCGGCGCAACTTCGGTCTGCGTCGCCAGGTTGCTCCCGAACACACTCGCAATCGAATCCGGCGCCACCGGCGCGTTCGCTTTAAAACTCGCCCCGTTCACCGTCGACGCCGTCGCCGGGGATTGATTCAGCAGAACCTCGGCACCACCTTGCCCAATCGGCGTCGTCGCACCCGACACCGCGATCGCCAGGTCCGGACGATTGTCCAGGTTGAAGTCCGCCACGGCAATCCCCATCGGCAGCGGACCCGCCGGCAGAAACACCTCAGCTTGGAACGTCCCATCCCCATTGCCCACCATCAACCCCACTCCGGAATTCGCTCCCGGCCCATGCGTGATCGCCAGGTCCGGGGTTCCGTCGTTGTTAAAATCCGCCGCCGCGATCGACTGCGCTCCGCTCGCAATCGTCACCGCGGGAAGCGCAGTAAACGTCCCTCCGGCGCTGCCGAGCAAAATCACCAGTTGCGTCGCCCCCGACGCCGTCGTGTTCGTCAACACCGCCAGGTCCACATTCCCATCCCGATTGAAATCCCCCATCGCAACCGCGCTCGGATTTGCTCCCGCCGGGTACACTACCGCCTTCTGAAACGTCTCGTCCCCATTTCCCGCCAGAAAGTACACCCCGCCTTGATCCGCGCCGAACGTGCCTTCGCTCACCGCGGCCAAGTCCATCTTGCCGTCATGATTGAAGTCCCCGGCAACCACCGCAACCGGATGACTTCCCGCCGCAAGAGTCGCGCTCTGAGTAAACCCGCCGCCCGCACCCGCAAAGACCATCACGTCCCCGGTCCCGTTCATGCCCGCATCGGCGACCGCGATGTCCAGATTCCCATCACCGTTGAAATCCGCCGCGGCAAGTCCGGACGGGTTATTCCCCGCCGAAAAGCTCAGCGGCGAAGAAAACACACCATTGGCCCCGGCCAGCAGAATCGTCACTTGTCCCGAACCATAATCGGCAACCGCCAGGTCCGGCCGCCGGTCGCGATTAAAATCCGCCGTCAGCAGCGCTGAAGGTTGCGCCGGAAGATTCGCCCCCCCGCTCGCGAGCGAAATCGGAACCCCCGTCTGGAAACCGCCTGAAGCCTTGCCCACCAGATAGGTCAGATCGTTCGAACCCTGATTCGCCGTGACGACATCGACAATGTGATCCCCGTTGAAATCGGCCGCCGCAACCGCCACGGGCGTCATTCCCGCCGGCACAACACTCCCCGCGCGGAAACTGCCGTCGCCATTGCCCAGCAGCACCGACACATCGCCCGACCCGTGATCTCCCGCAATCACGTAAGGCGTGCCGCTGGCTGCCACAATGTCCAACTTCCCGTCGCCGTTCAGGTCCGTCACAATCAACGACGAGGCCTGCGGCGCCACCGGATAATTCACCGCCTGCGCGAACGTTCCGTCGCCATTGCCCACCAGTACTGCAACCGTGCCGGATTGTTTCCCCGCCACCGTCGCGTCCGGATACCCGTCGCCGTTAAAATCGCCCACGGCAACAAACATCCCGCCCGGACTGTTCACCGGAAACGCCTGCGAAGGTTGCTGGAATGTCCCATCGCCGTTCCCCAGAAGCGACACCATCGCGCCTCCCGTTCCCGCCACCACCAGGTCCAGTTTCCCGTCGTGATTCAAATCCGCCGCCGCCACCGACGCGGCGCCCTTCACTCCCGGATAAATGCGCGCGGGCAGAAACGTCCCGTCGCCGCGCCCCAGCATCACGGTCACATCGCCCGAACCCTCGTTCGCCACCGCCAGGTCGATATGCCCGTCGCGGTTGAAATCCGCCGCCGTCACCGATACCGGCGTCGTGTGCGCCGGATACGTCACCGCCCCATGAAAACTTCCGTCCGGCGAACCGAGAAACACCACCGCGCCCCCACGGTCTACGCTCGATCCCGCATCCACCGCAATCATCTCCGGCGATCCGTCGCCGTTCAGGTCCATCAGCAACACCGACGCCGCCTGCGCGCCCACCGGATAACTCGTCGTGTTCTTCGCCCCCAAAGGCAGCGCCGACGTCGCCGTGAACACCTGCACGCTCCCCGAGTTCGCCGCCACGAACGCCATCACCCCCACGCTCGAAGGCGTCAACCCGAACGCAAACGTCTGCGAAGCCGCGCCCGTCTGCGTCAACGCCTCGACCAGCGCCGCCGCGCCGCCAAACGGACTCGCCGGCGGCGTCGCTACCCCGCACGGAAGAATCGACGCCAGACTGTCCGGCGTCTTCGTGGTCACCGCGTACGGCGCCGACGCATTCACCGCATACTGCGTAAACGTACCGTCCAACTGCCGCAACAGCGCCTGGTACGACGCCCCGCCCGGCGCACCCAGGTTCGTCACGTGCGCCGCCGAAAACGAAACCGCCGGGCACCCCGCGGACACCCAACCCACCGACGCCGCGCACAGCAACCCCACGCGCACCAGAAATCCGGGTTTATTCATAGTGAAAATCCCAGTTCACATTATGGCAGGGCCTGACCTCGGAGCCGCCGCAAATCCCTTCGCTCTCTCGAACCCGCCGGCACGCGCGCCGCCCCCGCGAAAGTTAGACAATAAAAGATTCGCCGGTCCATCATGCGCTGGTTTCTCTCCAGGCGGATTCCGCCCTTCACCAAAGTTCTCCTCGTCGAGAGCGGTTCGCGCCATCTCACCGAACACATCCTCGCGCACCTGCACAGCATCCACTCCGAAATGCACGCGGACCTGTTCACCTGCTTCTCCGGCGCGCCCCAGGGATTCGACGAAGCCGGCTCCAAAATCTACCGCTCCCAGGACTACGCCGCCCGTACCGCGCGCACCCGCGTCCTCGGCGAACTCGCCCGGAACGGCTACAACATTTTAGGCATCATTTGTTCCGGTGAGCCCGTGCTCACCCGCTGGAAATGGATCCTGGCCGCGCGCCTGCCCGCCAAGGTCTTCGTCCTCAACGAGAACGGCGATTACTTCTGGCTCGACCGCGGCCACCTCTCTACTCTCCGCGCGTTCATCGCCTACCGCGCCGGCTTATCCGACGCGGGAGCCGTCCGAACCGTCGCCGGACTCGTCACGCTCCCGTTCACTTTCACGTACCTGCTGCTCTACGCCGGGTGCGTTCACATGAGGAGGTTGTTGCGAAACCCATGAAGGCTGTCTATATCGAACAACACGGCGCCGCCGATGTCCTGATCTTCGGCGAACGCCCCACCCCCGAACCTGGCCCCGGCGAAGCGCTCGTCCGTGTCGCCGCCTCTGGCGTCAACTTCATCGACACCTATCACCGCATCGGCCTCTATAAAGTCGCCCTGCCCTTCACCCTCGGCGTCGAAGGCGCGGGCACGGTCGCTTCCGTCGGCGCCGGCGTCAAAACCCTCGCCCCGGGTGACCGCGTCGCCTGGGCCATGGAGCCCGGCTCCTACGCCGAACACGCCAAGGTGCCCGCCTGGCGCCTGGTGAAAATTCCCGATGGCCTCAGCTTCGAAACTGCCGCCGCCGCAATGCTTCAGGGCATGACCGCCCACTACCTCACTCACTCCACCTTCCCGCTCGCCCCCGGCCACACCGCCCTCATCCACGCCGCCGCCGGAGGCACCGGACTCCTCCTCGTCCAGATGGCCAAAATGCGCGGCGCCCGCGTCATCGGCACCGTCGGCGCCGCCGCCAAGGCCAAACTCGCCCGCGAAGCCGGCGCCGACGACATCATTATTTACACCGAACAGGATTTCGCCGCCGAAACCCGCCGCCTCACCGCCAATACCGGCGTCGACGTCGTCTACGATTCCGTCGGCAAGTCCACCTGGGAAGGCAGCTTGAACTCACTCAAGCCCCGCGGCTACCTCGTCACCTTCGGCAACGCCAGCGGCCCCGCCCCCGAATTCTCCCCGCTGCTCCTCACGCAAAAAGGCTCGCTCTTCGTCACCCGCCCCAGCCTCGCCCACTACGCCGCCACCGCCGAAGAAATCGCATCCCGCGCCGGCGACGTGCTCGACTGGGTCCAAACGGGCCAACTCAAACTCCGCATCGATCGCACCTATCCGCTCGCCGAAGCCGCCCAGTCCCACCGCGACCTCGAATCCCGCGCCACCACCGGCAAGCTGGTCCTCCACATATGACCGGCGCCGCCGCGAAACTCATCGCGCACGTCGGCGAAGCAAAACTCGACGCCTTCTTCGTCTCCGCGCCCGCCAACGTTCGCTACCTCACCGGCTTCACCGGCAGCAACGGCCTCGCCATCGTCGCCCGCTCCGGCATGACCCTGTTCACCGATCCCCGCTACACCATCCAGGCCGGCGAGCAGTCCTCCTGCCCCGTCCGCATCGCCCGCGGCCCCTTAAGCCGCGCCGCCGCCAAGCTCGCCGCCCGCAGACACTGGCGCCGCATCGGCTTCGAATTCGGCCGCATGCTCTTCAGCGACTACTCGCCCCTCCGCGCCTCGCTCGGCCGCACCGTCACCCTCTCGCCGCTGGGCCCCCTCGTCGAGGAACTCCGCACAGTGAAATCCCCGGACGAAATCGCCTTCATCCGCCGCAGCGTCCTCACCAACTCCCTCGCCCTCGA
>JAJYCN010000268.1 GCA_021778335.1 Acidobacteriota bacterium | reverse complement strand
GGCGCGGTAGCCGAAGACGGCGTCTTCGAGGAAGGGTTTCCTGGTGCGGACGGCGTTGTAAAAGTTCTTGTGGTGCTCTAAGTGCGCGTTGAAGCCCTGGGGCGCGAAGAGTTCGCGGCGGTTGGGCCGGAGGGAGTCGGCCGAGGGTTTCTTCACCGGATACTTCTTGTGGTATTCGGCGAGGAATTCCTTTTGGGTTTTGAGCGGGAACGTGCCGATGGTGTAGCCGGGCTCGGATTCGCGCGGGTGCTGGCTGAGGGTGAGGCTGTTGTAACTGGTGGTGATGACGCCCTCGCTGCCGATGAACTGGACGCCGAAGGACTCCTGCGGCAGGGCGCTTTCGAAGTTGACGCGGAGGCGCGCGTTGAAGCCGGGGTAGTCGAGGATGGCGAGCATGACGTCGGGGACATCGCGGCCGTCTTTCCAGAAGCGCAGGCCGCCGGTGGCATAGACGCGGTTGGGGCCGAGAGCGCCGGTGGCGAAGTGGAGGCCGGTGAGCAGGTGTACGAATAGGTCGCCGGCGACGCCGGTGCCGTAGTCGCGGTAGTTGCGCCAGCGGAAGAAACGCACGGGCTCGAAGGGGTGGCGCGGGGCTGAGCCGAGGAAGCGGTCCCAATCCATGCGTTCGGGGGTGGCGTCGGGCGGGATGGAATACTCCCAGGCGCCGATGGCGGTGTTGCGGTCGAGCCAGGCTTCGACGGAGTTGAGTTGGCCGATGGCGCCCTGGGCGAGGAGGTCGCGCGCCTTTTGGTAGACGACGCTCGAGGCGTACTGGCTGCCGATTTGAAGAATGCGGCCGGTTTTCTGCTGGGCCTCGATGACTTTGGGGCCTTCATCGAGCGCGTGGATCATGGGCTTTTCGCAGTAGACGTCCTTGCCGGCCTGGAGCGCGTCGATGGTGATGCGGCTGTGCCAGTGGTCGGGGGTGGCGATGATGACTGAGTCGACGTCGCGGCGGGCGAGGACTTCGCGGTAGTCGCGCGTGGTGAAGATGTCCGGGCCCCAGCGTTCTTTCGAGCGTTCGAGGCGGCCGTCGTAGAGGTCGCAGGCGGCGATGAGTTTTACGCCGGGGAGCGAGGTGGCCATCCCTGCGTCGCCTTGTCCCATGCCGCCGGCGCCGATCAATGCGATTTGGATGTTGTCGTTTTGCATGGTTGGCTCCTCAAGCGGTCATGGTCTCCGGGTTCCAGTTACAGATGCGTTTTTCGAAATAGCTGACGTTGCCGAGCAGGGCGGGTGCGGCGGCGCGGAAGCCGAAGACGGCGTCCTCGACGGCGGGGGTGCGGGAGCGGACGCTCGCGATGAAGTTCTGGTGGTGGTTGAAGTGATCGTCGTAGCCTTCGGGGGCTTCGAAGGTCTCGAGGCCGTCGGGGCGCATATTGGACGCGGTGACGGGCTGGGGCGGATATTCCTTGTTGTATTGCGCCAGGAACTCCTCGCGGATTTCTTGGGGGAAGGTGTCGATGGTGTAGCCGGGGGCTTTTTGGCGCGGGGTGAGGGTGAGGGTGAGAGCGTCCTCGATGGCGAGGATGCCTTCGCTGCCGATGAAGCGGAAGCCGGAGTTCTCGTCGCCGCCGTCGACGAAGTTGACTCGCAAGGCGAGGTTGAAGGCGGGGTGCGCGTTTTCGCGGGCTTCGTAATCGAAGAGGCCATAGAAGACGTCGGGGACATCCCGGCCGTCTTTCCAGAAGCGGAGGCCGCCGGAGGCGTAAACGCGATGCGGGCCGACGGCGCTGGTGATGAGATGCATGCCGCTGAACAGGTGGACGAAGAGGTCGCCGGCGACGCCGGTGCCGTAGTCGCGGTAGTTGCGCCAGCGGAAGAGGCGGATGGGATCGAAGGGATGGGGCGGGGCGGCGGCGATGAAGCGGTCCCAATCGATGTTGGCGGGCGTGGCGTCGGGCGGGATGGAGTATTGCCAGGCGCCGATGGCGGAGTTGCGGTCCCACCAGGCTTCGATCATGTTGAGTTCGCCGATCGAGCCGGCGCGGAAAAGTTCGCGGGCCTTGAGATAGAGGATGGAGCTGACGCGCTGGCTGCCGACCTGGAAGATGCGTCCGGTTTCGCGCTGAGCGTCGACGACGGCTTGCCCCATGCCGATGTGCTGGACCATGGGCTTTTCGCAGTAGACGTCCTTGCCGGCGCGCATGGCGTCGATGGAGATGCGCTGGTGCCAGCAGTCGGGCGTGCCGATGATGACGGCGTCGATATCGGGGCGGGCGAGGACTTCGCGATAGTCGCGGCTGATGAAGACGTCTTTGCCCCAGAGTTCGCGGGAGCGGTCGAGCCGGCCCTGGTAGACGTCGGCGACGGCGAGGAGCTTGACACCGCCGACACGCTGGGACGCGGCGCAGTCGCCCATGCCCTGGCCGCCGGCGCCGATGAGGGCGATGTGGACGTTGTCGTTGGGGGAGATTTTGCGGCCGGATTGGGCGAGCATCGGAGCGGCGGCGAGGCCGGCCGCCGCGGAGGTGAGGAAGTGCCGGCGTGTGGTTGGCATGATGAGAAATACTATCGTATAGCGATCAGCTTTGTTCTTTCCGTTTCGGGCGGCAGCGCGGGCCCTGAGAGTAGCGGCTCGGGGAACGTAGGGACGGATGGGCACTCTAGCGACGAGCCCCTCTTGCGATCAGCTAGTGAACAGTGACAAGCGCGAGCGGTGCGTTTACGCCGCCGACCGCCGCCTGAATCGGTTGGTCTCCGGCGGGGACCCGCGGGACCACTACGTTGATCTGATAGAGGCCGGCTAACACAATGCCTGAAAAAACGACCTGCGCGGGTTCACCCCCGATCGTGACGGTGACCGGATAGGTAGTGGGCGCGGCTGCGGTCACGAGGCGCCCTGCGGGCACCGGCGGGTCCGTAGGACCGAAGCCGACACCGTACAACTCGAGGGTCTCGCCCGGCTTGACCGGGCGTGTTTTGAAGCTGAAGAATCCGGCTGGACCGGCCAAGTCGTACGTACCTCCGCCATAAGTACCGGAGCCGCTGGGTGTGGGTATTTCCGCGGCCACATACTGATTTCCGAACAGACAGAGGGACGGGCCAAATTTGGACAGCGTCACGGATGTGGTGGACGAGCCGTTTGGGGTCGTCACTTTGACACTCACGCTACGGCCAATGAATGAATCATCCGGCGCCTGGACATTGATCTGGTTCGGACTGACGTAGGACAAATACGCTGGAACCCCGTCGATAGTGACGGAGGCGCCGGCCAGGGTGGTGGGGAAATCGCCGTTCCAACTCGCGCTTGAACCCGCCAGGTTCTCTCCGAAGATCGAGACCCAGGACCCGGGCTCGATTACCGGCACAGAACTATCGAGTGGCACAACGCCGTTCCAGGCGACGCCGGGAGGCTGGGGGGAAGGGATCGGCGCGGGAAGAAGTGGGATGGATGAGATGCTCGTCAGGTATAGCGTGCCCGTATCCGTGAGTAACGCCAAGCCGTCAGCGCCGAACCTTAGCAGGCTGAGCCCATAGCCCTGCAGATTCACCGGCAGACGTCCCAGTAAGCTGTGCGAGTTTAGGTCGAACATTAGGATCCCCGAGCGCGTAGCGAAGTAGGCCCGCCCGCCGGCTACGTCCACCGCCACGTCATCGGCGACTGGCATGTTCAGCCACGGGTCGGCGAAATGGCCGACCACCAGCAAGTGCCCGGGATCGACGACGTCGCCGTAGGAGGTATAGAGCAGACCCTGAGCCTGTCGAATCCTCGTGTAGCTGCCGGTAATAACTCCGGGGACGGTCGAGAGCCAGAGCAGACCCTGGGCCGACACCGCATCGGTCTTCAGCTCGAAGGTCGACACGAACGAGTTGAAGGCGTAAAGGCGAGAGCCGGAGTCGTTGAATGCAAGGGTGAAGGTCGCCGGATCATAAGGGAAAGGCCCTTGCGAGTTCGAATCGACCTCCGGGCGCGGGATGCCGTTGTCGAAAATCGCGATTGTCCCGTCCAAGGAAAGCGGCTCAACAACGCCCTGGAAGGCGAAAGTGCCCGAGTAGCTGAGCGCCAAGCCGCCATCCGCGCCAACGGCCATATCGAATATCGTGTACTGGCTCGTTCCCCCGCTGGGGTCCGGTGCGAACACCAAGTCCCGCGCGCCGGTCGTCAAATTGAACCGCGCGATATCCTCTTCGCCGGAAAGATAAGCATATGCGGCCGACCCGTCCGGCGTCACGGCGAGAAGAGACGGCTCGCTACCGATGAACGCCGCGTCGTCCACCTGGCCGGTTTGGGGGTCATAAGTCACGATACTGTTCCCGGCGCTGCCGGCCCTGCCCGGGGTGGCCAATAGTAACTTGGACGATCCAGGCAGGACGCCTATGGCGTTCACGGGAAGGTTAACTTCCTGAACACCCGGCGACACGGGCTGGAGCGACCCGCTGCCCGAGGGCCAAGGCTGGAAACTGGAGAGCGGGGCGATCACAATCTCTCCATTTACCGCCACGGCGATGGCGCTATTCCCGGCCCGGACAGCAGCCGTGACATTGACTACCGCGGGCGAGTTGGATGTGCAGCCGCACGGAGGGCCAGTCACCAGCGGAACCGTTCGAAGGGGCCGAAGGGTTCCGAGATCGTATAAGGTGGCAGACATTTGCGGGGAATAGCTTTGCACATAGGCGAATACATTCTGGCCGGAGAAGGGCACTGGCATCCCATAGGCAGGCGCCAGCAGAACCGATCCCAGGAGCCGCATCGTGTCCGGTGTCAGTATCTGGCCAGCACTGGTGAAGAGGCGCCCGGAGTCGGAAACCAAGTCCACTGGCTGATTGTAGGCGAGGCTACCGTATGCCCCAGCACCGGTTCCGAGGAAGATGCGGTTCAGGTCTGCATCCAGATTTACACCGCTCGCGTCAACCGTTAACCGGTACACATCGTGGATATTGCCAGGGTAATTGATCGCGGCGTCAACCGCATAGAGCGTATTCGGGCCGTCCGCCGGAAAAATTACTTGTACATACTGGTTGAAGAGGCTAGACCCCGTCCCGTAGTCGAACGTATTGGGGCGCGGAACTCCAGCGTCGTAGGCGATTACGCTGCTGAAGTAGTCGCCCCCGTAACGGACGGCGACCACGCTGTTGCTTTCCCCGCTGATTCCCGCCAAACCCTTAATGGACCAGTAAGCCGTGCCGGAAACGTCCAGAGCAGAGAAAGTGGAACTCTGTTTCGCCAGCAGGTCCAACGACGCGATCGCCGGTGCACCCGCCAATGCCGCGAAGAGGTGAGAGCCGTCTCCGGAGAGCGCCAATGCTCCTGGCTCGCTTCCCGCATAGATCGAACCGGCCACGTTCCCGGTCCCGGGGTCGATCGAAACCACACTGTTCCCGCCGGAAGGTGCGTTCCCCGGCACACTGGCCCAGAGAAGGTTACGCTGCGCATCGTAGGTCAGTCCGTTTGCCGGAAGAGCGAGGTGGATAACTCCGGAACTGTCCTGCGTCGGCGTAGGAAGGGGCACTGGCTCCAGCGGGCTGAAACCCGCTGCATGCAGGAATAGAATCGATCCTCCCTCGAACCCCTCGTTCAGCAGGATCCCGTCCCCGCCGCCTGTCGCCACCGACGAATAGCATGGGCCAGAATTCGAAGTCACGTCCTGCCCTAACCCCGTCACAGCAGCGCGGGCCGCCGGCTGGAAGTCCGCGAGCGGGTACTGCACCAAATTGCTGCTAGTCACAGGCGACAGATAGGTATATTCAAATGCGATCGCCGACGAACCCGTGCTGTCGACCGCCAACAGGCACGCGCCGTTCTCTTGCGTTGAGGCAGCCAGCGTTGAGGGGATGCGGCCAATCGTGGCGCCGGCATTCAGGTCAAAGACGAAACCCTCCGGGCTGGCAAGAAAGTTTCCGTTCCACGAGACACCGACGTTCTCCCAGCCGAAGCCCACGGGCACCGACCGCGTGGCAGCTACCCCATTGCTGTTTATGCCGAACCAGAAAACCTCTGCAAATCCAAACGCGGACTGCCGGCCGCCGAGTCCGAAGATCTGTCCGTCAGACGGGCGCGCGTACAGGGAACTTAAGATCAGGGCTTCTTTCCCGGCGCGAGGAACGGCGCCGTCGAAGACAATCACCTGCTTGTCGCTGGTTGCCACCAGAATTGAAGAGGGCTGGCCGGGCAGGACCACCATCGCCTGAACTTCTCGAGGGGTGTTCCCGCCTGTGTCTGTCCCAAGGTCGATCTGAAGGTCGAGCGAGTGGCTTTGAATCTGGTACCGGCCGATCGTTCCGAGGCCGATGAATGCGACGTACACGTACTGACCGTCGCCGGAAACAGCAATCACGTTCGCCCGATTCCCTACCGCGATTGTGTCGTCAACCGATGCCTTGCCGGGATCGATCATCACAACCTTGGTTCCCGAACTTGCGAAGAACCGGGACCGGGTAGGGTCCCAAACTACATCGTTGGCGCCTTGGGGCAGAGTAAGCTTGCTGACGGCGACCGGCTGCGCCAAGAGAGGCGGAATAATTCCGCTCATCAGAGCCAAGAAAAGCGACAGTTCAGATCTGCGAACAATCTGGCGCATGACCGAGACCGTGCACATAGGCGGAGAATGCGCCATTGTTGCATCCCGGCCCGATGGAACACAAATCGGTCGAGCCGGAGGCGCTGGGGGGGCGGCGTAAAGCCGAAGTGGACCGCCAGTATGGAGCCGCTAACCACATCGGCCGGCGAAAGGCCGAGGCCAGATCGCTGGATTCGCCTTCTTCTCCTTGACTGTCTAGGAGAGATGGTTTAGGCTTGTCCTAGAACGTCTAGGAGGCGAGTGGATGGAACTTCTGCAGGGAACGCTGGACATGCTGATCCTGAAAGCCGTTTCGATGGGGCCATTGCATGGCTATGGGGTGCTGTTGCGGATTGAGCAGATGTCGGGCGGTGAACTGGAGATTCAGCAGGGGTCGCTGTATCCGGCGCTGTACCGGCTGGAGCGGCAGGGGGCGATCGAGAGCGAGTGGGGGGAATCGGAGAACAACCGGCGGGCGAAGTATTACCGGCTGACGGCGAAGGGGCGGGCGCGGCTGAAGAAAGAGCAGGGGGAGTGGGACCGGATGGCGGGCGTGATTGCGTCGATTCTGCGGGCGGAGCCGGAGCGGCCATGAAGATACCGGCGTGGGCGCGGCGGAAGAAAGTGGAGCGGGAGATGGAGGAGGAGATCGCGTTTCATCTGGCGAGCCACGCGGAGCGGCTGATCCGCGCGGGCGTGCCGGAGGCGGAGGCGTGGCGGCGGGCGCGGGTGGAGTTCGGCGGCGTGGCGGGACACAAGGAGGCGATGCGCGGGGCGCTGGGGCTGGGTTGGTGGGACGACTTGCGGAGCGACGTGCGGTACGCATGGAGGGCGCTGCGGCGGAGTCCGGGGTTCGCCTGCGTGGCGGTGGCGTCGTTGGCGTTGGGAATTGGCGTGAACACGGCGATATTCACGCTGACGAGCCGGGTGTTGCTGAGCCGGCTGAGCGTGCCGAAGCCGGAGCAGGTACGGCTGATCGAGTGGCGGGGTGATAAGAACGTCACGGTGCATGAAATGTGGGGCAACTGGAACACACTGCCCGGCGGGGGCGAGACGAGCAGTTCGTTTTCCTATCCGGTGTATGAGCGGCTGCGGGCGGCCCGGACGGGGTTGGGAGAACTGGCGGGGTTCAAGGACCTACATCGGGTGAATGTGACGATCGGAGGGTCGGCGGAGACGGCGCGGGCGGAAATGGTGTCGGGGAACTATTACGGTTTGCTGGGGGTGCGGACGCAACTTGGGCGGCCGATTCTACCGGGCGACGATGGGACGCAGGGCAGCGGGGCGGTGGTGGTGATCGGCGATGGATTCTGGGCGCGGCGGTTTGGGCGGGCGCCGGGTGCGATCGGGAAAACGATCGAGGTGAACCTGACGCCGATGACGATTGTGGGAGTGAATCCGCCGGGCTTCACGGGGGCGGAAGGGACGCAGAGTTCTCCGGAGCTTTTTCTGCCGTTGAGCATGCAGCCGGTGGTGAGTCCGATGATGGCGCGGGATGGGTCGCTGCTGGAGAACCGGAACCTGTGGTGGATGCAGATTGTGGCGCGGGCGCGCGAGGGGACGGACGAGCGGACTTCCGGGGCGGCGCTCGATGTGGCGCTGGCGGCCGCGGTGCGCTCGACCATGGACGTGAAGGCGGGCGAGACGCTGCCGCGCGTGGCGATTACGGACGGCAGCCGGGGGTTGAACCAGACACGGCAGTACGCGCGGCCGATCTACACGCTGATGGGGCTGGCGGGACTGGTGCTGCTGCTGGCGTGCGTGAACATCGCGAACCTGATGCTGGCGCGGGCGGCGGGGCGGCGGCGGGAGATGGGCGTGAGGCTGGCGCTGGGCGCGGGGCGGGGACGGATATTGCGGCAGGTGC
>JAJYCN010000267.1 GCA_021778335.1 Acidobacteriota bacterium | reverse complement strand
CCCCGCCAAGGAACTCAGATTCAACGGCGTCTTCCGCTACGCCAACGGCAAACTCACCGCCGTCATCAAGGACCTCACCCGCCCCAACGGCATCGCCTTCTCCCCCGACGGACACCTGCTCTACATCTCAAACTCCGACGAGCACCGCAAAATCTGGATGCGCTACAACGTCAACCCCGACGGCTCCGTCTCCAATGGCAGCGTCTTCGCCGATGTCACCAACGAAACCGAACCCGGCAACCCCGACGGCATGAAGATCGACTCCGCTGGCAACATCTACGGCTCCGGCCCCGGCGGCCTCTGGGTCTTCTCCCCCGGCGGCAAACACATCGGTACCATCAAGCCCGGCGAAACTCCGGCCAACTGCGCCTGGGCCGAAGACGGCAAAACCCTCTACATCACCGCCACCACCAGCGTCTACCGCATCCGCGTCGCCGTCCCCGGCGAAAAGGCCCTCTATCAATAGCTTCTCTATGACAACCCGAAGAACCTGCCTCGCAACCCTGCTCACCTCCGGCGCCGCGCTCAGCGCCCCGCCCAACGACAAAACTTCCCATCACGTCGTCCTCTTCGTCGACATGCCCGTCGACCCATCGCGCGAAGAAGAAATGGTGCGCACCTTCCACACCGTCTTCAAACCCACGGCCGAAAAGCACCCCGGCTACATCGACGTCAAGATCGTCAAACTCGAAAAAGCACTCATGGGCGCGGCCCCGCCTTCCGTCAACTACCGCTTCATCCTCGTTTACCAAAACGAAGAACTCCGCCAAAAATGGGTCGCCTCCGCCCCCCACATCAAAGCCTGGGGTAAAATCGAAAGCACCTTCACCACCAAAACCTACACCGTCCTCCTCTGCCAGGACGTCTGATCGCGCGCCCGCACCCCGCTTGTAGTAATACTGGATTCACCCCCATGAATCCCCCACTCCGCCTTCCCGCCCTATCCTTCGCCGCCCTCCTGCTCAGTTTCTCCGCTCTCGCCGCCCCCGCCGCGCCCGGCCCCCTCCGCGCCGGCGCCGCCCGCGTCGATATCACGCCACGCGTCAACCCCGGCTATCCTCCCTCCGGCAAATACGGCCACGAACACCTCTTCATTCGCGCCATCGTCCTCGATAACGGCGTCACCCGCGCCGCCCTCCTCGGCGCCGACTTGGGCGGCCTGAGCGAGGACATCTATTCCACAGCCGCCAAGCAAATCGCCGCCCTTCTGAACTGCCCCGTCCAAAACATCATCATGTCGGCCACCCACACCCACGCCGGCTCTCCCGCCGGGCCTCCGCCGCCGGGCTTCCCCCGCCAACCCACCGAACAGATCGTCGCCGCCATGATGGACGCCGTACGCCAGGCCAAGGCCAATCTTCAGCCCGCCCTCGTCGGCTACGGCGCCGGCTTCTCCTATCTCAACGTCAACCGCGACACCGTCAGCGATCAAACCCACCGCTGGACCCAGGCCGCCAACCTCAACGCCCCCTCCGATAAAACTGTCGCCGTCGTCTCCTTCACCACCCCATCGGGCGACCCCATCGCGGCTTACGTCAACTACGCCATGCACCCCATCAACGGCTACTTAGTCGGCATAACTACCGCCGATTTCGCCGGCGCCGCCTGCCGCTACGTCGAGCAGGCCTTCGACGACAAGATGGTCATGGTCTTCACCCAAGGCGCCTCCGGAGACCAGAACCCGCTCTACCTCCGCCCCTCCACCAACGCCCTCGCCTCGGCCTCCGGAGTCCCGGCCACCGGCTACGAAATGGTCCGCGAAAACATCGAAGCCCCCCTCCGCGACCGCAAAGTCCCCTATCGACGTCCCGATCCCAAAGTCGCCGATCGCTTCGAGCGCTGGATCGAAAGCGAAGGCGACGTGCTCGGAGAAGAAGTCATCCGCGTCATGTCGAACGTCCATGACCGCAGCGGCGACGTCGCCCTCTGGGGAGCCCAAACCAACATCTCCTGCCCCGGCCGTACGCGTACCGGCTCCGGCCGCGAAGGCGCGCCCGGCACTTACACAGACGGCCCGCCCGTCGGCATCCGCCTCGGAATCGTCGGCATCGGCGACATCGCCCTCTCCACCGTCAATGCCGAAATCTACACCCTCATCGGCCAGCGCGCCAAGAAAAACTCCCCGCTCGCCCACACCGTCGTCGTCACCCTCGCCAACGGCCGCGCCAACTCCGGCTACATCCCGGACGACGCCTCCTTCGGCCACGAAACTTTCCAGGTCCTCGGCTCGCGCTTGAAACCCGGCTGCGCGGAGCAGGGAATTGCCAACGGCCTCGATTCCCTCATCAGCCAGTACGCGTCGAAGTAGCCGGAATCCACATCTGGTCCCCGGTCGGAACAAACTCCACCGGAACCTCCGTAACAAACGTCCGCAGCCACGTCGCGAAGTTATCCATGCCCGCTTCTTCGCCCGCTTCGTGCGAAATGAGAATGAGTCCCTTCTTCTCGCCCGATTGCACCGCATCCCGCACGTACTCGATCGAATCCCACTCCCGCGCTTCACTTACCAGCAGCGCATCTACGAGCGCCAGCGCCGCCATGTTTCCGTCAAGCGTATGCGACCCCCGGCCTACCCGCCGCACCGCAAGCTCCGGATCCCCCACCAGCCTCACACTCCGCGTCTTCAGACTCGTCGCCACGTGCTCAGCCACCGCGCCAAGCGTTGTCTCCGGCAGGTCCCACATCCGGTTATTCCCGGCCACCAGCCTGTCATTCCAACCGAGCGCCCGGTTCCACCCTTCAAAGATCCCATCCGGCTTCCGCCGGTGCCAGTGGTCGTGCAGCCGGAAAACCATCATGCCGTTCCGCTCAATGTAATTCCGCTTGAGCTGGAACATCGGATCGTTACGCACCGGCGCAATCGCGTCGTCGTCGCTCCAGAACGTCGGCTCGTGCGAGATCACAAAGTTCAACCCCTTGGCATGAGCCCGCTGCAGCACATCCAGGTTCGACATGAACGTCGAGGCGATCCCATGCACCGTCCCGTCCGGGTCGCCCGCATGGAACACGTCGCGATACGTGTGATCGTTCCACGGAATTCCGAGATGCCGCTTCACGCGCTCAACCACCTGCCGCGCCGTCAGCGCCTCACCCTCGGCGAATCCCCAACCCCCGCTCACCATGGCCGCCCCGGCCAGCCGCGCAAAACCCCGCCGCGAAAACTCTACCTTCGGCATCGTCTCCCCCATCCCCTACTTAAGCGCCCGGAAAGGGTCGCCCGCCGGCATCCATTCCACCGGAACGTCCTTCACAAACGTCCGGATCCACGCGGCCGCCTCCCTGCTCCCGGGCTCCTCCGACACCTCGTTTCCCAGAATGATCATCCCGATCTTCCGCCCGCTCGCCACCAGGTCCATGAAATACGGACCCGCCTCCCACTCCACCGGCTCCCCGCACACCACCAAATCCACCGCCGGATCCTCCACCGCCCGTGATAACTCCGGCGCCAGCAGAAACCCGTGCAGCAGCGCCGCCCGCCGCACCCGCAGCCCCGCGTCGCCGATCACCCTCGGCGCATGGCACTTCAGCTTCGGCTTCATCGCTTCCACCGTCTCGAGCAGCGTCGCCGGCGCAATGTCGAACTCATTGTTATTCCGCGACCACGCCGCCATCCCCGCCCGCGGCCGGTAACCCTTCTCCCACCCCAGCGCCATCGCCAAGCCCACTAACTGCCCATCCACCGCCCGCGCATCCCAGTTCTCTTGCAGCCGCCACACCACCAGCTTGTTCTTCTCGATAAATTCGCTCTTACGCTCGAACAGCGGGTCCTTCACTAACTCCGATCGCACCGGCCCCACGCTCCCGCCCGAATGCTCCATCGCCGTATTCTCATGGCTCCAGAACGGCCGCTCCCGCGTAAGTATCAGGTTGTGACCCGAATCCGCCGCCCGCCGCAGCACATCGAACGTCGCCGTAAACGACGTCGCCACGCCCCGCACCTCCGTCTTCGGACTCCCCGCCTCACAAATGTCTGTGCCATGGATCCACGTCGATCCGATGTTTTTCTGAATCCGCTCAATAACCCCTTCGGCAGTCATCTCCATGCTCCCCTCGGCCCGTCTTCGGACCATAGCCTATCACGGCCCCACTCGCCCCGCGGAAAAAAACAACACTCCCCAATGACATTCCACCCGTCCCGGCATATAATGTCTGGCGACACTTGGGTCAAAGGGGGACCCCGGCTATTTTTTCCGCAAAGACAGGGGAGCGGAGTCAAGGGCGTCGAAGTAGCCGCCCGCGCCGGCATACAACATCGAGGCGTATTCACGCATCGTGCGCGCTTTTACTATTTCTGTGTCTGCCGCTCGCCGCCGCGCTCCACGCCGCTGAACCACTCGCCCAGCGCATCTCCCACACCGACCCCTCGAAATACACCCGAAGCCGCTCCCACTCGAGCGCCGGCGACATGGCCTGCGAACTCCTCGTCGCTCCCTCCGCCCTCGACGTCCCGCTCAACTTCATCCACCGCTGCCAGATCATGCCCGGCGGCGGCGTCGGCCATCACTTCCACAACACCAATGAGGAGATGTTCGTCATCTTCAACGGCGCCGCCGAATTCACCATCGATGGCCGCACCTCCACGCTCCAGGGCCCAGCGGGCGCTCCCTGCCGCATGGGCCACTCCCACGCCATCTATAACCCCTCCGATCGTCCCATCGAGTTCATGAACATCAACGTCGCCTCCATCAAGGGCCACTACGACGCCTTCAACCTCGGCGACCCCCGCACCAGCGTCCCCTCCAAGGACCCGATCCCCGTCTTCATGACCATGCATCTCGATAAGTCGCTGCTCCGCCCGGCGCCCAACTACCGCGGCGGCCGCAATACAGTCGAGTATCGCCGCGCCCTCGACCCCGACGTCTTTCTTACGGACTGGTCTTACGTCGACCATCTCTTCATCCCCGCCGGCGCCCGCGAGGGCCTGCACCGGCATCAGTACGTCGAAGAGGTCTACTACGTTTTGAACGGCTCCGGCCGCGCCACCGTTGCCGGTGAATCCGCGCCCATCGCCTCGGGCGACGCCGTTCCCATCCGCTTCCGTGAACCCCATTCGTTCGAAGGTGGTCCCCAAGGCCTCGAACTGATGATTATTGGCATCTCGAGTCAGAAGGGTGTCGTCGACACCGAAGTCCTGGAACCTTCGGCGCCGGCCGCGGCGCCACAATAACCCATGAAACAAGTTACTACCGTCACCAAAGTCTGCCGCATCATCGACGAACTGGCACGCTGCGAGCCGCTCGGCGTAAGTGAACTCTCGCGCAAAACGGCGCTTCTGCCCAGCGACATCCACCGCCTCCTCGCCGCGCTCCGCGAAACCGGCTATGTCGAACAGGACCCCGACACGAAAAAATACGAGATGGGAGTCCACGTTCTCCGCATCGGCCTCGAGGCCTGCCAGCAGAATCATCTCTACGAAAGCGCGCACCCCGAACTCGTCGACCTCGCCCGCCGCATCCGCGCCCGCGTCCACCTCGGCGCCTTCGACGGCAGCCGCACCAAAGTCTTCCTCGTAGACGACATCCCCGGAACCGAGGAGGACCAGTCAAAAGCCCGCCTCGGCGGCGTCGAGCCCTTCCACTGCTCCGCGCTCGGCAAGGTCGTGGCCGCCTCCATCGAAACCGAGGTACTGAATCAGGCGATCGAGAAGACGGGCATGCCGCGCGGCACCTCGCGCACCATCACCGATCCCGAGGCCCTCGGACGCCACCTCGATGAGGTGCGCGCCCACGGCTACGCCGTCGATCGCGAAGAGTGCTTCGATGGCCTCTGCTGCCTCGGCGTGCCCGTCCGCGACGCCGACGGCGAGGTCGTCGGCTCCATCAGCACTTCCATGTCCGCCGTCCGCTTCAAAACCAGAAACGAATTCGTCCTCGCCGAAGAGTTGTGCGCCGCCTCGGCCCGCATCTCAGTCGCCTTAGCTAGATCCCGCCGCGCCGGCCCGGACTGGCGCCGCCGCCTCCGCGACTGACTTACACCCCAAGCTGCCGCAGCATAGCCAGGTTGTCGAACATCGCCCAATGTTCGGCCAGCTTTCCGCCCACCACGCGGTTGAACTCAATCCCGCTGAACGTCACCTCTCGCCCCGTCGCCTGTATCCCCTGGAACTCCGCTCGGTGCGTCCCGGTCAGCGTCCACCGCGTCGCCACCGTGTCCCCGCCCGCAACGCACGACTCGATCGCAATCCACGCGTCCGGAAATCCCGTCGTGAACGCCTCCATGAATCCCGCCCACCCCGCGTTGTCCAGCGGCTCCGCCATCCCGGACAAATGCGCCTGGAAATCCTCGCTCCGCACCGCACGCTCCGTCTCCCAGTCGCGCTCGTTGAACGCCGCAATCCAACGCCGGTTCAAACTCTCGAGATCGACCACGTCGCTCCCCGCGCCAAACCCTTCCGGCATCGCCGGCAGCGGCCCGTGAATGTCAATCCCATATTCCGCCGCCAGCGTCATCAGCCGTCCCATGTCCGGCGGCGACGGCGGCTCCTCGATCCGTGTCTTCTGCGCGATCACGAATCCCTCAAACCCTCCCGGCGTGCACATCGGCAACATCCGTGCCGGCACGTTGCCGATCACCTGAAACCCATGCGCGATATCCCGCGGCCCATACACAAACGTCCCCGGACCCGCCTTCCTCCACTCGCCCCCGCACACAAACGCCATCTCCCCGTCGAGCACATAGAACGACTCGTCCTCCCGGTGATGCGTGTGATACGGCGACGCAAACCCCACCGGCATCTCCAGGTGCTCCAGCAACCCGAATGCGCCGTTCGTCTCTTCCGACGTCGCCCGCATCACCGTCGGTAATCCCAAAAACCGGAAAACCCCGTCCTCCCGCCTGTTCAAATAACCCGTCGCACTCGTCTTTGCCATTTCGTCTTCTCCTTAGCCGATGATTGTCCGCGCTATCTCCGCGCTCGACAACCGGATGTGTAACCACCCGCCTCCCCGTTACGCAAAAAACCGAGCCGCGACCGCAAGGGAGCGTCCACCCCTACCACGCCGAGACCTTCCACCCCGCCGCTCTTACTGGCGACCGATGCCCGCCCGCCCGCCACGCAGCACGTATTTCTGAATCTTGCCTGTCGCAGTCTTGGGCAGCTCGGAAAGAATCGTAAACGCCGCCGGCACCTTGAAATGGGCCATCTTCGCGCGGGCAAATTCGCGTAGCTCGCTCTCGTTCAGCTTCATCCCGTTCTGTAGAACCACGAACGCGTGCGGAGCTTCCCCCCATTTTTCATGAGGCATGCCCACCACGGCGGCCTCGCGCACGGCCGGGTGAGTTAATAGGACGCTCTCGACTTCGATCGACGAAATATTCTCGCCGCCGCTGATGATCACGTCCTTCAGCCGGTCGCGAATCTCGACATAGCCATCGGGATGAACCACGGCGGCGTCTCCGGTATGCATCCATCCGTCGCTTAAGGCCGAGGCCGTCGCCTCCGGATCCCGGAAATATCCCTGCATCACCACATTGCCGCGCGCCTGAATCTCACCCACCGTCTCACCGTCGTGCGGCGCCTCGCGCCCCTCGGAATCCGCGACTCGAACCTCGCCGGACGTAATGAGTTCCACGCCCTGTCGCGCTTTGACCGTTGCCAGTTCCTCCTGTGACAACGCCTTGTGTTCGGGGCGCGGCTCGCAGACTAAGATGAATGGCGAGGTTTCCGTCATGCCGTAGCTGTGCGTCACTTCCCAGCCAAGCCCTCCTTCGATCCGCCCGATCGTAGCCGCCGCCGGCGCCGCGCCGGCAGTCATGACGCGGACTCCCCGGCGGGCATGGCGCCGCGCTTCCTCGCTAGCGTTGGCCAGCGCGATCAGAACTGTGGGCGCGGCGCAGAGGGCGGTAATGGATTCCTCGCCGGTCAGTCGAAAGACAGCCTCCACTTCTACTTTCCGCAGACAGATATGCGCCGCGCCGGCCGCGGTGACGGTCCACACGAATGTCCAACCGTTGGCGTGAAACATCGGCAACGTCCACAAATAGCGGTCTGCCGGGTTCATCGCAAAATGGAGCAGCGTACCTACAACATTCATGTACGCGTTGCGATGGGTAATCATCACCCCTTTCGGCCGCGACGTGGTTCCGCTGGTGTAATTGATCGTCAGTAAGTCCGTCTCGTTGATGTCCGGCCGGTCGAATTCCGGAGGCGCCGCCGCGATCGCTTGTTCATAGTCGAGCCAACCATCCCGCGTCCCTTCCAGGGCGACAAACTTCTCCACTCCGGGGATTTCGCCGCGTATCGAGTCGATCGCTTCCAGGTAGCCGGAGTGCGCGCACACCACGCGCGATCCGCTGTGTTGAATCAGATACGAAAAATCGGCCGCGGTCAGGCGGTAATTCAGCGGAACCAGCACCGCCCCGATCTGAGGGACGGCAT
>JAJYCN010000266.1 GCA_021778335.1 Acidobacteriota bacterium | reverse complement strand
GCCCCGGCGCGCTGATCCAGCCGGCGAAAGAAGTTTGGCTTGCTTTCGATCATCAGCCCGCGGACCGGTTCTTCTGGCTGTCGGACATCGGATGGATGATGGGTCCGTGGGCGGTGCTGGGAAACCACAACTTCGGCGGGACGATTGTGATGTACGACGGCGCGCCGGACTACCCCGGGCCGGACCGTCTGTGGCGTCTTATCGAGCGCCAGCGGGTGACTACATTCGGCGTGTCGCCGACTGCGATCCGCGTGTTGATGCATAGCGATTCGGCCGAGCTGTACCCGATGGCGTCGCTGCGGTTGCTGGGTTCGACCGGCGAGCCGTGGGATGAGACGTCGTACCGTTGGTTTTCTGCAAATGTCGGCAAGAGGCGCTGCCCGATTCTCAACATCAGCGGCGGAACAGAGATCATCGGCTGCTTTCTTCTGCCTCTGCCCGTGCAGCCGTTGAAGGTTTGTTCGCTCGGTGGGCCGGCGCCGGGCATGGTGGTGGAAACGGTGGACGAGGAGGGACGGCCGGTGCGCGGGCGGCCGGGACACTTGGTTTGCCAACGCCCGACGCCGTCGATGACGCGCGGGGTTTGGGGCGATGCGAGGCGGTACCTGGAAGCGTATTGGTCGCGCTTTCCGGGGTGGTGGTGGCACGGCGACTGGGCGAGAGTGGATGAAGACGGGCAGTGGTTCCTGCACGGCCGTTCGGATGAGGCGATGAACGTGGCGGGGCGAAAGATCGGCCCGGCGGAGGTGGAGACGGCGCTGCTCGAGCATCCGGGCGCGGCGGAGGCGGCGGTGATCGGCGTGCCGGATGCGGTGAAGGGCGAGGCGATCATCGCGTTTGTGGCGATGAAGCCGGGAGCGGAGTTTTCGGCGGCGGAATTGATGCAGTGTGTGGGGCATTCGCTTGGCCCGGCGTTCCGGCCTGAGGCGATCTACGAAGTGCTGGCGCTGCCCAAAACGCAAAGCGGGAAAATTGTCCGGAGGCTGATCCGGTCCCATTTTCTTGGCGAGCCGGCCGGGGACTCGTCCACGCTTGCCGATTCAGGCGCGCTCGAGGCGATTCCCCGGCGCGGCGTGACCGGCTGACAGCACAATCCTTTGTCAGAGCGCCGGGCTGTCGTCGCCGAGCAGGGCGCGGCGAACCAGAGGGATCGGCGGGAAGCCCTGTTTCAGGAAGGCGTTGTGAAAGTCTTCGAGCTTGAAGGCAGCGCCTTTTTGGGCCTTGTAGCCGGCGCGCAACTTGAGGATTTCGAGTTTGCCGAGCGTGTACATGAGATAGGTCGGGTCCGAGGTGCCGCGCTTGGTCTCCACCAGCGCCAGTTCTTTCGTAGTGTGGGCTTCGCGCATGAAGAACTGAACGCCCTGGTCGAAGCTCATGTGGCCGGTGTGCATCTCGATGCCGACGATGTAACGGGCGTTGCGAAGCAGAGCGTCGTCGATCTGCGCCAGGCGCAATTTCGGGTCGCCGTTGCCGTAGCCTTCATCGAGCATCATCTGCTCGCAGTAGTGCGCCCAACCTTCGGCGTTGGTTCCCGCGCCCAGCAGGCGGCGCGTTTTCGAGGGCGCCATCGGGGCCCAGAGGAACTGCACGTAGTGGCCGGGGAACGCTTCATGCGCGGCGAGATTGCTTAGCTGCGCGCGGCTGAAGGACTCCATGTGCTCTTCGATGCGTTCCTTCGGCCAATCCGGTTCCGGCGGGGTGACGTTGAAGTAGGCTTCCGTCGCGACGCGCTCGTACGGTCCGGGAGTGTCCATCGAAGCGGTGGTGAGGGCGCGCATGAACGGCGGGGTGTTCTCTACTTTCGGCATCACCGGCGAGGGGACGGTGACGATGTGATGCTGCTCGATGAAAGAGCGCAAACCGCCCAGGGTTGCCGCGACGCTGCTGAGTAAGTCGTTCGGCGAAGGGTGGTCCTTCAGGAGGTCCTGGAGAATCGCGGAGGCGTCGCGGTGAGGGTCGATCTTCGCCGCGGCCACGGTCATCGCGCGCTGGATCTCGCGCAGGTTGGCGTAGCCGATCTTGAGTAACTTCGGAAGCGGCGTGTCGACCATTTCGTCGTAGAGGAGTTTCTTGCGGAAGTTATCGGAGCCGATGCGGAAGTCGCCGGTGGAGGCGGGAAGCACGCCGGTTTTGAGGTACTTCTCGTAGGCGACGAGCGCGTCGATGACGGCTTGATTCGAGGCGGTGAACTCGCCGCGCAGCGCGCCCTGCGGCACCGCGGCCAGCGCCTTCGGCACATCGGAGCGGAAGAAGTTCTCGATGCCGGGCAACTGTTCGAGCGCTACCTCGGTGTACACGCGCGGAGGGTTGCGGAGATTGGTGCGCGCCTCGGCAAGCATTGCGGGAATTTTCTTCTCACGCGCGATCACGGACTTCATGCGCTCGGCCGGAGGCGCGAAGTTGCGGCTGATGAGGACATAGATCGCGTTGGTTGCCAGGCCCGAGTATTCGTCCGGGTTCTTCTCCCAGCCTCGAATGTTGTTTAGGTCAAGGAGTTCGGAGCGGATGGTTCCCAGCACGAGATCGCGGTCGATCGTATCGGGGAGGCGCGAGAACTGCTGCTCGAAGTGTTCGAGCGATCGGATCCGGGCGGCGCGCGTCGATGTGGAGAAGTCTTCGAGTTCGGTGTCGTATTGATGAAAGCCGGCCGAGGTGCCGGCGGTGGGCTGATAGCGGAAGTAACACTGGTCAAAGAACTGATCGTAGATCGGACTCTGCGCGCGGGCGAAGCCGCAAAGCGCTATTGCAAGCAGGAGTTTGCGCATGAGTAACATTATCCACGGCGCCCGGCGCCGATGCGGTCTAATAAAGAGAAGTGACCCTCGACGAACAGTTGCAATATATCGCCAAGGGCGCCGCCGAAATCATCCGTGAGGAAGATCTGCGCGAGCGCCTCGCGCAGGCTGCGAAGGCCGGCCGCCCGCTGCGTGTGAAGGCGGGCTTTGACCCGACCGCGCCCGATCTTCATCTTGGCCACACGGTTCTGCTGCGGAAGCTGAAGCATTTTCAGGATCTCGGCCATCAGGTGATTTTCCTCATCGGCGACATGACCGGCATGATCGGCGATCCGACCGGCCGCAACATTACGCGTCCTCCGCTGACACGCGAGCAGATTTTGGAAAACGCCGAAACGTATCGCGCGCAGGTGTTTCGTCTTCTCGATCCGGACAAGACCGAGATCCGCTTCAACAGCGAGTGGTTCGACAAGTTCAAATTTGAAGACACGGTGCGGCTGGCTTCGCACTACACGGTGGCGCGGTTGCTCGAGCGCGAGGATTTCTCCAAACGCTACCGCGAAGGCACGCCGATCAGCGTTCATGAACTGCTGTATCCGCTGGTGCAGGGCTACGACTCGGTGGCGCTTGGCTGCGACGTCGAGTTGGGCGGGACCGACCAGAAATTCAACCTTCTCGTGGGGCGCGAACTGCAGCGCGACTACGGCCAGTTGCCGCAGATTGTTCTGACGACGCCGCTGCTCGAAGGGCTTGACGGCGTCGAGAAGATGTCGAAGTCGAAGGGCAATTACATCGGCATCACCGAAGCGCCGAAGATCATGTTCGGCAAGGTGATGAGCGTTTCCGACGCGCTGATGTGGCGTTACTGGGAACTGCTTACCGATGCGAGCCTCGACGAAATTGCGGCCATGAAATCGCAGGAGCCGATGGGCGTGAAGCTCGAGTTGGCGCGGCGGATCGTGGCCGATTTCCACGGCGAGGAAGCCGCGGCGCGCGCCCGCGAGGATTTCGACCGCGAAGTGCGCCAGGGTTCGGTGCCGGAGGATATCGAAGAAGTTCCGCTGCCGGCGGAGGCGCTATCGCCCGAAGGGATTCGCACGGTGCGCCTGCTGCTGGGCGCATCGCTGGCGGGTTCGCGCACCGACGCCGAACGGCTGCTGAAGGCTGGCGCGGTGGAAGTGAACGGACAGCGGTGCACATCGCTGGTGCTTGCCGGATACACTTCGCCACTCACTGTGCGCGTGGGCCGCAAGTGGAAACGGGTTCTGGTCGGGAGCCCGCAATGATCCGCAAGCGTTTCGAGTGGCGGCTGGGCCGGCGCACGCTGCTGCTCGGCGAGCGGACGCTGCTGATGGCGGTGCTCAACGTCACGCCGGATTCGTTCTCCGACGGAGGCAAGTTCAACGATCCGGACCGGGCTTTTGCGCGCGCGATCGAACTCGAAGAGCAGGGCGCGGACATCCTCGACGTCGGGGCGGAGTCCACGCGGCCGGGATCGGCGCGCATCTCGGAAGCCGAGGAATTGCGCCGTCTCGTTCCGGTACTGAAACGGCTGCGAGATAAGCTGTCCATTCCCGTCTCGGTGGATACTTACAAGTCCGGCGTGGCGGCGAAGGCGCTGGAGATGGGCGTCGAAATCATTAACGACCCGAGCGCGCTCACGTTCGACCCGCAATTGGCGCGCACGGTCGCCAATGGGAACGGCGGCATCGTGCTGAACCATATGCGCGGTACGCCGGAGACCTGGGCGAAGCTGCCCCCGCTAAAGGACGTGATGGGCGCGATTCGGCTGGACCTCGATGCCTGTGTTCATCGCGCCGTGCGCGGCGGCATTCCGCGTTCGAGCCTGGTGGTCGATCCCGGTATCGGCTTCGGAAAGCGGAAGGAGCAGAACACCGAGATTCTCGCGCGTCTGCCGGAACTGGCCGGACTCGATGTTCCGATTCTGGTTGGTCCGTCGCGAAAATCGTTTCTCGCGCAGGCGACGGAAATTGAGACGGCCTACGCCACGGCTGCCGCGGTGACAGCGGCGATTCTCGGTGGGGCGCATATTGTGCGCGTGCATGATGTGACGCCGATGAAAGCCGTCCTGCATATAGCCGACGCGGTGCTGCACGCCTCGTATCGCGAGCCTGAAGAGGCCCCGGCGCCTTTGCGGCGGCCGCGCCCGCTATCCTGAAATTTCATGCCCTCCGCGCCGGCCCGTACTGTCAGCGTTGCCTCCTCGGCGGCCTCGATCCAACATTCGCGCATTCGTGAACTGGCGGAGATCGCCATGTCGATGGACGGCGTGCTGCGCCTGTATTTCGGCGAGTCGAACCTTCCCACGCCGGATTACATCAAGCGGGCGGCGCAGCAGGCCATGGCGGACGGCTACACGTTCTACACGGAAAATGCGGGCCTGCCTTCCACGCGCCGCGCGATCGCCCGCTACTACGCGGCGATGCAGCAAGTGAATCTGGACCCGGCGACGGAGATCGTGTTGACGGCTTCCGGCGTGCAGGCTTTGCATCTGGCGATACGCTGCACGCTCGACCCTGGCGATGAAGCGCTGGTGCTGACGCCGGCATGGCCCAACGGGGCGGCAAATGTTGCTTTGTCTAACGCGAAGCCGATTGAGATAGCGATGCCGCTCGAAGGCGGGCGTTATCGCGTGGACTTCGAGGCGCTCGAAGCGGCGGTCACGCCACGCACACGGCTTCTGATCTATACGTCACCTTCGAATCCGCTGGGTTGGGTAGCGACGGTCGACGAGCAGCGCCGGTTGCTCGAATTCGCCCGGCGTCACCGGCTATGGCTCATGGCCGACGAAGTTTATGAGCGGCTGTATTATCTCGAAGAAAAGCCCGCGCCGTCGATTCTGCGGTTGGCCTCGCGCGAAGACGCGGTGATCGTCATCCAGTCGTTTTCGAAGGCGTACTGCATGACGGGTTGGCGCCTGGGCTGGATCGTCGCGCCGGCGGAGTTCGCGCAGCGCGCCGCAAGATTGAACGAATTCGAAGTGTCGTGCCCCGCCGCCTTCGTGCAACGGGCTGCTGAAACGGCGCTGGCCGAAGGCGAAGAGGAGATCGCGAAGATGGTTGCCACGCTGCGGGCGAACCGCGATTTCTGCCTCGACGCGCTGCGCGGCATGCCCGGAGTCACCGTGCCGGAGCCAGATGGCGCCTTCTATCTTTTCCCTCGCATCGAAGGACTGACGGATTCCTACGGCTTCTGCGAGCGCCTTCTGCGCCAGACTCGCGTCGGGCTTGCGCCCGGCGTCGCGTTCGGCAACGGCGGCGAGGGTTCCGTGCGAATTTGCTACGCCTCCGAGCGGACGATCCTCGAGCCCGCCATGGAGCGGCTCGGGAATTTTCTGCGCTCCTGACCGTCACGCTTCCGTTATCTTCGAAGGGTGAGGATCTCTCGTCTGTTCGTCGCGCTATTCGTGTGCGCCTCGCTCGAGGCCTGGAACGCCGCAGGACACCGAACCATAGCCTACATCGCTTATTCGCATCTTTCCCCGCAGGTGCGCGCCCGCGTCGACACGCTTCTGCAATCGCATCCCGACTATCCGCGTTGGGTGCGCGACGTGCCAACCGCCGACCGGCCGCTGGCGGCGTTTCTGCACGCCTCCACGTGGGCCGACGAGATCCGCTCGGACCCGGCGTATCACAACGAACCCCGCGAGGCGCCGCCATCCACGGAAGCGCCCGATCACTTCCGTCATCAGAACTGGCACTACGTCGATGAGCCGATCACCGGGGAGTTCGCCAACGTCCACATCGACGATTCGCTGAATCCTTCCTGGCGGGAGGCGCCGAACGTGGTTACGCAGATTCGCGCCATGCAGACGATTCTGTCGAGCCGGTCCAAGCCGGCGGCGGCGCGCGCCTGGGCGCTTGGGTGGTTAATGCACCTTATTGGCGATATTCATCAGCCGTTGCACTGCGCGAGCCGCTACACGCCGGGGCCGGATGGCCGGATGGAAAACGACGCCGGCGGCAACCGCGTGCGCCTGGCTGCCGCGGACCACAACCTGCACGCCTTCTGGGACGACTTACTCGGCTTTGACGACTCGCCGGCGGCGATCAAGCAGTTGGCCGAGGGACTGGCCGCGGCCACGCCACCCGTCAAGGGCAAGAGCCGCGAGCGCGGCTGGCAGGCCGAAGGCGCGCAACTGGACGTGGCGGTTGTGTACCCAGGCCTCGCGTACGCCAGGACGCGCGTCTCGGGCCTGGAAGTTTCCCCCGAATACCGCCGTGTCGCGCTCGCCGTCGCCGGGCAGCGAGTGGCTGTGGCGGGTTACCGTCTCGCCGCCGTTCTCAATCGCACGCTGAACCGTTGATGCGGCTTCGCGCCAGTTCGTTGTTTTGCTGCGCGGCGGCGCTAATGTGCGGCCAGAGCACGCCATCATTCCGCTCTGGCGTATCGCTGGTCCACATCGATGCCGAAGTTGTAGACGGCGCCCGTGTGCTGGACGGGTTCACGCGGAGCGATTTTCGCGTGCTCGACAACAAGTCGCCACAGACGATCACTCATTTCGGTCAAAGCGAGGCGCCGCTGGACGTCATCCTGCTGTTCGACATCAGCGGCAGCATGTCTGGCAACGTCGAGAAGATCGCTTCGGCGGCAAAGCTGGCTTTTACGGCGCTGAAGCCCGGGGACCGTGTCGCCGTGATGGTGTTCAACACCAGGACGCGAACGGTTGAGCCGTTTACCTCGGATCTGGACGCGGCGGCGCGGGCGATTCCCGAAAAGGTGCTCAGTCTGAAGTTCGGGGGCGGGACGTTCATTGTGTCCGCCGTGGACGCGGCGGCGCTGTATTTTCGCGGCGAGAAGCCGTCGGGGCGCAGGCGTGCAATCGTCGTGATAACGGACAACTACGGCGCCAGGACGCGCCGCGAGCACCCTGTGATTGTCGACGCCTGGGAGTCGGACGCGACGGTGTGCGAGGTGATCGTGCGGTCCGCGGTGAGCGCCGCGCTCAACACAGGCGTCATGGTGACAAACCCGCTCGCGCTGGCGCTTCACGCCGGCGCCGGCCACATCGCGCAAGCCACCGGCGGGGACGTGATCAAATCGCAAGGGGACCCGGGCGCCGCCTTTCGAGAAATGATGCAGCGGCTGCGACGGCGCTATGAAATCTACTATCCGATGCCGGCGGGCAAGCCGGGCCAGGAGCGGAAGGTTGAAGTGACACTTACTCGCGCCGTGCACTCCCAATATCCGCACGCGACCGTTCTGGCGCGCCGGGGATACGTCATTCCGCCGGCGCGATAAATCGGGGTCAGTGGCTGTCCGGGTGAGCCAGCTTATCGAGATACATCTTCTGCGCGCGGTCCCATTGGGGGACTGTGCCGGATTCCACGTTGATCCGCATCACATCGCCTGAGCCATCGGCGGAGAGCGCCGGCCACTTCGGCAGACCTTCGCCGTTCGGATCCCCGTGCTGGATGAAGTTTGCGAAGTAGGCTTCCATCAGCTTGGAGATTTTGTAGTCGTCCTGCGTCCAGTCGTAAACCTTGTTCGTGGAAAGGTTGCCGAGCGCGTATTCGATTTCGGCCGAGTGTACGGCGCCTCGGGGCGGCGGCGCGGCGTTCGCCCGTGCCGCTTCTCCGCGGAGCACGCCGCCGGCAAGGCCCGCCACGGCGTCGCCCATG